>NZ_JAWRYN010000053.1:0-31346 GCF_046534585.1 Peribacillus sp. SIMBA_075 | reverse complement strand
GTCTCGCACTTCCGCTCCAATCAACCTTAAATAGTTTCGTTTTAAAAACAACAATCTTTACGAAAAGAGCCTTTTATAAAAAGAATAATCCAATTTAAATAATAGTAATGGCATATTAGTTATTGACACAAGAAGGTCGTCAATGAAGGCGATCTTCTTGTGTCAATTTTTTAGAATAAGGGATTCCTTGTTGGAATATTATGTTAAAGTTAAAGCGAGCAGAGCAGTTTTTAGGGTATTGACGGTGAGTGTAATGGGGGGGAATGATTATCTTCGTGAAAAGTCCTATATTTCATTAAAACTAAAACAGTTTAAATAATAATTCTTAAGGGGTGTTTATTTATAGTTATAAATAGAAATAAACATGAGAGTTTAAATGGAAGCGCTCTGTTCATTGTAGAGGTAGAGATTTACGAACTCACTGGTCTGGCAGCTGAGGTGACCTCATGACAGTAATGAAAAAGCAGCCAATTTCACATTTGATGAAGAAGCGTAGATTTTGGGGTTATGGTGCCGCTATAGCGTTAATGCCTTATCTGTTAATCAAAATCGCCTGGACGTTCGGTCTCTTCATGCCGACCGAACAAATGGGCGACCCAAGTTGGCGCGCTGCAAACGCAGTAACAATGGTTCTAGCTGCAGTTGGTATCCTGTTAGCATTGGCGTTTAGCATGACATGGGGTGAGCGACTGCCCGCCTGGTTGGTTGCCTTGCCCGTCTGGGTAGGTACTGGTTTACTTATTCCTATGCTGTTGCTAGCACCTGTGCTTGGTCCTGCTGCTATGATACGCGATCAGCAGGCAGGAGCTGTCAACGTTTGGGTATATGAGCAGATTTTCGTAATGGTCTCACTGGTTGGAGTCGGCATCTGCCTACCTTTCGCCTTAGCTGGATACGCTAAAGCGCGTTGGCCAGAGGCATTTGCTGATCCAATCGACATTGAATTACTCCCGGGCAACAGCCAGAAACTGCATATCACCTTGGCTAGGCTTGTCGCGGCTGGCTGTATCCTGCTTGGATTTATTAAGCTATTCTGGGCGGTTGGTGGAACTATTGGCATCAACCCAGCTATGTTGGATAACCGCGATATATGGTGGCACCTATTGTCGTTGAGTACCGGTGTGTGGGCCTTCGCGGGGGCATGGGGTTTGTTGGTACTGACCACCCGCCGCGGGTCGAAGAGGTTCCTCCCTCCTATGGCAGCAGCATGGATCTCGTCGGGAATGCTGTTTTCTCATAACCTCTTTAACCGCTTGTCCGCCATTCGCCCCGATGCACAACCTGCTCTAGAGTACCCGCTTGCATATGTACTAACCACCGAGTTAAGTAGCGTCTTGGGAGTGATGATGGGAATAATTATCCTGATGGTACTGCACGACCGCCGGAGAGCAATGCGCAGTTCTAGAAGGAATTAATGTCCTAATATTGAATTATATTTATAAAAAGAGAAAAACATAAAATAAAAAAACTGCCCAATTCCATGTCGGATTGGAGGTTCTGCTGGATTTTATACAGAGAGTCTTTAAAACAATGAATGAAACGCCACATAATACTTATCAAATACTAACGAAACGTTCTAAACGACTAAGTGAATTGGCTGAACCCTTAGATTGGACACATAATATTTGGATAGGAATAAGTTTAGAGAATGAAGATGTATCTTAAGGAAATCATTAAAGATATAACCAATATCACGATTAAATTAGTAGTCTCATTTTCAATATATTTAAGTGTAATTAATCCACCGTACCCCATAATAATACCGGATAAAATAACTTTGATAGTATCGATTAAATTTAAATTAAACCCAATTAATTTTTTAATTGAAAAGAAATGAAGGGATGTACCTAAGGTCAATCCAATATTTAAAGATAGGGCGACTCCATAAATCCCCAATTCAGGGTTGGAAGCAAGAAACACTATAGAAATTAGGGATATTATAGAAGCCACTAAATTATTTATCATGACAGTATTTGCTTTTCCTAAACCAATCAGTACTGCTTGAAAGGGAGTACGAAAGTAGTGTAATAGAAAGAATGGCCCCATGATTTTAAGAAAAGTACCTGCTTCTGGTGACTTATATATCAGTGTCGTTAAAGGCTCTGCAAAAACGTACAAAATGATTGTCCATGGAACGCCTACAATCAAAGCTATGTTAACAGCTTGTTGAATTCTTTTCTTCATAAGAAGATGATTATTATTCTCTTTCGATTCACTAATAGCTGGTACTAAAGCTATTGATAAAGAATTAGTTACAAAACCCGGAAGAAGCATTAAAGGTATAGCATACCCCATCACAATACCATATTGTTTGGTAGCTAAAGCCGTTCCAAACCGGCCAGAGCCAAACTTTGTGTAATCAGAATGGGCTGAATAATTCCTATCAAAGATTGTATTAAGCCGTTTCCAGTTGTCGGAAGTCCAGTTTTAAGTAAATCGAAGAAAATTTCCTTACCTTTTCTGATCTGTTTTATAAAGGAATGGTGTAATTTGAATTTTTTATGTTTTGACCATTTAAATACAGAGAATAAATATAGTAGAGAAAATCCCTCCCCAATAATGCCACAAAGAATTGCCCCAGCTGCAGCATATTCGATTCCATAAGGAAGTAGCCACTGAACTAGAAAAAATATAAGCCCAATTCTAACAACTTGCTCAATTGCTTGGGATAGCGCAATTGGCGTCATGTTTTGTTTGCCACGGAAATATCCTTTTATGACTGAAGAAACTGCCACAATAGGAACTATCGGTATCACGGCAAGTAAAGAATAATAAGCTCTTTGATCTGTTAAGAAATGTGAAGATAATGCCTTAGCACCGAAAATTGCAATAATCATTAAAACTAATCCTAATAAGCTAGTAGTTACTAATGATACAATCAGGATTTTTTTTACACGTCTATAGTTTCCCTTTATTTCGGCTTCAGCAACCAGTTTAGATATAGCTATGGGAAGTCCTAACGTAGTTCATGTAATTAAAAGACCAGTAACAGGCATTGCCATCATGATAAGACCGACACCTTCAAGACCTATTACATTTGCTAACACTATTCCGTTGGCAAATCCCAATATCTTTGTAATGAATGCGGCAACTGTTAAAATCATAGTTCCTTTAAAAAGAGATTGTTTAGTCATCAATTATTCACCCTCTACCTTGTCCATATATGAATATATGCATGATAAAGGTAAAACTAGCTTCTTTTTTTTAGCAGAAAGGAATGATATAGAATAAAGGGTAGGGTACATATATTACAGATTAGAAATGGAGAAAGATATGATGTTAAACTAAATACATTAGTACCAGAGCTATCAGTTTCAGATATAAATAAAAGTCTAAATTTTTATTTAAACATTCTCTCGTTTAAGTTAGAGTACCAACGTCCAGAAGATAAGTTCGCTATGCTATCACTAAATGACTGTCAAATTATGATTGAAGAGATAAATGGCTATTGGCAGACTGCGGAGTTAACATATCCTTTTGGGAGGGGAATTAACTTTCAAATAACGGTAAGTGATATTAACGAAATATATAAGAGTCTAAGAATGTATGAGTATCCGATTAAGATAGAAATTCAGGAGAATTGGTATAGGGCGAATAATAAATTAAAGGGACAAAAAGAATTTTTAATTATGGACCCAGACGGATATTTATTAAGGTTCGTCCAAACCTTGGAGGAAAGAGAAAATGTATAATATTAATAATTTAATAGCTTTGGAGGTTTGAAATGATTAATGGTGGAGATGGATTATTTGCTCTTATAGCTTTTTTACCCATTATTTTTTGTTTAGTTATTACTGGCTTTTCCATTTATTTTGTAATTAAGGTAATTAAGTTCATGAATGAAAAAACAAAATTAGACCGAGAAAGAAATGAGAAGCTTGATGAATTAATTAAGGTCAATCAAGGTAAAAAAGATTAAATTCAACAAACGGGCGTTAGTGCCATAAGAAGGTCGCCAATTGGCGGCTGTCCTTATGGCACTAATCGTATATAGGAACAAGAAAGTATATTATGTGTTAAAAACCATTAGGGTAGATTTATCAATCTATCAATCTGTGTTTATGGTAGGGATACCGTCAGGAAAATACCCTTAGCGTATGTTTTCCGCAAAATGTTGGTGGTACGCCAAAATGAAGAAATCACTGAAAAATTGGAATGGTGCAAATTTCTACTTTGAATTGCATAAATTATGAAGTTTTGAATTAAATATATCCCTATTTTGGGAGATAATTGTTTCCATCCGGAATGTTATTTTAAGAGAAACCCTTGATAATTATATTATTATTCTAATTACTTGCAATTGGCATAAAATTTGCACTTAACCTAAATGTCAGGACTTGCTCTTCAAGAATCCTTGAAAATTCACCAATTTTAATTATTGAGAGGAGGAATTAATATGAATACACAACAAAAAGGCTGATGTTTATTTTTCAAGTATCGCCTGCTTCATTCGCGATAAAAATGAAGAAATGTCCCGATTATCAATCAGTTGTTATGGAACAGCGAGAGGAAAAAGAAGTTTTTCAGTTAGATCTAAGAAAATGGACGTGAATTATGTTTTTGGAACAAGAGCGTAAATGACTTGGAGTAACGTGAAGGCGCTTTCACTTTTCAAATGTTGGCTTCAAAACTGATCATGCACTATTAAGACAAAATAACAAATACCTTTTGATGTTGAAAGATTTGTCTAAAAGAAGTGTCATCATCAGAGATAAAAAATGAAGGATGAACTGGTTATTGAAAATATTTCTCAGGAACTGGAATAGGACTCTATCTGAATGATAAAATAATTTTTTCTTTCATTTTCTATTCTACTAATCTGATAAATGAAAGATATTAATCTAAAAGGAGATATTTATTTAGTTGATTGAAAAAATCAGTACCAATACTTGTTTTCTTTTTCATACGATAAAATTCTTGGCACATAGTTAGAACTATAGTGAATGCACATAATTAAATTAGGATGTGAATACTTTGAACAGTATCATACGTAATTCCAAATTTACATTTTTGATTACAATTCTTTTGCCTGTGTTGATAGTTTTAAATGCTTGTACAAATCAAACAGACGTAACTGAGGAAAAAGATAAAGAAATAGCTAGTGAGGCATCTAAGGAAAAGGCGACACTTGTACTTAAAAACGGTATTATACATACCGTGGATGAAGCTAAACCTACAGCTGAAGCGATAGCATCCAAAGATGGTGAAATCATCTTTATTGGAAGTATCAAAGATGTGGAAAAATATGTTGGGGACGACACACAGGTCATTGACCTAAAAGGTAAGATGGTTTCCCCTGGCTTTATGGATGGTCATATTCATCCTCCAGGCCTATGGATCTCTAAGCTATTTGCAGTAGATCTTTCAAAACTAAAAAGTCATAAAGAATATATTCAGGCTGTCGCTAAATTTAGAAAGAACAACCCTGACGCCAAAATCATTACAGGTACAGGATGGCTAAATGGACAGTATGAACAACCAGATGGTACAAACCCAGGCCCAAAGAAAGAGGATTTGGATGCTGTTGTTTCCGATATTCCAGTAATCCTTAATTCTATCGATGGCCATTCTGTATGGGTAAACTCCAAGGCACTTGAGATGGCAGATATTACTAAAGATACAAAGGATTCAGAGGTTCCAAAAGGTGGCATGATTGAACGTAATCCAGACGGATCTCCCCGAGGAGTATTACGTGAAGGTGCAACTGATTTGCTCGCTGATGTACGGAGTTTGTTTGAGATTAGTGAGGAGCAGTATAGAGAGGCTTTCTTAGCAATTCAGGAAGAAATGCATAGTTTCGGTATCACTGGAATCATGAACATGTCCGGTAGCGAAATGAGTTTGAAAGTAATGAATCAGCTAGAAAAAGAAGGTAAATTGACTTTGCGAGTTGCGACTGCAATTACCTTCGATCCAGGGACCCAGCCAGAAAAAGCTGTAAAAACGATTTTAGATGCTCGTCAAAAGTACAACTCCGATTTGCTGAAAATCAATACCGTAAAACTGTTTGCCGATGGTGTAACCGAAGGTAAGACTGCACTATTCGTTGATCCATATACAAAGAACGCTGGTATGGGACATAACCACCATGGTGAAGCGAATTGGGAGGTTAAAGAATTTAATCATATGGTTTCCACATTGGACAAAGAAGATATACAGGTGCATTTTCACGCTATCGGTGATGGAGCTGTGAAAATGAGTCTCAATTCCATTGAGAAGGCTATTAAAGCTAACGGTAAACGTGATTCCCGTCATACTATTACTCATATTTCATCTATCCAAGATAGTGACATAACCCGTATGGCCGAAATGGGAGTCATTGCAAGCATGCAACCCTTCTGGTTTTATAAGGATCAATACTATGAGTTGGAAAAGTCAATGATAGGTGAGAAGCGTGCACTGGCAATGTACCCAACCCGAAAGATGTGGGATACCGGGGTAACTATTGCTAGTAGTAGTGATTATTCTCCAACTCCCGATTACCGTCCACTTAACGCTATAGAAACTGGAGTCACTAGAAATAGTCCATATCTAAAAGAACAGGATTCCGATTTAGTTCGTAATTCTTCTCAGGCTCTCACTGTTGAGGAAATGGTTCAGTCTTTTACAAAAAATGTGGCTTACCAGATTTTCCGTAATGACTTAGGTAGTCTTAAGGTTGGCAATAAGGCTGATTTTGTAGTTCTTGAAAAGAATATTACCAAAATTGACCCAAAAGACATCTCTGAAACTCCAGTGGTCTACACTATTGTTGACGGAAAGATTGTTTACAAAGGAAAATAAAAATCAATCTTAAAATATATTGATTGTATATTTTACAAAACTCCTCGAAGATTTTGGGATAGATGTGGTACATTGATCCGATTGGATAGGTTGTTAATTGTTAGCGTTCTGCGGTGCTTTGTGGATATCTATATGAATAATACTCTATTTTTTTAAGTACAGTGAAGTGTTTTACATTAAAATTTAACAACTTTATTTTAACCCCGTCTGATAATCAGAACGGGGTTATACATGTTTAAGGTTTTTATATTAAATAACTTTATTGTCTCTTTACATTAACTGCGGAAATAAATGAATAGGCTACACTTAGTTGGACAGAATTTTTAAGGTCAAGTAGACTACAGAAACTACATTTGAGGAAAAGCTACATGGCCAAAAGAGAACGCCGAACATTTACCGAAGCGTTCAAACAACAGATGGTGCAGCTGTACCAAAATGGGAAGTCAAGAAAAGAGATTATTCGTGAGTATGATCTGACTTCTTCTTCTTTAGATAAGTGGGTGGGTCAGAGTCAGAACTCGGGTTCTTTTAAGGAAAAAGACAATCTAACCGATGAATAAAAGGAACTCATGGAACTCCGAAAGCGAAATAAGCAACTCGAAATGGAAAATGACATGTTAAAGCAAGCCGCGCTGATACTAGGACGAAAGTAAATGTGATTAAGAATAATCCGCATAAATACTCGATATCAGCAATGTGTAAAGTCCTGCAAATCCCTAGAAGCACCTATTATCATGAGGCGAAAGAAAGATCAACAGAGGATGATATTACTTCGGATATAATCGATATTTTCCATACGAGCCGTCAAAATTATAGAACACGTAAAATCAAAGTAGAACTAAAGAAACGTGGTCTCATCGTTTCTAGACGAAGAATTAATTTAACCCTCATACCAAATCATGTAATAAATCCGAACAGAAAAATGAACTGAACCGCGCGTTCGACCAGGAAGAAGAAATGACAGTGGTCTGGATCTTACGAAGGTCAACCTTGATGGAGGCGAATGCACGATAGACAAGAAAAGCATATTTGTTTGTTCCTTTACTGAAGCCCACGATTTCCCGATTAAAGAGTTCGACAAATATCTTCCATAGGGATCGTGGGATTGAGTTTAAAAATAAGCTCATGGATGATGCTTTAAATACCTTTAACATTCAACGATCTTTAAGCATGAAGGGCTATCCATATGACAATGCCGTAGCTGAAGCAACGTTTAAAATCATCAAAACGGAGTTTGTGAAAGGTCAACATTTTGATAGTTTAGAAGAATTAACAAGGGAATTACAGGATTATGTCCACTGGTTTAATCACATACGAATTCATGGGACACTGGGTTATGTAAGTCCGATTGATTACAAACTTGAACATCTTAAAAAAGTTGTCTAGTTTAGTGTTGACATACCATTGTTTGCATTTGCTACTTATATTTGCTAGGACGTAGGAAGTCTGTTTTGCTTGTCTTCCTTTTATTCAGTCAATGTGATGTAACCCACTTTAATCAAAAATTTTCCCTGTTATTTTTTGCACTTTACAAAGATACTACCTAATTGTACAATAAAAAGGACCGAATGGTCTTATAAATTTCGTAAATCTTTTTCAAAAGGAGGCAAATAGATTCATGGTTAATCGCAAGGGAGAACAGACTAAAGCCCTGATCTTAGAAAAAGCATCAAAAATTTTTAATAGCCAAGGATATAGGGCATCTTCTATATCCGACATCATGCACGAGACTGGTCTTCAAAAAGGAGGGATTTATAACCATTTTGAAAATAAAGAGGAAATAATGTTGAGCGCTTTCTCCTTTTCCATTGACACTATGAGTCATTTTTTCTCTGAAGCAATGGCAGGTAAACAAGGATACATGGAACGCCTTCATTCCATTATTTCCGTATTTGAGGGGATTGCTGAAAGAGAATTGTTCCCGGGAGGTTGCCCGATTATGAATGCTGCCATTGAAGCAGATGACGCAGACCCATTGCTTCAAGAAAAAGTCCGTGAAGCAATGGATGGCTTGCTCGGAATGGTTTGTAATCTTGTTCAGGAAGGCATAAAGAAGGGGGAGGTTAAACAAGGAGTGGATCCCGAGTTTGTGGCGACCGTGTTAATCTCCACGCTGGAGGGGGCGCTAGCACTTAGCAAACTTTACAAGAGCCAAGAGTACATGAAAAGAGCTGTGCATCATCTTAGATCGTTTCTTGCTCAGAACTGTGCCTAGCAGTCTAAAAAGAAGCCGGAGATGGCTTTTTTTTTACTCTAAAAAAGACCGATCAGTCTCACAAATTATCTATAATACTTAGAAGGCGATAATACGAAATCTGACAAGGATGCTGTCATAGTGGATGTCGTCTGATCATCGATGGGCAAGAAGAAAGAAACTGTAAGTCTTGACCGTTCCGATAAGCTTTCCGTACACGTTTCTGTGAGCCTTGGTAGAAAGCTTCACGACGGCGTACTTTGCGATGCTACTGATACAGCGATGAGAATAGCCTATGCATCTACCCTCAGCAAAGGGGAGACATTTACAACGCTAGAACTAAAAATCAATTTTACGAAGTCTGTATGAAATGCACACTTCGAATGATTGGGCAGGCCATCAAACAGTACGACTGGGCGTTAAATTGAATGACTAAGGAGTTGAGTGCCATGAAAAAGGGGACAATAAATGATCATCCTACCGTAAAACAATATTACAAGAAAAAGGAAAATATGCAGGGGACCGAAGGCAGGCGCATAGATACACAATGGTTGCGGGATTTATGTCTACATGCAGGAGCCGACGATGTTGGATTCGTCACTATTGACCGAAGCGAACTTGAGGACCAACAAAAAGAAATTTTGAATCTGTTTCCTGAAGCCAGGACGCTTATTAGTTTCGTCTGTAAAATGAACCGCGAGCCCTTGCGTTCGACAGCTCGATCCATTGCAAATACGGAATTTCATCATGTTGTCGATAACGTAACGCATATCGGACATGAAATCGTGAAAGAGCTTGAAGAGCAAGGCATCAAAGCATTGAATCCGCCAGCAGGATTCCCGATGGAGCAGGAAAGTACCGGAAAAGCATGGGTCATCTCACATAAACCAATTGCGGTTGCGGCTGGACTCGGACAAATAGGCATCCATAGAAATGTCATTCATCCCAAGTTCGGCAACTTTATTTTGTTAGGTACGATCCTTACAAATGCAGATATGACTTCGGAAAGTCAGCCCATTGATTATAATCCGTGTTTGGAGTGCAAATTGTGCGTAGCTGCCTGCCCGGTAGGAGCCATTGGCGCTGATGGTCATTTTAATTTCTCCGCCTGTTATACGCACAACTATCGAGAATTTTCCGGCGGCTTCAGCGATTGGGTGAAGAAGATTACCGACAGCAAAAATTCTAAATCATACAGGGACAAAGTAAATGATGCAGAAACAGCATCTATGTGGCAGAGCCTTTCTTTTGGAGCTAGCTATAAAGCGGCCTACTGTATGTCCGTTTGTCCTGCTGGAGAAGATGTAATTGGTGTGTTTCTTGACGATCGCAAGAAATTTTTGAAGGACGTTGTCAAACCACTACAGGATAAAAACGAAATGGTGTATGTAGTGCCGAATTCCGACGCTGAGGATCATGTCAAAAAGCGTTTTCCCCATAAACAAGTTCGACCGGTGAGCAACGGCTTACGATCGAAATCAATCCGTGCGTTTTTGCAGGTGCTTCCTCATATGTTTCAAAGAAATCAAGCAAAAGATTTAGCTGCTACCTACCATTTTACATTTACTGGAGAAGAAAATGCTCAAGCAACGGTTATCATAAAGAACAAGACCCTTACTGTGGAAAAGGGACATCTCGGGGATGCAGATTTCCAACTTATTGCAGACAGTCAAACATGGATTCGGCTGATGGCCAAAGAAACAGGGATATTATCAGCCGTCATGTCAGGTAAAATTCGCACAAAAGGGCAATTAAAGCTGTTTAAAGCTTTCAGCAAGTGCTTTCCGTCATAAAAGATGAGAAGATTTTAATGAAAAGTGGGAAATAACATAATCATTTTGTTAGGTTCGATACATTATGGGTTCTGGTGCAAAAACATATTCCTAGAAACATAGAGGAACAGTTTCCTTTAAATTGCTAACTTATGAAGTTAATCCAAACAGTTGATGGATGAATTTTTTTAGGTTTTGGACAGACACCGCCCTTTGGTGAGTTTGTTTCGTGGAATAAAAGAAATTAAGACTTGCGCCGAAGTTATTAATGAAATAATGAGTACCCTTGAAAAATAATAGTTTAAGTTTCTTTTTCAATAAAAGGGCGCGATTGCTAAATAATAATCAGTTGCTTTTTTACTAAATAAATCAGAATAATTCTATAAATGATTGGATGTAAATTATTAAGAAACCCAGCTAATCTTCTCAAGTGAAGGTAGCTGGGTTTTTAAAGTTGGATGTGCAAAATAACACTTAAAATAAGTGCAAATAATCGGTCAAAGTGACAAAAAAGCATATCCACTTTGGACATGCTTTTCTTTACCAGTTATCCGTTTTATCTAATAATTGTCAACTGTATCGAGATGAATGGAGTTGACTCTTCGGCAATTTCTTCAGTCTCAAAAAGCAATTGGTCAATATCTATTATAGCCAAAACAATTCGCTTTCCTTTTAGTCACTTCTACCTTCATGTTTTGCATAAATACCAATTTCAATTATACATCCGAAACTGCGATCATAACATTGCTAAAACCAATTTCTTCCTATAATTGGCTAGTTTAGGATACGCTTTTTTAGATAAATCCCTATCCTTGAGGAGTAATGCCTGATCTTACATGGATAATGGTTAATGATATAGCTATGAAATCCTAAGAATTCTAGAGCGATCGTGAGATTGTGTTTAGTTTATGGAGTGAGTTTAGTTTAATAAGAGTTCCATTTTAAAAGGAACGCGATTGACGATTCCTAAGAGTATTATTTATTTGCTGCGTTAATGGTACTAAGTGAATTGTTAAGTTCTGTTTTACACTTGTTTACATCAGGATTCGATGAACGAACTGCTGCTAATACAACATCAATTGTTCCATCAATTTTCGTCCATGTAGCGCCATCGATTTTTCGAAGCTTAGGTTCCTGTGTGTCCCATTGATGTTCTAATTCATCTGCCCCTTTTTTCGCTGAAGCAAAGTCATTTTTGTTTACAGCGTTTCGTATATCATTTTCGATTTTTGCAAAATCGTTTAACTGTCCAGATAATGTAGTTTGTGAGGCACCAGACTTTGATGTTGCTTTATTTGCACCTTTTAAGACACTAAGTGAATTAGTAAGTGCTGTTTTGCTTTGATTAACATCAGGTTTTGAAGAACGAACCGCTGCTAGCACAGAGTCAATTGTTCCATCAATTTTTATCCATGTAGTGCTATCAAATTTTCGAAGCTTAGGTTCTTGTTTATCCCACTGATGTTCCAAATTATCAGCGCCTTTTTTTGCTGAAGCAAAGTCGTTTTTATTTACAGCGTTTAGCATATCATTTTCAATTTTAACAAAATCATTTAATTGACCTGCTAATGTAGCTTGCTCTGCAGCACCTTGTGATGCAATATTATTACTGCGCCAGTTATAACCACCTATACCCACAACTAAGAAAATTACGAGTACAACAATCGTTTGTGTTAGCACATGTTTCTTATTTGCATTACTTTGGTTTGTTTCCACTATATCACTTTTAGCATTTGTATCAATTTTTGAAATGGCAAGGAAAACGATGATCGCTAAAATAGCGATAAGAAAAATCACACTCGTAACGGTTGTCCCGATTCCTAATCCGCCATTTACTTTTGGTTGGGATAGGTAATCTCCAATTGACGCTCCAAGCGGACGAGTTAAAATATACGCAATCCAGAAAGCTAATACACCGTCAAGTTTTAAAAATTTATAAGCTAAGAACACAAGAGCAATAATAATAACAACGCCTATTCCTGTATTAAGATAACCAAAACCAAGTTGTTCGGAATATAAATCACCGACCGCTGTTCCAAGTGCAAAGGTGAAAAGGATCGTAAGCCAGTAGAAAACTTCTCTTTTTCTAGTAAAAATCGAGTGGATCGAAAGTGTTTTTTCACTAAGATACCAAAATAAAAAAGTCAGTCCAAGTAGCACCGAGAATACAGCTGTACTAACCTCAAGTGGTACACCCATATTATCTGTCAAATTATCCGTTACCAGTGTTCCAAATACGCTTATAAGAACAACTGTTACCCAGTAAATGGCTGGAACATATTTGTTTGCTTTAAATTGAAAAAACAATGCAATAAAAAACGCAACTCCCATAATAATAGTAGTAAGAGTTAAACCAAGTCCAATGTTGAAATTGATGAAATCAGCAAATGTTTCACCAACAGTTGTACACAAAACTTTGATGATCCAAAAGAACATCGTCACTTGTGGCACTTTGTTAAGTGAAATTTTCATTTTATTTTGGTTTTCTTGCATATATAACTTCCTTTCTTTAAAGGGTTTCCCATAACTTAATTTTATTTCTCTCTCTAAATAAGGATATCCATCCAAATTCAAGTTAATCATTAAGGAAGTCTGCGCTGTTTCTCCCACAGTGGTTGCCATAATCTTGACGGCTCCAAAAAATATGGTGACTTGTGATTCTTTGCATAGCATTTACCGACCTGAATGTTGGACCATTTCAGTTTGTTCAGAAAATGCTAACTCATCTCCTTTTTGGAAGTAATTATTGTAACGAAGCAATTTCCATTTCTGACAAAAATAGAAAATACAACATTTCCACATAATAAGAAAAAGTTTGTTTATCAATTAACCATAGGATTTCAACTCTTAGTAGATTTTCCATTAGAAAAAATCCTTATCTATCTTGACTTAAGTCTTTATGGTTGTACTTAGCCAGGAAAGGGATATGTTTCGTTAATCTGTCATACATGTAGAACACCACTTGTACCAAAGGCTCCAGTTTTTTGGAAGACTGTATAACGAATATGCTTACCCCATATGAAATAAGGGCGCCACCAATCACGTCTGCAGGATAATGGACTCCGACGAATATACGCGAAATGCCAACAATAATAGCCCATACTAATGTGGGATACTTCCACGAGTCGTTTCGTAGCACCATCGTACATGCTATGGAGAATACTAATACCGAGTGATCACTTACAAACGAAGAGTCAGCAGGATGCGGTATTAACTGATGAACATGGTGTGCCACGAATGGACGTGGATGATAGTAGACAAGGTGAAGGATTGCGTTTATGAACAATCCAAGTAAGCAAGAAAAAACAGCGTATATAGCTGTGTACTGTTTTTCCGCTCGTTTTTCTTTGTTTGCAATAAACCATAGGAACAACATAAGTGCGATTACCACATATGGAACGCTATTAGTGATGAATATCATTCCTCTATCTAGATAAGAGAAATGGCCGGACCAACCGTTAAACCATTGAAATATTTCATAGTTCATATTGTTCATCTCCTTACTTATAGGGTTTTGGTTTCTCATTTAAAGTCAAGTTGACCAGAAAGAAGTATTCTGAGTGTATCGAAGGAACCTGAACATCCTATGAAAATTACGTTAAAAATAAATTAAAAAAGAAAAATAAATGCGAGTTTAGTGCTATAGTCGTTAAAAATGAAGGCAAAAACAAATAGTAAGCTATTGCATGTGCAAAGCGTCTTTTGATGTATTTTGGAAGCCTATCGTGAACTTAATTGAGGCTGAAGAAATGGAATTTTTAGTTGTTAACGCACAACATATGAAAGCAGTCCCTGGTCGAAAAACAGATGGCAAGGATGCTGAATGGATAGTTCAACTTCTTCGTCATGGGTTGTTGAAGGCAAGCTTTATCCTTTTCGAAATCAGCGAGAATTGCGTGAGCTTGTTCGTTATCGCAGAAGTATTATTGAAGAACGAGCTAGTAATTCAAAAGGGTCTTGATGGTGCAAATATCAAATTAGGCTCTGTCGTATCGGATATTATGGGCGTTTCATCAAAGGACATGCTTCATGCGATCGCAAATGGTGAGGATGATCCTGAGAAACTAGCAAACTTTGCGAGACGTTCGATGAAGAAGAAAAAGGATGATGTAATCCTTGCCCTGAATGGGTACGTGAAGAATGTACATAATATGGCGAAATATGGAGTCTTGTACAACTCCTTTATTTCACTATGATTTCACGAAATCTTCATGTCCTGAAATCACTCCATTTAACTTTGACCTTACAATCAAGGGTGATGAAATCCTGCGAATAAGTGAGCACTCGAGAGATATTTGCATCAAACATAGGGAGTTGAAGAGTGCTGTTTAATCTTTATTCAACAATTGGGCCAGATTGTTGAATAAGATAGTAGTTTAGTTATATAGATTATAAATACGCATAACGATATAATTTTCAGAGTATTGAAAAAATATCAAGGAGAGGATTATAATGAAACAAAAATTATTGGTATTTCTTTCATTTTTGGCGTTAACCACAATGTCATTTTCTATTCCCAATGTAGAGGCTGCAAGTTATAACGGGAAGAGTCCAGTTTCTACTGGTTGTCAAAATGATGCCTACACGGCAGTTTCTACGAATGTGAAGAAGGATAATGGAACCATTGTTGGAACAATTCAGGTGAAATATAGTCCATCCTGTAAGTCTGCTTGGGCGAAAACTACATTTAATTCTGCCTTGCCATCCGGTTATACAGGGAATGCCTTTATTCACCAGTATAATTCCGATCATTCGATAAAGCTCCGATCATATGATTGCAATAGTTCTGGAGGAAATGGAAAAGTACTTTCCGGACAAAAATCATGTTATACCCCCATGGTTGATGATCCAGTGGGAAATTATGCGAAAGCAGAAGGATATCGATCAACAAGCTCGAATCCTTTTGAGGCTTATGGTATTACTGGATACTATTAAATAGGGGTCCTGCCGACAAAACGCGAATACGCTAAGACAATTTTTGGAATAAAAAGCCCTGGATTTTCTACGCTAAGTAGAAGATTCAGGGCTTTGTTTGAAAAGACTTATCTTAATTGTTGAACACTTTTTTTTAATATCTTTTTCATCACATTGTTTAACAGTTAGCCAAGGTTCAATTAGCATTTTTAAGTCCAGTTGAAATATGGTAGAATCCGCATTAGTGATCCGATTATTCGGTTCGATAATTTACAACGATTGTAAATTTTTATACATGTGACCCCTTAATCCTCGAATCGTTTCCGTGCCCTTAATAAAGTTGTATCGTTTTGAATGATTGATTGAAAGATGGGCTATATTTGATGTGAAACGTTGATTATGGGGAAAGGTAATAAATATATCTTTAATAGTGTGATTTACAAGGTTGATCCGGAGAAAGCTGTGTTTAATAATAAAACGGTTAAATAACCTGACCCAAAATTCTATTACAAATGCGTCTTACCCTCATACCGTCAATAATAGTGATAAACATAGTCTAATAGTTTCTGACGGTGTAGATGTTGCAATAGAAGTAAAGCCTGATATAGCTAATTTTCATGAACTCCAAAGAAGATTAGTGCAAGGTATATCAGTAAAAAAATTGCGTCGACGAGTCAATACACTTATTTACGAAAATTCTAAGCCAGAATATATACGCAATCATTCAAAACAGGTCCCTTTTATTTTTAGTATAAAGGCTAAACGTAATATTGATGACACAATTAGAGAAATCAAGACATATTACGAAGAAAATGACGTTCCTATTTTGAACAAATAGATTGTATAGTGGTATTAAACAAAGGAATTATTATTAATTATAAGTATAAAGATTATATCCTTGGATCTCTACCTATACTGATGAACAAAAAGCAGGCTGGTTCTTTAAGGAATGGGGCGACAACACTCTTGCGGGATTTCTTTTGTATTTGGATTTGTCCTATGGAACTTCAACTGGTTTGAATGAAAGTTATTTAAACTACTATTTACTATCTGGGAATTATAATACTAGGCCGGTATAGAAACTTGAGCATCCAGTGGGGGTGCTTTTTTGTCTGAGTTTTAATGAATTTAAGATGATGATTGAAAAAGAGAGCGGGTGTCAGTCACCGATTGATAGCTGGAATTTAAAGACTAATGGCTCATTTACAAACTATTCAGTTAAATACATAATTAGGAAGATTATGAATAAGGAGGGATTACATGTATAGAAAATCACTAACAGTACTATTAGCTGCGGGTATGGCTCTATCAACTGGTACAGTATTTGCACAAACAAACGGGGCAACAAATGCCCAGTCTGACACAGCTTTTGATAACAAAGTTATCAAAAAAATTAGTGCGGACAATATGTATAATACGATTGCCTATCTATCAGAGCAACCGAGGGCTGCTGGTACAGAAGGGGAGCTCCGTGCAGTCAAATACATAGAAAGTCAGTTTAAGAGTCTTGGTTTTGAAACAAAGGTTCAGCCTTTTCCCATCTATGATACGGTGCAAAATGTAAAAGTGAAAATTGGTGACAGTGATTTAGGAGGAACACCGCGTGCCCTTAGCGGCAGTATCAGCGGGAAGGTAACGGCCGAACTTGTTAATGTTGGAAAAGCAAAGCCAGAGGAAGTTGGAGAAAATGTATCTGGGAAAATTGCACTAGTTGAACGTGGGGACATTACCTTTGTTGAAAAGGTTCAGAATGTCCTAAATAAAGGAGCGGTTGGCGTTTTAATGTACAACAACTCACCATCAGGAAATAATTTCGGACAAGTATCAGCGGGGCAAAATATACCTGCTGTAGCCATTACCCAAGCCCAAGGTTTAGAGTTGGTCGAACAGCTTAAAACTAAACAAATCACGTCAACTCTAGAAGTGGGAAAAGCTGAAAGAATCGAAAAGACATCCTACAATGTCATCGCTTCCCTAAAACCAAAAGCCAATAAGGATAATGGTCAAATCGTGACTGTTGGAGCCCATCATGATTCTGTCCCGGGCGGCCCTGGTGCAAACGATGATGCTTCTGGTGTATCAGCTGTGCTGGAACTGGCAAGGATCCTGGCCAAAACGCCAATTGACACTGAAATTCGCTTCCTCACGTTCGGATCTGAGGAAAGAGGGCTCGTTGGATCATCCTTCTATGCAGATTCCCTTCCCAAAGAGGATGTAGACCGCATGGTGGCTCACTTCCAAATGGATATGATAGGCGGACGTGATGCTGGCGAGGATAATCCTGCAGGTGGTTTGATTATGTATACCATTGATGGAATGAAAAACCTTGTGACGGACCTGGGTTCCTCAGCAGGGGCCAGAACGATGGATGTTGCGATTCCTTATGGACAGCTGGGCAGGAGTGACCACCAACCATTCCATGAGCTTGGCATTCCATCCGCCTTGTTTATCCATTCCCCTGTAGAGCCTTGGTATCACCAGCCTACAGATACACTGGATAAGATCTCGAAAGAAAAATTACAGCAAGCAGCTGAAATTGTCGGTGCCAGTGTGTATCAAATTGCCCGTCCGGAAACTCCGGCATTAACAAATGCACGTGTAGCTCCTGTCACGGTAGACTATGATTTTGATGACCGTCCGGTAGATTAAATACTTCATTGTACAGAATTACAAGATTAATAATGGATCTTGGAGAAAATCAGGAGGGCAGCTGTGTAGTTTACAGATGCTCTCTTCTTTTTATCGGCCCCGTGCTTAATTTTTTCACTTTAATTAAACACTAATAATCAGGAAAAAGACCATATAAAAAATAAAATGCAAACTTCAATTTTTTGAAAAAGAGCAGCGCCCTATTAAAGTTCACCAAATAAATCGGTGGTTAGGATGCTTCTGATATATTTACGGTATATCCTAATTTTTCTAACCTTCGGACCGAATTGCGTACAATAGAAGCTTGCTAAACTAAGTTGTTTGACACATTGTACGAGACCAGTGCTTTTTACCGATTTAGAAGCGCATGGAAATTATTTATAAATACTAATATGCTTATGAAGTGATGAAAATAGGATAAAAACCCAGTCGTTATTAACTGAAAATTCTTAATTAACACTAAAATAAGTGTATAATATTATAAAACAGTTATCTAAGTTTGTGGGTTACTATTTCTTAATAAGGAGGCGATACTCTTAAACATGTATGGAAATTTATTTTTTAGAAAAGAAATATTAGTAGGATGCAGAAAAGGAGAAATTTATTAGTCTAGAAAGGAATTAAAGCAGCTAGTAGACGCTGGTAATGCGGGTTTAGGTATTGCGTTTCCACCAAGTCATTCATTGTTTATTTTATTGGGATTCGCTCCTCGGAAGGTCAACTTTATGTAGCATTACTTACTGGGGGAGCTTATCAAATTTTATACAGACTATTTTTAAAGATGTGGTTTGTTCAACGCAATAAAATTAAAGCGCTTTCAACAGAATTTGTTCAGCCCATTAGCCAGTCATTTCGTGTCAATTAAACTATGTATTTTAATATATACAAAAAATCACTATATATACATACTGGAGGTTTTAGGATGAAAAAGAAAAAAGCATTATCCGGCCTGATGGCTGTGAGTTTACTAACAGTAATTCCGTGGAGTTCTGGACATGCTGAGAAACCTCAATGGACAAATGTGAATACATATGAGGAACAGGACGGAAGCAAGTTTAATAGCGAAAACTATGACTTTGTGAAATTCTCACAAATTGGTTCCAAATTAAAAGAGCTTGAAAAACTTTCAAATCGTGTGAAAGTTGAAGTCCGTGGAACATCAGCTGATGGAAACCCACTCTACGTTGTCACGATTGCTGACCCAACAACGCAAGGGAAGTTTGGAAAAGTGAAGGCACTTAGAAAGCAAATGTTTAAGAATCCAGGCAAAGCTCAAGAATGGGTTGCCAATAATCCTGACTTTAAAGTTCCAATCATGATTAATGGTTCTATTCATGGGACTGAATTTGTCGGAAGCGATGCAATCCTTCAATTAATTGAACGTTTTGCTACCCAAAATGATTCAACAACCAAAGACGTTTTAAAGAATAACATTCTTATTTTCAATGTCGTACAAAACCCAGATGGACGGATTGATGCCACCCGCTTTAATGGCGAAGGAATTGACATAAATCGTGACTTTATCACCCAGTCGCAGCCAGAAACAAAAGAGATGGTTGAGCTCATTAAAGAATGGAATCCCATGGTGTTCCTTGATACTCATGGTTATGTGAAGAATTATCAGCCAAATCTGCAGGGGTTAATTGAGCCTTGTACGCCACCGCATAATCCTAATTACGAGTATGACTTATACGGAAAATGGGCCTATAAACAGGCAGAAGCGATGGAAGCGGAAATAATGAAGGATCGTGGGAACTATTCAGGATCCTTGTATCAAAACATGAAAGGTACCTATATTCCGCTGCGCGACGATTCCGCTGGCTGGGATGATTACCCACCAATTTTCACACCAATGTATGCGATGTACCATGGTGCTTACGGTCATACATTAGAAGCTCCAACAAATGATTGGGATGGCGTACGATGGATGTATAATTCGATTATGGGGGCACTGAAATTTGCAACAGCTAACAAGCAATCCATGATTACTGATCAAATTGAAGTTTTTAAAAGAGGAATTAACTTTGACCATCCATTTCATAAGGAAGGGCTGTTTCCAAAAGCCTACATACTTCCACTAGACCCTAAGAATCCGACTGTTACGAATAAGGCAGTAAATCATTTGATCAATAATGATATTGAAGTTGTTCAAGCTGTGAATGCATTTGAATCGGATGGAGTGTCATATCCAAAAGGAACTTATCTCGTTGAGATGGATCAGGCGAAAGCCGGATTAGCAAACACGATGCTCTGGGATGGGGAAGACATCACGAACGATACCCCAGCGATGTACGACATTTCCGCATGGAGTTTACCGGAGCTTTGGGGATTCGAGGCAGTACCCACACAAAATCCTATTAAAGTTAAAGCAACGAAAGTAAACCATATTACAGGTCAAGGAACGGTTTCAGGAAAAGGACCGTTTCTGATTCCGAACAGCTCTGTCCAATCGGTAAATTTAGTAAATGCATTGCTTAAGCAAGGAATACCTATTGTACGTGATGCACAAGGCAACTTCTTTGTAAAAGCAGTAGCTAATCAGGTATCAGCAGCGGTGAAAGAATCTGGGTTACAAATTGGAACTGCTGAGGTACCAGTAGATGCAGTGGCTATTACGTCTTTAAAAGTGGCTATATTAAAGGATGGAGGTATGGGTAAACAGAAATCACACGCAGGAACAAAGCTCGCTTTGAAAAGACTAGGTTTTGATGTGACAGAAGTTACGCCAGTCCAAGTGGCTAAAAATACCCTTAACGGTTTTGATATTTTTGTCTATAGTGGAACGGAAAGTCTCATTTCTACCAACCTATCTCAAGCTAATAAAGAATTTGGATTACAGAGTGACGGGCAACTTAATGCGTTTAAAGAAAATATGACAAGCTTCTTAAATGAAGGAGGCAAATATATAGCTGTAGGTGCTGGTGCATCTAGAGCAACTAAGACACTTGGTCTTACAGACGACATCATTAATGTAGGAGGTTCCAACAGTAATGGTATCGTAAAAGTCGATTATGAGGGAACCGGTTTAACAGCAGGATATGGTGAGGATGATATCGGCTTTGTCTATCGTCCAACATGGTTCACGGGTACGGATAATGATGAAGTCGTCGCGACCCTTTCAGATTCAGATAATTTCTTCGTTGCTGGTCACTGGAAAGATAACATAACCGCCAAGGGCCAAGCCGTAATCGTAAAAGAACAGAATAAAGATGTAACTCTTATTGGGTTAGAAGCAGGTTTCCGCGACCACCCGGATTACTTGTTCCGTCTTCTATCAAATGCAATTTTTGAAAAATAGTAGAAATAGCCAAAGCCGGATTCAGCAATGAATCCGGCTTTGGCTATTTAAAAAATGCTAAACGCCTGCTACTAAGTCTTGAACAATTATCTCAGCAATTACTATAACGGAAAGGATTGGGCTATATTTCTTATGAGGTTGGAAGTAAATCATGCATCACAATGTTATCAATGGTTCTCCAGACAAAAAAGCAAACCCCGCAGGATTTGCTTTTTCCGTTATAAAGGAACACTTTCCTTAATAACCATTCTGTTTTGATGGGCATCCATTGAAAAACCACATTGGTAGCTTTATACTTGCATGAAAGAAATATTTGCTTATTCAACTACCGGGGCATACTTTAATAAGCGTAGTGTCTTCGTACTGTGACATTATAAAAAAAACAGAAAGTATGCTGCTGTTATCTCGACATCTAAAGCAGCAGTCAGCTTTACCATTTTTAATGCTGTCACATTGGATCTTCCAGAAGACATATTCGATGGACCCCCAGAAAGAAAGACAATGAAGCTCAGCAATGGGATACGATTGATCTCGAACAGCTTGTCTCAATAGTTAGTCAAGCCTCTGCAGTGCTTTAATTTCAAATCAATTCTTTAAATCATTGGATGTAAATATTAAGAAACCCGGCTAATCTTCTCATGTGAAGATAGCTGGGTTTATAAAGTTGGATGTGCAAAATAACATTTAAAATATATGCAAATTATCAGTCGAAAATCACACTAGTTTTCTATCTTCATGTACGAGCGACTTCTTGGCTGAGCCAAACGCAAATAGTGATAGTTCATCTGCTTGATACTTACTAGATCGCTATACAAAACCAACTTGTTTGGTGATTTCTTGTAGGACTATTGGAGATAAAAAGCGTTGTAATTCTTGTGCGAAAAGTGTTAGTTCACTAGAGATGATAGGATTCATAAAAACACCATCCTATCTCGTAAACTTCTTACGATAAGCATAGCGTTTTTTCATTTTTAAAGGTATCGTCTTAACTTAGCTTGATGGACATGTGACGCTACACCTATCAAGTTTATCTTAGGTGATGTTTGAGCATTTTTTTATATAAAGTAGATCGGTGGATGCCGAGAATTTTAGCTGCCTTCGATTTGTTTCCGTCTACTTTCTGTAAGATGTTTGAAATAAGGTCACGTTCACGTTCTTCGTTCGCCACTTTTTCATTAATCAGCAAATTAGAGGTTGTTGAACTATTTCCCTGGTGAGGAGAACTTAATTGCTGATCTAATTCTAGATCAGTAGTTATCAGAGGATTAATAGTATGAGTTGAGATCTGGCCTGTTTTTTCACTAGAATATTTACTATATTTATTTTTAGTCTTCATAAGATAGTCTGTAAGATGTGGTGGCAGATCTTCTAGTTGAATTCGTGCTTGATCTGAAAGAACAACTAAGCTTTCTAAAAGGTTTGCCATTTCCCGAACATTTCCAGGCCAATCATATTGAATGAAGCTTTCCAAGACTTCTCGACTTAATTTAACGGGGGGGATTTGGTATTTATTGCAAGAATCTTCTAATAATTTTGATACTAAAATAGGAATATCTGTTTTTCTATTTTTGAGGGGAGGGATGTGCAAACGAATGATGTTTAGACGATAGAATAAATCTTTTCGAAAGGTTCCCTTTTCAACCAATTGCTCTAATGGTTGGTTCGTTGCGGCAATAATGCGTACGTTCACATGAATTTCATTAATGCCCCCAATCCTTTCAAATTTTTGTTCCTGCAAGATACGGAGCAGTTTAGCCTGTAGGTGAAGGGACATGTCTCCAATTTCATCCAAAAAAAGCGTTCCGTTATGAGCCAATTCAAATTTCCCTGGTTTTCCTCCCTTGCTTGCTCCTGTAAAAGCCCCATGGTTGTACCCAAAAAGCTCAGATTCAAGCAACTCATCAGGAATAGCCGCACAGTTAATGGATATTAATGGACCATTTTTTACCGGGCTTAAATTATGAATAGCTTTGGTAAACAACTCTTTTCCAACACCGCTTTCACCGATAATTAAAATCGTAGCCATTGTCTTTGCTGCTCGACGGGATATTTTTTTAACTTCACCTATAGAGCTACTTTCACCGATAATTTTATCAAATGTGATCGTTTCTTCATCTTTCTTGGGATATTCAAGTGTAATCTGTTTATGACTCGACTTATCCTTAAGGGTCTGCATCCTATCAAAGACTTTAGAGAGCTCTGAAACTCCTTCGAAAACAAGCATTCCTATTGCACCAATCACTTTATCATGCCTCCAAATCGGGATTACGCTAGCAATCATTTCTTGCCCCTGCAAAATAACCGCATTATTGCGTTCCGGAATTCCCGTTTCAAGAACAACTGGCAACCGTGTATTGTCAATTACTTCAGTACAATGCTTACCTATAACTTCTTCCTTCCTCATTTGTACGAAACGGCTGTAGGAATTATTAAAAAGTTGGATTACGCCGTTTTGATCTACCACAGTTATACCTTCATAGGCTGTATCAAAACAAAGATCGTACATTTTTACTATTTGATCTAATGATTGTACTTTTTCGCTCAATAAAAAGAATTGGTTTAGCAACCTTCTCGTTGAAGGGAAACGACCAATAAGACGTCCATTTCTATCTAATACTGGAATACGCGTTCCAAACTGAAAGGAAAGTTCGTTTATAGGCTCGTCAGCATAGCAAACAGGGAACTTCTTAATCATGATATTTTGAATTTCTTGTTCTAAAGGTATGCCATTCAAAAATGCTCTCATTATTATTGAGAAAGTGACAATCCCCTTTACTATACAATCTTCGTTAACCACTGCAATATTATCTATTTCGTATTTCGACATGATATTAGCAGCTTTAAAAATAGAGTCGTGAATTTGTAATAAATATGACTCTTCTTCCATCCAATCTTCAACGGTACCGTCCTTAAAAATATTATAGGAGACGCTTTTATTATTTAAAACATTCATCAAGAATCACCTATCTTATATATAATTTTAAAATGATATGAATTTTGAATAATTTTAATATTCAAAATAATACTAAAGGAAATTGTTGTCATTTGTCAACGGAGTTGTTCTTGTTTAGCTACATAATTATCGATCGAGTGTCGCTTTTCGAAAACAGATATTTAAGAAACGGATGGGCACTTACAGGAAATTTGGCTTAATAACGAGTTGGCACAACTCTTGCATTAGTTTATAACTGTAAGTCAATTTTTTATAAGGGGGTGCAGTATGATTTTTATCGGAGAATTACGTACGCCTAATATTATATATTATGGAAATGGAAGCCTTTCTAAACTAGGCAAAGTGGCAAGTGATTTAGGTTCCAAAGCATTGTTAATCAGTGACAAGCCTATGAAGGATCTAGGTTATGTGGCAAGGGTTATTAGATATCTTCAAGGTGGGGGTGTTCACTCGATTACATATTTGGGAGTGGACTCAGAAACAAAAGATACTCATGTTGAAGAGGCTTTAACTCTTTTTAAAGAGAAGGAATGTGATTTAATTGTTGGTCTAGGCGGAGGAAGTTGCATTGATGCTGCTAAGGCGGTAGCTCTATTGGCTAGAAATAAAAGCGCTTTAATTGAATATATGGGTGTGGAAAATGTCATTATAAATGATCCCGTTTCAGTAATAGCTATTCCAACAACAGCTGGAACAGGATCTGAGGTGACTGATGCCTTAGTTGTGACTGATACTATTAAAGATTTAAAAATGATGATTAAACAACCTAAAATAATGCCACAGGCAGCTATTGTTGACCCAAGTCTAACGCTTTCATCACCAAAAATGTTAACAGTAGCCACAGGGATTGATGCATTATGTCACGCTTTAGAAGCTTATATCTCACGTAAGTCTCATCCTCTAACTAATACACTAGCTTTATCATCTATCAAATTAATTATAGATAACATTCAACGTGTTTATGAAGATGGAAATGATTTAGAAGCAAGAACACAGATGGCTTTAGCTTCAATGCAAGCAGGCATTGCTTTTTCTAATTCATCCGTATGCCTTGTTCATGGGATGTCTCGGCCAATTGGTGCCTTGTATAAAGTACCACATGGGATTTCGAATGCAATGCTTCTATCAGCTGTGTTGGAATTTAGTGAAGGCAGCTGCATTGAAAAACTAGCTCAAGTGGGTCGGACAATTATGGAGGGCATGGAGCAGCAAAGTGATGTGATCGTGGCAAAAGAAACCGTATTTTTCATTAAAAAACTATGTGTTGATTTAAATATTCCTAATCTTAAAGCGTGGGGAATTAATGAAGAAGATTTTGAACAATCTTTAGAGAAAATGGCAACTGACGCATTAGCAAGCGGAAGTCCAGGGAATCACCCCCGAGTGCCTAGCAAAGGGGAAATTATTGATCTATATCGGGTCTCCTTTACTAATGACTATTCAACTATGAAACTACTCAAAAAATAATATTGAATTTGGAAAGGGGGGATTGGTTAATATGGCAATTAGTTTTTTAGGTTTAATAGCTGGCCTTGGACTACTCATGTATATGACCATTAAAGGGATAAACATCATTATTGCAGCTGTGTTGTGTTCTGTTGTTGTAAGTATCACAGGCAAGCTTAATCTAATGGAAGCGTTAACAACAGACTACATGGGGGGCTTCACTGGTTTCTTCGCTTCCTGGTTTTTAACATTTTTACTAGGTGCAATTTTTGGGAAAGTCATGGAAGATACAAAATCTGCAAATTCAATTGCAAATTGGGTTCAGCGTAGATTCGGAGCTAAACGTGCAGTATTTGCTGTTGTAACCGCGTGTGCGCTTATGACGTATGGTGGTGTAAGCGTGTTCATTGTTGCCTTTTCTGTTTATCCTATAGCAGTTTCTTTGTTTAAAAGTGCTAATTTACCTCATCGTTTTATACCTGGTGCACTTGTCTTTGGATCCATCTCTTTCACTATGACATCGCCAGGGTCACCAGAAATACAAAATTTAATTCCTACTGAACATTTTGGTACGACTCCAACTGCTGGAGGTTGGGTGGGTGTGGTTATTGCTCTATTAATTATGGTTGGAGGTGGAGCTCTCTTAGGAAGGATGGTTCAAAAAGCTGTAGATAGAGGAGAAACTTTTTCTATGGACCACATTGCTGAAAGTGCATCGAATGAGGTTGCTGCAACTCGGCTGGAAACAGAGGATGACCTGAATCAAGGAATATCTAAAAAGGGCTTGCCTAATATAATTATTTCGATCATTCCTTTGATCTCTGTAGTAGCAGTTTTAAATATTGTTGCCAAGTATATCCCGACGGATCAAGCGGTATTGGTTGCTTTATTTGCGGGAATTGTTGTGGGATGGGCGCTTATGTATAAAAATGCTATTGGCACTCATTGGAAAGCCCTTACTATAGGGGCAGAAAATGCACTTAATGCCATTGCTAATACATGTGCTGTTGTAGGATTTGGTGCAGTTGCAGCAAAAGTACCAGCATTTACTGCTATTGTGGATACGCTTACTAATATGCCTGGGCTAGAATATGCGGGTCTTGCAATAGCTGTTACGACTATAGCCGCTATAACGGGTTCAGCCTCTGGCGGTTTAGGAATCGCCTTACCTATACTTGCACCTATTTATCAAGCACAAGGTTTAGATCCAGGAGCTATGCATCGAATTTCATCCATTGCTTCCGGTGGACTAGATTCTTTACCACATAACGGATACGTCGTTACTACTATCAGAGCGGTATGTAAAGAGACACATCAACGAGCATATAAGCCAGTATTTGTTCTCAGTGTGGTCGTACCTACAGCAGCATTAGCATTAGCAGTTATCTTATATATGATTTTTTACTAGATGATACCTGAAGGAGAGAAAGAGAGATGAGTTTAAAACATAGGATAGGGTTTATCGGATTAGGAAATATGGGTTTACCTATGGCAGAGAATTTGATTAATCATGAATATATAGTATACGGTTTTGACATTAATCCAACAGCCATTGTCAAATTTCAAGAAATTGGTGGACATGTATGTCAAAGTATTAAAGAAGTACTCCAACATGCAGATGTGATATTTATTAGTTTGCCTTCACCAGCTATTGTTGAGATGACATTTTTCGAAGAAGGCATTATTAAGTATGGATCTGATAATTTAATGATTATTGATACAAGTACAGTAACACCAGAATTAAACCGTAAAGTTTTTAATGCTTGCCAGAAAAATAACTTAAGATACTTAGGTTCTCCAGTAAGTGGCGGTGTTATTGGTGCCGTTAATGCAACCCTAACATTTATGGTTGGCGGACCTAAAGTATACTTTGATGAAGTACAGCCACTGCTAAATATTCTAGGAAAAAATCTGTTTCATGTTGGAGAAAATCCAGATAGTGGCACTGTGATTAAGTTAATCAATAATTTGATGATCGGCTTTTATACCCAAGCAGTTGGGGAAGCGCTAACTCTTGGTGAAAATATGGGCTTAGATCACGAGCGTATGTTTGAAATCCTAAATGTAAGTTATGGCCAAAGCAGAATATATGAAAGAAATTATAAGGAGTATATCGCCGATAATAACTTTGAACCTGGCTTTACAACAAATCTGTTGTTAAAAGATTTAAAAATAGCTAAGCAAATGGCTGAGGAATGTGGAATTAAGCTTCCAATTGGAGACCACTTGGTAGATTGGTATACGCAGGCAGCGAATGAAGGTTATGGAGAGAATGATATGTCTGCTGTTTACTTATTGACTAAGAAGCTAGCCGAAAAAGCAATACAAAAAAAATGATGATAAATTAGGAGGAATAAATAATATGACCATGATTAAAAGTGAATTTAATACGAAAACATTAACTCATTTTATTGGTGGAGTAATGAAACCTGGCAGAAGTGAACGCTTTGGAAAGGTATATAATCCTTCAACGGGTGAGGTAACGGCTTTTTGTCCATATGCTTCTGTAGAGGAAGTAAATGAAACAATTGAAGTGGCACATTCGGCTTTTGCAGCTTGGAAAAATACGACTGTAGCAAAAAGAGTGGAAGTTATTCATCGCTTTAGAAGCCTTCTAATAGAGGAAACAGAACGACTGGCAAATATAATAGGTCTTGAAAGCGGCAAAACAATTTCTGATGCAAAAGGTGAAATTAGTAGAGGAATTGAATCGGTTGATTTGGCGATAAATGCTCCACATATGTTAAAAGGTGAATACTCTGTCAATGTTGGTGGAAATATCAACTCTTTTTCAATGAAACAACCTCTAGGTGTAGTTGCAGCGATTTCTCCATTCAATTTTCCAGTAATGGTACCGCTCGCAATGACTTCTATGGCAGTAGCTTGTGGAAATGCGGTAATTTTAAAACCCTCTGAACGTGTTCCGAACTCAGCTTTATTTATCTCGGATCTATGGAAAAAAGCGGGCCTGCCAGATGGGATTTGGAGTATCATTAACGGTGACAAAGAGGCAGTTGATGCATTACTTAAAAATCCAAAAGTATGTGCCATATCTTTTGTAGGTTCTACTAGGGTAGCTGAATATGTTTATCACGAAGGAAGCCGAAATAATAAAAGAGTAGCTTCTTTTGGTGGAGGAAAGAATCATATGATTATTATGCCGGATGCTGATTTAGATCAAGTTGTTACTGCCTTCCTAGGTGCAGCATTTGGTTCTGCATCCCAACGCTGTATGGCGATTTCAGCAGCCGTTCCGGTTGGTAAAGCAACAGCTGATGCATTTGTAGCAAAATTAAAAACTCGTGTACTAGAATTAAAAGTAGGGGCATATAATGACAATAATGCAGACTTCGGAGCTGTAATTACACAAGAATCAAAGGATTCTGTTATCAAATATATTAATGAAAGTCTTGAAGAAGGCGCACAATTATATGTGGATGGCCGGAATCCTAAAATATGTGAAACGGAAAAAGGTTTTTATTTAGGACCAACGATTTTAGATCATGTTA
Organism: Peribacillus sp. SIMBA_075; assembly: GCF_046534585.1. Lineage (NCBI taxonomy): Bacteria > Bacillati > Bacillota > Bacilli > Caryophanales > Bacillaceae > Peribacillus > Peribacillus sp. SIMBA_075. Next base: position 1,828 of record NZ_JAWRYN010000053.1, on the reverse strand, counting down.
CTCCTGATATGAAAATTTATCGTGATGAGGTGTTCGGACCGGCACGTATTGTGGTACGCGTAAATAGCTTAGACGAAGCAATTGAATTAATTAATAATCACGAATATGGTAATGGTGTTACGATTTTCACAGAAAATGGGTCTGCTGCAAGGAAGTTCTCAGAACGAATTGAAGTGGGAATGGTCGGTGTGAACGTACCGATTCCGATACCAGTCGGATACTACAACTTTGGAGGGTGGAAGCGTTCGAAATTTGGGGAAGGCCACATGTTTGGTCCAGACACCGTTCGCTTTTTCACAAAAACCAAAACGATTTCAGAAAGATGGCCTGAATCCAAAGACAACGAAAATAAAGCGGAATTTTCATTTCCAAGTAATCAATAACTAAATGATTTCATACATTGAGATATGTCGAATTTTCATAGGCAAATGTAATTAACAAATGAAATATATTGAAATAAGCGCAAAACGCTTGGATGATTTTATGATTCCAAGCGTTTTTTTGCTTGAGGGGCTCTATTTTTTTAAAACCTGATATTTAACGGTCTACAGGAATGCTAAAGGGGCAAGATAGTTCCTAAAGGAATGGTACAATGAAGGAAAATTAACGAGGTGCAAAAATGCTTTTAAACGACTTTATGAATGAGAATTTCCCGAACTTAGAATTTAGACCACCCTTATTTTATAGTTGGAAAATTGGTATCCGTTTTGAATTAGGTGTGGACTATGATAGAGATAATGATTATGAAAATAGCCCATATCTACAAGGAGTATATAAAAGGGCTATCACTTTATTTAAGTCCTTGCATTCTCATAACGATGATATTTATATCGTAGTTGACGTAAACGACTATGCAGATGGTTATAAACATAAATCAAAAACTTTTTCTCGTTATATTAAAGAGAAATCGGTCTTATATGGGTTAAACCAAAAAACAATTCCTTATATTTTTCCTGACGATGATGATGAAGGAACATATAAAACACATAGATTTACTTTAAAATGTAAAACGTCTGACTTCAAATACATTCCTATGTTAAAAGCAATCTGCAATAATGATATGGGTATAAGACCAAGTATTTTTAATAGAGTCTATTTTATCAACATCAACAGGAAAACTATATTTCACGTTTATGATGACAGGGGTTGTGATTTATTGGCGACCTCTCCCGAAACAATAATAGATGTTTATGACAAATACAACGATTGGATATTAGATTACGACAGAAATGAAATAGACGAGACATTCAAATAAAGGATATCTCCTTGTTGAACAAAAAAAGACCTCTTGATTAGATGAATGTGTCCTAAGCTGGCAGCTAAAAAGGACAAAAACATCTATTTGGAGGTCTCACAATGAATTATAACCAAAATCATAAAATCTCTCAAATTACTTCGGAAACCTTAGTTGTGGGAGTAGATATCGCCAAGCACAATCATGTAGCGAAGGCACAGGATTTTAGAGGATTGGAACTGGGTAAACGTTTTCTTTGAAAACTAGAGCAATAGTGAGATTGTGTTTAGTTTATTGAGGGAGTTTAGTTGAAGAAGAACTGAATAAATAAAAACAGCCAGGTTATGGCTGTTTCAGTTTATAGACAAAAGGGGTTCGGAATTAAAAAATTCCGAACCCCTTTTTGAGATTCCCTTTGAATTTTTCCTGAAGTTAGGAGGTTGGGGCTCTACGAGCCCTATGTTAGGCCATTTTTGGACCTCGCCATGTCCAATTGGCCATCTTCTTTAAATTAATTGCAGCGAAAGTAAGCATCGCCTGCATCGACAATTTTTTAAGTCCCCTTAAAGTTGTCCAACGCATACCATGCTTTTC
>NZ_JAWRYN010000331.1:0-311 GCF_046534585.1 Peribacillus sp. SIMBA_075 | reverse complement strand
TGACTCCACCTATGGAAAGCATAAATAAATGTCTACTTTTCATCGAACGTTTTAATTCTTTTGGTTGACTCCCTTGTTCCGAATTCATCCAATCCCCACCGTTTCTTCCATCCGCATGAAATATTTAGAGAAATTATTATCCGTTTTATTAACTGCTTATCGAGTAGCTACCTTTTTGGACGGATCCTCCTCAAACTCTAATAAATCGCTGACTTCCGGTTTGAAAATTTCATAAGCAACGTCTCGCTGATACCTGTTTTGTTTCTTTGCTTCCGAAAATAGTTGATAGGTATTTTTTCGGCATAGCTTTT
>NZ_JAWRYN010000330.1:0-312 GCF_046534585.1 Peribacillus sp. SIMBA_075 | reverse complement strand
CCTAACTGCTTGGCGCCAATTATCGTCGTTGCGACGCTGGGGCTCGGACAGGCGATTGTGGCAGAAGCGACACTCAGCTTTTTGGGGCTCGGGATTCAACCGCCCGAATCCAGCTGGGGCTGGACCTTGGCATTTGGCATGAAATTTTTACAGGATGCGCCTCATCTATCCATTTACCCGGGTGTGGCGATCATGCTCACGGTGCTCGGCTTCAATCTCTTGGGCGATGGCATCCGTGACCTGACAGATACCAAATTGAAACGAAAATAATGAGGAGGCTTAACCCATGAACCAAGTAAAACGCGAATACAA
>NZ_JAWRYN010000329.1:0-312 GCF_046534585.1 Peribacillus sp. SIMBA_075 | reverse complement strand
CCTGATGGCTGCAGAGCATTGGTTCCGCTGGCACCACGGGACCGTCAACGATCCGAAGTGGCGTGTGGTCGCTGCGCGCGCCTCGTCCTCAATGTCACGCAATGTCACGGTCGGTCACGTGCTGTCCGTTTGGGCTGCGATGCTCGAGTGCGCATCGCAGGCAAATCCACGCGGATCGCTGGTCGGTTGGGATTCCGAGGACGTTGCGGCCGGCCTGGGAATTGACCAAGCCGAGGTGTCCGCCATCGTGGACGCGATGCAGGGTAAGACCATCGAAGGCGAGGAGCTGACGGGCTGGAAACGTAGGCAGCC
>NZ_JAWRYN010000328.1:0-312 GCF_046534585.1 Peribacillus sp. SIMBA_075 | reverse complement strand
CGTAACCGATGAACCGGGAACGCTCAATAACGATCACGTCTTCTCCGTAACCTGCTACAGTCTTGTATTGCGTAAGCATCGCTCATTCACCTCAAGAAAAGGATAGCATGTGCAAGAATTGTTGGCGAATACTGAAATGTTTTTGACACATAATCGTAGTAATCTATGGGGCAAGAATGGACTAAAACGGAAAGGGAGGACCTATATATGATAAAGTGTGCGTGATCCCTTATGAAAATGCTGGCATATCATTAATTTTTCGTGTACGAAACTTTACTCTGTGATATAGTGATTTTGGGACAAACTGTTATA
>NZ_JAWRYN010000327.1:0-312 GCF_046534585.1 Peribacillus sp. SIMBA_075 | reverse complement strand
CCAGCCAAAGGCGTCTTGATTCGTAAGCTCGGCGCGAATGGTGTTTACTCCAGCCTTCCAGTGAACGGGAATGGTGGCGTGATTGCTCCGAATCCGTCCATCACTTGCGGGAGGGCTCCATCGCCAGTTCCTGCTACCGAAAAAATAGACTGTAGCTTTTTTACCGTATTCATCGTCATTAATAATAGGAAATGAACGATTTGTATGGAGAGAAACTGTTCATGGAGGTATAAAGCGAATGAAAACGGCGAAGTGCAGAAGGTGGCTGATTGCCATTTTTGCGTTCCTGCTCCTAATAGCGGGAGGTCCTAG
>NZ_JAWRYN010000326.1:0-313 GCF_046534585.1 Peribacillus sp. SIMBA_075 | reverse complement strand
GCGGAAAACGATTTGAACGCATGCTGAATATGGCTGTGCGTGACGGCATCCGGATTTGGAACATTCGCAGGGATGGTTTGGAGGAGAGCCGCTGCGACATCCTAATACGGGATTATTTCCGTTTGCGTCCGTTATTAAAAGAGACAGGCTGTCGCAGCCATGTAGAGCGTCGGGATGGATTGCCGTTTTGGCTTCTTCGCTTGCGCAGACGTTCTGGACTGGCCATCGGAGCCGCTCTTTTTTTCATCGGATTGTACATGCTTTCTACGTTTGTGTGGAGTGTTGAAGTCAGTGGTACGAAAATGATCGACCC
>NZ_JAWRYN010000325.1:0-313 GCF_046534585.1 Peribacillus sp. SIMBA_075 | reverse complement strand
CAAAAGCTCATTGACCATAAGAATGTATACGGAGAAATGGATCAAGACTATTTTGAACCGAACTATACTGTAAGGCCAAACTCGGACTGGCTTAATGTGGACTGCGATATTCTCATCCCATGTGCATTAGAGGACGTTATTAACCATTCTAATGCTGGTACCGTAAAAGCAAGCTTGATTGTTGAAGCTGCTAATATTCCGATCTCTTCCGAAGGAGACGAAATGATCAAACAAAAGGGAATTGACATCGTCAATGATTTTGTTGCGAACCTAGGTGCCATAAGATTTTATGACGCAGTTATTTTTGGACTGG
>NZ_JAWRYN010000324.1:0-314 GCF_046534585.1 Peribacillus sp. SIMBA_075 | reverse complement strand
ATAAACAGGAAGCGATTACCGATAAAATGGAACCCCAAATTGGATTTGCATTGTGCTCCACCCATCCAGGATTCGGGAAATATTGGATGAATTCCTTTTGCGCAATATGCAAACCTTCCCTTCTTTTATTAAGACTCTTTTCGTAAAGATTGTTGTTATTAAAACGAAACTATTTAAGGGTGATTGGAGCGGAAGTGCGAGACGCATGCGAGAGCAGCGGGACAGGTGAGACCCCACAGGCGTATACGCCGAGGAGGCTCACCGCCCGCACCAAGGAAAGCGAGCATCTGGAGGGGAAATCACCACAACTCACT
>NZ_JAWRYN010000052.1:0-31785 GCF_046534585.1 Peribacillus sp. SIMBA_075 | reverse complement strand
GGAGTCTCGCACTTCCGCTCCAATCAACCTTAAATAGTTTCGTTTTAAAAACAACAATCTTTACGAAAAGAGCCAAACATAAAAACAAAAAACCGGACACATTGCGTCCGGTTTCTAAGAATTCGCCTCTTATTTTGCTGCTTTAGCCGCTTCGATTGCACCCTCGTAATTTGGATGGTTGGTACCTTCACTAACATATTCTACATATGTGATTTCATCATTGCTGTTTACAACGAACACCGAGCGTGCCAATAGTCGAAGTTCTTGCATAACGACACCATAGGCTTCACCGAATGAAAGGTCACGGTGATCGGAAAGAACTTGAACATTGTCCAGGCCACTAGCAGCACACCAGCGTTTTTGCGCGAAAGGAAGATCGTTACTGATCGTCAGAACTTTTACATTATCCAATTTTGCCGCTTCTTCATTGAATTTACGTGTCTGCGCATCACATACACCTGTATCGACAGATGGAACTACACTGATGATGCGGACAGTACCTTTGGATTCGCTTAATGTAACCGGTGATAAGTCATTAGCCAATACCGTAAAATCAGGTGCTTTGTCCCCAACTTTTAGTTCTGATCCCACTAAAGTGACCGGGTTGTTTTTAAATGTAACTGAAGCCATTAAAAATTCCTCCTCTTTCTGCTATATGTACAAGCATAATAATATTTGTTTTACCGGAATTTTGCAATTAATTGAATTTGGAAAAGTGAATTGGCGGTTCACATGTGTGGAAAATCAAGCATTAAGTGGTGTAAGCATATTACAGCAAAAAGAAAACTCGGCGGATGCCGAGTCGCAGTTAGAAATCTAAATCCTGTTTAGGTTCTTGGTACCTCTTTACGTTTGTTTGACTGCTACTGCTGCCTTGCCTTTGATTACTACTTTCTTTTTTAGATAGCATGGACTGAATCTTATCGACGACTTGAGGAGCTAAATCCATCATTTTTTCGAGAAGATGCGTACCTTCATCAAGATGAATCATTTTCACCCCGTGGGAACCGACAATCAAAAAGGCAATTGGTGTTATGGAAACCCCACCGCCGCTACCGCCGCCAAAAGGCTGCTTGGAATCACCTTGATGTGCTTGATGGTTTCCATCCATTACAAATTCGCTGCCACCGGCTGCAAAACCAAAACCAACTTTGGATACGGTTAAAATGACACTTCCATCCGGAGTCTCCACCGGATCACCGATGATCGTGTTCACATCGACCATTTCTTTCAGATTTTCCATCGCTTCTTTCATTAAACCTTGAATCGGATGATCTGACATTTAAATTCCTCCACTCTAGAACGATTGTTTATTGGAATCACCTGATAGCTTCGCTAATTTCCTGGACCTGAAATGCGGTTTTCCGCCTTTCCAATAACGAAGCAGTTTTATTCCAGTCACCATAGCCTGCCCGATTCTAAATTGTAATATGCAGGAAATCGACGTATTGGCCTGCCATCTTTGAAAGTCAGGTGTAATGGAATATGCGGGCATGATCCGGAAGTTGAAATAGGTTGTCAGCAAACCGATGATTGAGCCTTTAAGCGCCCAGCATGCACCTGTTAAAACACCTGTATGTGCAGCGTTTTTAGTACCGACAATACTATGCCAGCTGAATTTTTTAACTTGGATTTTCCCTGTGAACTGACGGACGACCTTATGAAATCCGACCATATGCTGAAGCAACTCCTTCATGTCAGCGAATCCGTCACGCAAATCTTCGGGTGTGATTTTTTTCTTTTCTTCCTTTTCGGTTTTTCCGTTCATTTCTTGCTCTTCCTTTACTACTATAGCTGCCGAGTCATCATCCTTTTTAATGACTGGGACTTTGAATGTATAGTGAATAAGTCCATACCAAGCTGATAATTTAATATGTATTTTGTCATTCGTTTGGACACGTTTGTAGTCAATGTATACTCTTACTTTTGTGAAAATAAGAATAAGCAGCACCAAAATGAGGATACCTATAATCAGCAAAACCCACATCATGCACCCACACCCCTTCAGTCTATCATTATCGGCAAATGCAAAAAAAAATAAACCTGCAAAAGCGAAAAACACGCTCTCACAGATTCATGAATGAAAAATATCATCTTCTGATCAAAACAACACCCGTGTCTGCAAAGACATCATGCAAAGCCTGTTTCTTCGGTAATAAGCCTGCCAGGAGATAGCCGATCCAAGTAACTTTTGAAATATATCGGCCAATCAGCTCCCTGAACAATACCGTACCCCAAGAAATGGTTTTTGTCTCTTCCCTCAATGTAACGACTTTCAGTCCAAAAATCATCTTACCAAGGGTTTGGTTCAAGAATTTGGTCATCAAAACAAAGTATAAGAAGAATACGATCCCTGTTAGTAAGCCTTCTGCGGAAAACCAAAGATCATCTGTCCCTTCATAAAACTTGAAGATGGGATGAATCAAAATCCGATTCAAACTTCCGATAACCAACAAATCAGCTAAATAGGCCCAAAATCTCATCCAAAATCCAGCAAAATGCACTCTCTTGACTCCGCCATCATCCACGGCCTGCTTGGCTGGCGTAAATTCCTGCTGAACGGGAACCTCTTGATCTGCCAGTACATTGGATGCAGTGATTTGTTCATTGTTTTCATTTCGTTCCGTCATCCTTCAGCCCCCCTATTCCGCATACAAATACATTAAGCGTGGAGAATTTGAAGAGGAAAGGATTTTTGTCAAGACGGCCGTTTCCACATCATTCCCCAACATTTTTTGCGCTCCCATACTGAATAATGAACCGAAACCTGCCTCATCGGTATATCGGATAACTTGAGCATCTTTTTTACCGATATCAGTTTTCATCGCGGCAATTACATCATCCAAATGGCCGAAATCATCTATTAAATGGTTTTCTTTAGCCTGACGCCCATCATAAATGCGGCCATCAGCAATTTTGCGTACTTCATTCTCTGTCATACCTCGTCCGTCGGCAATGACTTTTACAAATTGATCATAAGAATTATTAATCATATTTTGCAGTATTTCACGTTCTTCTCCAGTCATTTCCCGAGTTGGGCTCATAATATCTTTGTGTGGTCCGCTTTTGATGGTTTCGAACTCAACGCCATACTTCTTGGCCAGCTTCTCGTAATTATACCCATGCATGATGACACCTAGTGAACCCGTCATCGTTTCTGGGCTGGCGTAAATCTTATCGGCTGGCGCAGAAATATAATATCCGCCGGAAGCCGCCATTGATCCCATTGAAACATAAACAGGTTTTTTCACTTTTTTAATATCAAGGATCTTATCATAGATCTCAGCACTTTCTACGACACCGCCGCCAGGAGAATTCACCCTTAGTATGATTCCTTTGATATCATCATTTTCCTCTGCCATCTTCAGCTTATCCATGAAGGCACGGTGATTATATGTTGCTGAACTTAGTAATGAAGCTTCTCCTGTATCTTGAATCGTTCCCTCTACATCGAATACTGCAATAACATTAGAAAAATCATCGCCTTCTATGACTTCCTCGTTAAATGCACTTTCAGAAGCAAATAATTCATCAATGATATTTTCCGTATCCGCTGTAAATAGAGTTGTAGCCGTCCCTACAGCAATAGAGACAAAAAATAAAACGGCTGCAATTCCAAGTGCCGCCCAACGTTTTCCATTCATCTGTTTTCCCCCTTAAATATATGTATCCTTCTTATCATACGAACTGCATACATTAATGTTTCATTCCATGATAAACTAGACATATAAAATTGTAGCAAATAATCCTCTAATTGGAAATGCATTGGTGCATTTTGCACGATCTGCATTTACCTGAACAGGAAAAAGAAAGCCCTTTCATCACCAATCATACTAGGGGGGAACATGATGAACACTCGCAGGAATATTTATTTTTTCCATGCACCGAATGCAGAAATACTTAACAAGATCGAATACTTATCGGACTTAGCGAAACAGCATTCTTATGAAGTCATCCAAGATTTCACAAAGGCCAACATCATCGTAAGCATAGGTGATGACGGCACATTCCTGCAGGCAGCCCGTAAAACCGGGTTCAGGGATAATTGTTTATATGCAGGCATTTCCACCACAGGTAACTTGAATATGTATTGCGATTTCCACTTGGAAGACACGGATAAAATGATCGATGCCATGACAAGTGAGCAAATCGAGGTGCGTAAATATCCAACCATCGATATCCAGTTGGACGATCAGCCCTCCTTTTATGCCCTCAATGAACTCAGTATCCGGACTTCCATAACCAAAACGTTCATCATGGATATTTTCATTGATCAACTCCATTTTGAAACTTTTCGCGGCGACGGAATCATCATTGCGACCCCGACCGGAAGCACCGCCTATAATAAATCGGTAAACGGGGCCGTTGTGGATCCCCTTCTCCCTTGTTTTCAAGTGAGCGAGCTCGCATCCATCAATAATAATTCCTATCGGACCCTAGGTTCTTCATTCATCCTAAGCGGCGATAGATCTTTGACCGTCCACCTTGAACAAAACGGGCCAAGCTACCCGATCATCGGAATGGACAATGAAGCCTTAAGCATCAATCATGTTGAAAAGGTCAAGGTCCGGTTAAGCGGTAAAGTCATCAAGACCGTTAAGCTTAAGGATAATTCCTTTTGGGAAAAGGTGAAAAGGACCTTTCTTTGAACTAACTAATAAAGGTACCGGATATGTCCGGTACCTTTTATATATGGTAAAAATCTTTCGTATTTTGATAAAGGATTTCATAGACATCCTCAATTGGCAATCCTTTAATCGAAGCAATTTGACGAACACTTTCATGCATCATGCCCGGGTGCGTCCATTTCCCTTTGAAAACCCCTTCAAACGGCCATGGGCCATCCGTTTCAATCATCATCAGCTTAAGTGGGTATGCAAAAACCAATTCCTGTATTTCCCTCTCATAACAAACATCAGGTGTAATCGAAATTCGGTACCCCTTTTCGGCCATTCTTTCGACTGTCCTGATATCACCTTTAAACCAATGAAAGTGTGCCTTTGTGATTTGATGCTTATCCAAAAGGTCGCAAACGATGGGGGCATCGCCATAAACGGCATGAAGGATAACCGGCTTTTCAACCTCTTTAGCAAAAGCCAGCAACCTTTCCAGTATCTCTACATAACCTGACGTATCCATATTGGGATTTTCCTGCCTTAAGTAATACGGGAGTCCGATCTCACCTACAGCAACCATATTATGACGATGTTCCCGCATCCAATACAATAATTCGTTCACTTCCTCTTTACTCGGGAGGGGCTGCTCAGGATGAAAGCCGAAGGCAGGCTTAATTCGTGAATCTTTGAGTGAAAGCTGGTCATTGTTTATGGAAGAGGTTAAATTCATGGAAACTGTCACCAATGATTCCAAATGCACCTTTTCCATATCAGAGAGAATCTGCTTCTGTTCACTTTCATCATACCTATCCAAATGGATATGGCTGTCGATGATCTTCATTTTCAATTTCCTCCTGACTTAAGAAAGGGTTGGCTTTAGTGCGGCATATAATTCTCTCTTCAAATTTAAAAATTCATCACTTAGAAATTGTTCCTCACTTCTTGGCCTTGGAAATGGAACTTTCACTTCTTTGATGACAGCAGCCGGTTTTGCTGATAACACATAAATTCTATCTGAAAGGAAAACCGCTTCATCTATGCTGTGGGTAACAAAAAGCACAGATCTCCGATTTTGTTCCCAAACAGACAAAAGCCATTTTTGCATTTCCAATCTTGTCAGTTCATCCAGAGCAGAAAAGGGTTCGTCCAGGCACATCAAGTCCTGTTGACTTAAGATGCTTCGAATGAAAGCGGCCCTTTGCTTCATGCCCCCAGATAATTCATGCGGATATGCCTTCACATACTCTTCTAATCCAGCTTTCACCAAAAGGGCTTTTGCCATTTCTTTGTCTCTTATCCCAGCAAGCTCACTTCCAAGCAAAACATTATCCAGCACCGTTCTCCAAGGTAAAAGGGATGGCTGCTGCGGCATATAGCTTATATGGCCCTTAAAGCCATTTATCTTTTTACCATCCAACGAAATGATGCCCTGATCCGGCTTCAAAATACCGCCTATCAAGTGGAACAACGTACTTTTACCGCTGCCAGATGGTCCTAGGATTGTGACAAATTCCCCATCACCTACATGGAAATTCATATTCTCTAAAATATTTTGTTTACCATCGAAAGAAAAGGAGACATCTTTAATTTCCAGCATCATCCCTTTCACCCTCCTTTCTCTTCCATGAAACTAAATATTTCTCCAGGAATGTGATGATTCCAAAAAAGAGAAGGCTCATTCCCATAATGATGAAAATGGCAACAAACACCCGATCTGTCCGAAACGCGGAGGAAGCGAGCGTCATATAAACACCAATCCCCGATTTAGCCCCAAGCCATTCCGAAATAACCGCACCCATTATACTATAGGTGGCCGAAATTTTCAGGCCTGAGAAAATGAACGGGATCGAGTGGGGAAGTTCCAGCTTCCAAAATAACTGGTTTTTCCCCGCTCCCATCATCTTGAAGTAATGCTTAAGTTCGTAAGGTGTCTGGCGAAAACCGTCCAATGAAGCGACCGCAACCGGAAAAAAACATACGAGTGAAATCACAATTAACTTAGGCAGCATGCCAAAGCCAAACCAGATCACTAAAAGCGGTGCCAAAACTATGATTGGTATATTTTGCGAGAGTATGAGCAGAGGATAAACCGCGTCCTTCACACCTGGAAATAGGTGTAAGATTGCAGCAATTAATAACCCAATACAGCTTCCAATAAGAAAACCCGATAACGCAAGCTCAGTTGTTGATATAAGGTGTCCAAAAAGATTACGGGACGACTCAATTCCTTCAATGAAAATGGCTGATGGAGCGGGAAGCAGCCATTTTTCAACCTTTAATAAGACTGTCATTGACTCCCATACTATCAGCAAACATAATAAAAGAAAGAAGGGAGCCCCCTTCTTCCAAATTCCCCTTTTGATCATGCCCGATATTTCTCCGTTAACGTATCCATCGTAATCCCGCTTGGCTGATATAGTATCTTCACTTGGGAAATGACATTCGGCGAGCCTAATTCAATCATTCTTACATTCATTTTTTCTATCACGGCAAAAAGCTCGGATAGCTCACCCTCCATTGTTGTTTCTAGCGGGTGAACCTCATACTTGACACCTGATTCATCAATGATCTTGATTGCTTCATCGACCATGGGGATGACATTTTCCCCTTTAGGAATGATTTGTATACTAATTAATGAATTGGCCATTGTATTTCCTCCTATTTTGGTAAAAATTCATTGGTAAATGCCTTTTCAGGATTGAAATCACCTTCAAGAAGCTTATTTTCCTTCATCCAATCACTATAATTCTTCCAGATTTCAAGCTTTTGTTCACCCCAACGCGGAGCATCATCCTGATACTTATCTGCAAGCCACTCCTGGCTTTTCTTCACTAGTTTTGGATCTAGATCAGGTGCAGACTTACTTAATATGTCCGCTGCATCATCAGGATTCTTAATTGCAAACTGGTACCCTTTCGAAGCTGCATGAACGAATGCTTTAACAGTCTCAGGATCCTCTTTAATCATCTTTTCATTTGTTGTCAAAACAGGCGTATAGTAATCAAGCTTATCAGAGTAATCGGTTAAGTAAACCATATTAAGCTTTTCATTCCGCAACTCAGCCTCGATACCTGTCCACCCATAATAAATCCAGGCGAAATCTATATCCCTTTTAACCGAAGTGAAAAAATCTGTGTCCCCTGTATTCACTATATCCACTTTATTTACATCGGCATTTTCTTTTTTCATAAGTGAATCAATAATGGCCTTTTCAACTGGAGACCCCCAGCCACCATACGTTTTCCCTTCAAAATCCTTGGGAGTTTTAATGTTTTTTGCCGCAGGTGAAGCGAATCCAGAGGTATTATGCTGGATGACAGCAGCTAGCGAAACAAGCGGCACGCCTTGCACGCGGGCCTGCGTAATGCCCTCCTGGTAGCTCACGCCAAATTCAGATTTCCCTGAAGCCACAAGTTTATCAGCTCCAGCTTCGCCTGGCATGATAATTTCCACATCCAGACCTTGTTCTTTGAAATACCCTTTTTCCTTGGCTACATACAATCCTGTATGGTTTGTATTCGGTGTCCAATCAAGCACGACCGATACCTTTTTTAATTCTTTATTGCCTTCTTTTTTAGATGATTCTTCTTTTTCATTAGTTCCGCCTGCCCCACATCCAGCCAAAAGGAACAACGAAGTTAACAGTGGTAAGAATTTATTCAAACTATTATCCTCCTACACATCATATAAGATCCATATGCCGAAACCATAATGGGGCGCCAGGGTCCATTCCAATACCGGTAAAAAAACAAAAAACGCCCGAAGATGAATTCGGACGTTTAACATACAAAACAGAAAGTCAGTAATAATATGTTCCCTCCGCTGGCATCATCCAGATCAGGTTCAAAGAGTCAGCATCTAAAGGACGCAATCTCAGCCAGCAGTACTGGCCCCCCTACATTTCTCGCACATATGAACTTTTCTCTCCCATTATATCAATTCATGGAGAAAAAGGAATACTAATTTGCTTCTTCTCATTAATTGGAAAGGTTTCCCTTGCATTAAAGGATATCTAGCAAAACATCATCCCATTCCAATCATTCTCGTTTACGTGCCTGACACGTTCAAAGAGTCATTTCCTTACAGGTATTCATATAATGAGCATAACCTGTGGACATTTTTTGTGTACTGGTTTTATATGCCCTTAATTTCAAAAGCAAAAGGTGGATATGATCATGATAAAGATTAATCACAAATTATTAGATGTCAGTCACATCCAACCAGGTATAGCATCTGCTAAATCGCTTGAAATTCTCCAATTGCTAGCGGAAGATTCTAACATTTTTGAATATCGGAGCTTTGGATACCTTAATTTTGATATACAACTGAGGCACCAAGTCATCGAGGCAGCTTTTGCGTTGGATAAAAGTGATGCAGAATTTTCCACACTTGAGGAATCGGCATCCAATAAACAATATTGGCGCCTTTCAAAGGATGGCACCTTTACCCTTCAGCCAGGGATTGCCCCTCATGTTGCACTCCTGGACATTTTCTTGAATGGAACGCTTTACGCTTTCGAATGCGGTACAGCGATAGTCGTCACTTTTTTAAAGGCCATTTTGGATTTAATCGGCCCTAGGAATTTCGACTATCTTTTTTCAAGCCTATTTCTATATGACTGGCGCCCTCCAAAGAATATGGCTCTTCATGTTCATCAAGGAACGGATTATTTACCAGGGGATTGCCTTTACTTCAAAAACCCTGATCACGATGTGGAAACACCTGAATGGCAAGGTGAGAATGCAATATTATTAGGAGAAGACCTCTTTTATGGCCACGGGATCGGGATTACCAATGCACAGGGTATCATCGATGAACTAAATAGCAATAGAAAGCCGAATGCCGCCATCTCAGCATTCCTGACAAAGCATATCATTAGCTTGGATAGTTCCTACTATAGACAATTCCAACCAACTATCTCCCGTGCAAAGCCCGTTCACGGTCTTGTCACCCTATCTGATTTGATTGTTTCTGAAATAGGTCCGAAGATTTACCTTTCATGACTCAAGCAATTCTCCTGCCGTAAAACCGGTTTCTTTAAATATAGGCAAAAAAAAATGCTTGGGGATGGAACCACCAAGCATTTTTTCTTATTCACGCACCGATGTCCCCTTTGCCTTTAAACCTGCGTGCACTTGCCTGACCCCATTTCGTAATGGATAGTGTATAAACAGCCAAGGCTGACCATATGAACAAAAAGGCTAAAAGATGCGCTTTTGTAAATCTTTCGTGATAGACGAATACCCCGATCAATAAGGATAAGGTCGGAGCGATATACTGAAAAATCCCAAGCATCGACAACGGGATCTTCTCCGCCCCCTTTGCAAAATATAAAAGAGGCAAGGCCGTGACAATCCCACCGCCCACCAACAGCAAGCTTGTGCTTCCTGCTGTAAAGAATTGCATTTCTGATTGGTTCATCAAGTATATCAGGTAACCCAGGGCAAGAGGCGTTACCATCATCGTTTCGAGCGTCAGCCCGATCGCCGATTCGGCTTTGATCATTTTTTTTGCCAGGCCGTATAATCCAAAGGTCATGGCCAAAACAAGAGAGACCCACGGGATCGTACCGAAATGAATGCCTAGGATCAAGACCCCGATTCCTGCAAGCAGGAACGACATGATCTGTGCCCCGCTCAATTTTTCTTTTAAAACTATCACTCCCAATAGTACACTGACTAGCGGATTGATATAATATCCAAGGCTCGTGTCAAGGATCCGTCCTGAGTTAACGGCCCAGATGAACACTCCCCAATTAGCTGTAACGAGCAGTGAGGCCGTTAGTAACGCCGCAAAGAGTTTGGGATTTCCCAATATGTTTTTGACATAATCAAGAAACGCTTGTCGTTTTTTCATGAACATCAATAAAACCAGCATGAAGACGAAAGACCATAATACCCTCTGAGCCAAGATTTCTGTAGCTCCGACTCCCTGAAGGAACTTCCAGTAAATTGGCACGACTCCCCACATCATATAAGAAAGGGCTGCATAGATCGCCCCTTCTTTTTGTTCATCCACTTTCATAACCTGCCTTCTTTCCATTAATTCCTTTATCGAATTCCATCTAACTATTTTGCGTATCCATTTCTTTTTTTGCAACTGTTATTTTTTATCATACATGATTCTGTCATCGATGACCGTCATGACCGCCTCAACTTTCAGGAGATCATCCGGCGCAACAGCAAAGACATCCAGATTAAACACGGTAAAATCTGCATCGTACCCTTTGATGATCTGACCGCGGCGTTTTTCCTGGCCGATAGCTGCAGCACTCCCTTTTGTATAAAGTGCGAAGGCATCATGAACGGAGAGCCTTTCATCCAAGCCATATACGGTACTGTCCTCACTGTTGATTTTCGTCCTTGTGACAGCAGCATGGATGCCCAAAATTGGATTTAATGGCTCTATAGGCGCATCCGACCCTCCCGCACAAATGATGCCCATATTCAAATAGGTTTTCCAGGCATAGGAGGAATCCAATAGATTGGCTGGAACCTTTTCTTCCACCCACGGAAAATCGGACGTGACGAAACCTGGTTGGATATCAAATATGACCTGCAGTTTTGCCGCCCGCTCCAGCAGCTCCGGCCGGACGATCTGCGCATGGATGAGCCGGTCCCTCTGTCCCTCTTTTGGGGGGATGGCTTCAATTGCATTCAAGACGTATTCAAAAGCGAGATCGCC
The DNA here is from genome assembly GCF_046534585.1 of Peribacillus sp. SIMBA_075. Classification (NCBI taxonomy): domain Bacteria; kingdom Bacillati; phylum Bacillota; class Bacilli; order Caryophanales; family Bacillaceae; genus Peribacillus; species Peribacillus sp. SIMBA_075. The sequence continues at coordinate 20,485 of NZ_JAWRYN010000052.1, read as the reverse complement.
AATGGCATGGACAGCAATCGGCATTCCGGCATCCCTTGCTTTTTTCACCCATTCCTGAAGCTCATGCTCAGTGAATATCGCGACACCGTTCGTATCCCTTTGATCTGCATAGGGTTCGCTTAACAGGGCTGTGCGTCCGCCTAAGGAGCCGTCGGTAAATATCTTCATGCTGTCGAACTTGATATATCGCGTACCTTCTTGATAGCTGCCGCCTGCTTTCAGCATTTCTTCTAACGCTTCGTGATGGACGAGTAAATTGGCGCGAAAGGCCATTTCCCTGTCCTCGATTACCGATTTAAACGCCTGATATGTCGGAAGGAAGCCATTATAGTAATGGAGGTCTTCAGTATGTCCGCCAGTCAAACCTAGCTTATATGCATCTTCTATGGCCTCTATGAGTGCGTTTTCGATATACTCTTGGTCAATGCCAGGAAGGCTGTCTAAAATCAGGTTCTGCGCCTGGCTTTCTTTAAATAAACCATTTAACCGTCCTTCTGGATAGCGGCAGATCACCCCGCCTGACGGTTCTTTTATATCTTCTTTAATACCCGCTTCCAAAAGGGCGCAGGAATTGACCACCAAGGCATGGCGGCAGATCCTTTTCAATACGATGGGATGTTCTGTCGATATCGCGTCAAGCTCATCCCGTAAAATCAATTCAGGACTGGGCCATTCATTTTCATTCCACCCTTCGGCAACAATCCACTTTCCAGCAGGGGTCTTTGAGCACTTTTCCTTCAAGGCATTCATGATGGACTCCCTGCTATCCATCAAAGAGAGGTCTAGACGAAGCAGTCTTTCACCATGCCCGACCAAATGAAGGTGACTATCCACTAACCCTGGCAGCATCGTTTGTCCTTTTAAGTCGATTTCCCTGGAAATATTGCCGGCATATTTATGTTCTAAATAGTCAAGGCTGCCGGTATCAACAATTACCCCATTTTCAGTGAAGAGTGCCTCCACTTGATCTTTTTCTTTAACCATCGTATAAATCGCCCCATTGAACCATAACGTTCCCATCCCGCTCTACACTCCTTATTAAATGATTCTTTCCCTTCAGATATGCAGTAAGTGTACCATCTCAATTCACGGATTCCCATATTTATGATTATGCAAGCCTCTGTTAATAAAAAAAACGTCAGCCGGGGGCTGACGGAAATGCTTTCGTTAATTATTAAGTAGTGCTTCTTCCCTTTTCCGTAAATCCACCCGTTTGATTTTACCCGATGTCGTTTTGGGAAGCTCATCTAAAAATTCGATTTTCCTTGGATATTTATATGGAGCAGTCAATTCTTTTACGTGCGATTGAAGCGTTTTGATCAAATCTTGGCTGTCCGGATCTATATCATCCATCAAGACGACATACGCCTTGACCACATTTCCCCTTATTTCATCAGGACTTGCTATAACGGCACACTCTTTCACATATGGATGCTTCACGAGTGCATCTTCCACTTCAAACGGTCCAATGGTATACCCCGAACTGATGATGATATCATCAGTTCGACCCTCAAACCAGAAATAACCATCTTCATCCATTTTCGCCTGATCGCCGGTGATATAATAGTCCCCACGGAATTGCTTCGATGTCCGCTCGGGATCTTTAAAATATTCTTTAAAGAGAGCAGGTGTATCGATATGTACGGCAATATCCCCGACTATACCAGGAGAACAGGGTTTACCGGAATCATCAATGATTTCCACATGGTTGCCCGGAGTCGGTTTGCCCATGGAGCCCAATTTAATATCCATGCCTTTTGTTACACCTACCAAAAGGGTATTTTCGGTTTGTCCATATCCATCGCGCACTTCAATATGGAAATGGTTTTTAAAGACCTCGAACACTTTTTGATTTAAAGGCTCTCCCGCTGATACTGCACTATGAAGATGGGATAAATCATAGTCATCAAGGTTATCCACCTTCGCCATCAACCGATACTCGGTTGGTGTGCAGCATAACGCATTCACTTTGTATCCCTGAAGCAGCTGAAGATATTTTTTCGCCTCGAACTTCCCATGATAGGCAAGACCTGTTGCACCCGTTCCCAGTACAGCCAGGAAAGGACTCCAGATCCACTTTTGCCACCCTGGGCCTGCCGTTGCCCAAACCACATCCCCTTCGCTGATGCCCAGCCAGTTTGCAGCAGACGTTTTTAAATGGGCATAAGCCCATCCATGTGTATGGACAACCCCTTTTGGATTACCTGTCGTTCCGGAAGTATACGATAAGAACGCCATATCCTCACTCTTCGTGTCGGCCATTGGCAGCTGATCGGATTCATCATCGGCAAGCTCATTCAAATCCAGCCAATTTTCCACTCGTTTTCCGATTGAAAACTTCAGAAGGCTTTCAGCTCCCTCTATTTCATTCAATTCATGAGTATATTCATGAAAACTGACGATTCCTTTAACATCACCGTGGTTGACTCGATACTGCAAGTCCTTCGCACGAAGCATTTCAGAACAAGGTATGACAATCATGCCAATTTTCAATGCGGCTAAATACACTTGATAAGCTTCTACTAAACGAGGGATTATGATAAGGACCGTATCACCTTTACCCAGCCCTTTTTTCTTGAAGGCATTTCCAATTTTATTTGCACTCTTTAATAAATTCTCATATGTAAGTTGTTTTTTATCTCCGGTTTCGTTCTCCCAAAGTACAGCAACTTTTTCCGGATTTTTTGCAAAACGTTCCATTTCACTCACTAAGTTGTAATGTTCCGGAGCTAATAAATCTTTACGTTTCATTTTTTCCCCTCCATTTATGAACTCTTAGTACCTACTCATTATACAAGATACTTCTCTAATATATCCATGTATTTTTACAAATAAATAAAGAGAGCGGGTTTTAGAACCCGCTCTCTGTAGCCATATTATTAAATTATCTGTTGAAACCTCCGCCTAATTGTTGTTCAGCCATTTGAACAAGGCGTTTTGTGATTTCCCCACCAACTGATCCGTTAGCGCGAGATGTTGTATCGGCACCAAGTTGTACACCGAATTCTGAAGCGATTTCATATTTCATTTGTTCTAGAGCTTGTTCCACTCCAGGTACCAATAATTCGTTTGAGCTGTTGTTGTTTGCCATGAGTTTTTCACCTCCTTGTGATTATAGAGTGTGTTAAAACACATGGCTTCATTCGCACAATATCATTGGTAATTACAGGATATTAAAACAAGTCTTCCATCGCTTCTTCCCTATCGAATGTCTGACCCGGTTTAACCGTCAATATTTCTGTTTCGGAGACCGCTTTTTCAATCAATGATTCAAAGTCAACGAAGCTCTCATAGTAATTGACTTTTTCACGTTTCGGTTTCGTTTTTGGGCTTGCCGGCGTAAAGACCGTACAACAATCTTCGTAAGGCAGATTGGATATTTCAAAAGTATCAAGCTCTCTTGCGATTTTGATGATTTCCGTTTTATCCATCGTAATCAGCGGACGCAGGATCGGTGTATTCGTCACCTCATTGATGGCAAACATGCTGCTCATCGTCTGGCTTGCAACCTGTCCAAGGCTTTCACCGGTGATCAGTGCCATGGCTTCTTCCTTTTCACGGATTTGATCGGCGACCCGCATCATTAAACGTCGAGTTGTTGTCATTGAGTAGTTTTCCGGGATCTGTTTTTGAATCAATAATTGAATTTCAGTAAATGGAACGATATGCACTTTCATGCTTCCACTTATTTCAGCAAGCTTGCCTGCCAGATCAATGACCTTTTGACGTGAACGCTCACTTGTGAAAGGCGGGCTGTAAAAATGAATCGCTTCTACGTCCAATCCGCGTTTCATCGAAAGGAATCCTGCAACAGGGCTATCAATCCCGCCTGAAAGCATCAGCATTGCCTTTCCGCTTGAACCGAATGGAAGACCGCCTGCCCCCTGGATGATTTCACCCGTCAAATAAACGGCTTCGCGTCTCACTTCTACCAGCAGGTTCAAATCAGGGTTCTTTACATCCACTTTTAAATTTTCTGTATTCCGAAGCAAATGCCCGCCGAGTGCCCTGTTAATTTCATCGGTATTATATGGGAAATCCTTATCTGCGCGTTTTGTCGTGATTTTGAATGTATTTACCTCCTCAAGAGTATGATTAAGGTAATACAACGCTGCCGTTTTCATCACTTCTAAGTCGCGTTCAATTTTTATCGCAGGACTTAAAGACTGGATCCCAAAAATGCCTTTCAATCGGTCAATGACAGGCTTATGGTCCACACCGTTCAGGAGAACGTACATCCGCTCCCTGTTGGCTGTTAGCACTACTCCTTCAATATCCTTTAAACTCCAGCGGATATGCGCCTTCATTTTGTCTACAAAGCCTTTACGGTTTCTTTTTTTCGTGGAGATTTCTCCATAACGGATAATTATATGATCAAATTTCATTTTGCAACCCTCATTATTTTTTCTAAATTAGCGACTATTTTCTGTATCGCCGCCAGAACTTGCTTCGCTTCTTCCATCTCATTGCCATAGGTAGTACTGATTCGGATCACACTTTCGGAACGGGCTTGGTTATGGAACATCGCATCCACCGTTTTGCTTACCGTCCTTTTTTTCGAAGAACAGGCACTAGTCGTCGAAACATATATCCCTTCCGATTCAAGCGCATGCAGCAATACCTCTGATTTGAGTCCCGGTACGGAAAAATTCACAATATGGGGTGCACCTTTTTCAGGACTGTTAATCAACACCCCGTCCAGTTCCTTCAAACCTTTATATAAATATTTTTTGATTTGCTGCAGCTTATCATGACACAGCAATTGATTGCTCATACTAATACGAAAAGCCTTCGAAAGGGCGACGATTCCCGCAACATTTTCGGTGCCGCTCCTGATTTTCGTTTCTTGATTGCCACCGTGGAAAAGCGGATCGACCCGAACGCCTTCACGAACATAAAGGATGCCCGTCCCCTTCAAGCCGTGCACCTTGTGTCCGGAAATTGTACATAAATCCACATTGGCATCACGTATTGATAAAGAAACTTTGCCTGCCCCCTGCACATTATCGACATGAAAGAGAACGTGTGGGTATTGCTTTAACAATTTTCCCATTTCAGCAATCGGCTGGATAGAGCCAACTTCATTATTAACATGCATGACGGATACTAAAATGGTATCTTCCCTTAATGCATGCTTAAGATCGTTTATATCAATTTGCCCAAATTCGTTAACGGGAAGATATGTGATCTCATAGCCCATTTTCGTCAATGCTTGGCATGCGTCTTCTACAGAAGGATGTTCGATTGCCGTCGTGATTATGTGTTTTCCCCGATTTCTCTGAGAGAGGGCGGCTCCTTTAATGGCAAGATTATTCCCTTCCGTCCCCCCGGAAGTGAAATATATTTCCGAGCTCTTCACCTTTAATAAATCAGCGATTTGCTTTCTTGCAGCAGAAAGTAATTTTTCGGATTGCACCCCAAGTCCATGCAGCGAAGAGGGGTTTCCAAAATAGTCCGAAGAAACCTTCATGAATGATTCGATTACTTCAGGATATGGTTTTGTTGTTGCACTATTGTCAAAATAAATCATGGGTTCACCTTCCATGTTTTTGTATCTATGTTGGTCACTCTTCTAAATGCCGTTTCAAGTGTAGCTGTTGCGACTTCTAATATTAACATAATTGGATTTGAAAGAGAATGTAAAACACTGGTCCATGTACGAAAGGAGACATGCTTTCTTTGAATTCCCGCAGAATGATTTCACTTCCAACCCTATCGATCCCATTTTTCAATTTTGGCAGAAAACTAATTCAGGATCCGATAAAAGAAAAAACCCGCCATGGCGGGTTTTCAAGAAAGAACTTCTTCTATGTTCGCTCCAATTTTTCGCAAACTGCCTGGGTCGACCTTTTCAATGGCCGTGGCTGCCGTTTCCAATGCAGCTTGATATTCATAGCTTCGGAATTTGGCTTCCGCTTCCCTGAGACTATCGGCAACTGTATCGTGACTGCTGCGATAACGGTTTCCGAATTGAATCACTTTTTCGGCCAAATACATATGTTCAATCAATTCATCAGCTTTTTCGTGGACCGCACTCACCTGTTGGACAGCTTTTTCCAAATAAATATAAACAGCGGCCATGTCAAGCGGCTTTTCTTCAAGTTTACCCTGAACGTCATCCATGCTTTCTTTGGCATCCTGAAGCACCGCTTTATACTCTTCAGGAAGACCTGGAATATTGCTTTTTGCAATTAAACGGCCAGTATCGACCATTTTGCGTTTCAATTCGGCCAGTGAATCCCTGGCATCCATTTCATCTTTTCGTAAAGCCTGTAATTTAATGGTGAATTCTTTTTGATTTTCCTGTAATTCTTTCAGCTGTACTGCCAGCCCCTGCATCTCTTCGCTGATAAGCGAGCTTGCCATCACATTATCCTCCATCTTCAAGACGAGCAATTGATGGCGTTTCGAAATCTGGGCAATCTGCTTTTCCATCTTCCGTTGTGCATCCAGCTCATTTTCCGTTAGATGATACGTGTGTTGAACATGTATGGTTTCAACTTTAAGTTTATCGTTCTCATATTCAAGGTCACTTATCGTTTTCCTGAGGACTTCATCATTTTTCAAGACATACTGTTTTGAAAGCACTTCTTTCTCCAAAAGGTCATAAAGCACCTCAATGCTTTCGCGCATATCTTTAATGCCTTTATCCACAGCTTCCGTTTCGGCATTTTCCAATTGTGCTTTATAAAGATTCAGTTCTTCCTCAAGCCTTGATATTTCCTGCTCGAATTGGATATGACTCAACAGATAACCCTGTCCCGACATCTCCTCATAGCCATCCTTCAATTCATGAAGCTGGGAGCGCAGCTCGGATTGACTATCAACCAATAATTTTGGGAGCAACTCCATTTTAACGGCCAAAATCGCCAATTTCTCCTTAATGGAAAGAACGAGCTCCCTCGCATTCAAATAATTCCCGTTAACAGTCTCTTCTTCATACCTCTGAAGGATCTGCAATACTTCATCCAAGGAATTTTCCAGCTTATCAGCCGCTTTCCCGTAATTATGCCTGTGTGCAAGCAAAGATTTCTTCAATTGACGGTAGGATTCTTTAATATCCTCCATTTCCAATCGGTTCTTTTCCTCACTGCCTACGAGTTCATTCAATTCGTATAGGATCTTTTTGATCATTTCCTCGATTTCATTCAGCTTGACTGTAATTTTGCGCTGTACCTCTTTTGACCGGCTGAAACGGTATTTATCGATGGACTCCTCTGCATCGAATAAAAGCTCTTCGACTTCGGGCATATGGTCCGTAATGATAGCGTCCCATTCAATGCGCCAGTTTTCGAACATTTCCTCTGTTTCACCTGTCATGTTCAATTGTTTGACCTTAGAAAGTTCTTCTAGCACGGGGCGGTGCATGATGCTTGTTTTCCAGGATTCCAGTCGATCGATCTCTTTAAAATATCTCTTTTTGAAAAAATAACCCCAAATGATGAAAATCAAAATTAATACAATTACCCCAAGTATGTACTCCATGGTAAGCCCCCTGTTCTAATCCCTACAGTCTTGCTCGTTTATATATCAATTTTAAAAATGTTAAATTTAATGCTTTTATGATACCATGTTAGCAATAATTTTTGATGAGAAAAATGATTTTTTTGTAGAAAATTGCTACAAATACCTGTTTTTTGGGAGGGAAGGACTATGAAAGCTGACGGTCATGTACATACTCCGTTTTGCCCTCACGGCTCTACGGATAAATTCGATGAATATATTACGCGGGGAATCGAGCTAGGATTAAAGGAAATCACATTTACGGAACATGCTCCATTGCCACAAGATTTTCAAGATCCTACGCCTGAAAAAGACAGCGGCATGGACGCTGCCCTGCTCCTGGATTATTTTCAGGAGCTCCGCGTACTGAAAGAACGCTATAAAGACAAAATCCTGATCAAAAGAGGTCTAGAGGTTGACTTCATAGAGGGTCATGAAAAAGAAACAAAAGAATTCCTCGACGAAATCGGAGAATTCCTTGATGACAGTATACTTTCCGTCCACTTCATCAAGCATCAAAGCAATTGGCATTGCATCGATTTCAGTGAAAATGGGTTTGGTCAGATTGCCAATGAACTAGGTTCAGTCGAATCGGTGTATGCCAAATATTACGATACTCTGGAAAAATCGATAAAAGCTGATTTAGGCATTTATAAACCTAAGCGGATCGGGCATATTACGCTTGTCCATAAATTCCAGCATCGATATCCGCCAGCATTAAGTTTTGACGAGCGCGTTTACAAGGTGCTGGATTTGATCAAGGAACAAAAGTATGAACTTGATTATAATGGAGCCGGCCTTGTAAAGCCGCTATGCGGTGAGCCTTATCCTCCAGAAAGGTTTGCAAAGCGTGCTTTCGATCTCGGCATTCCGCTTATTTATGGTTCAGATGCCCATCAGGCTAAAGATTTGGGTCAGGGCCATCAGGCGCTGATTGCAGAGTTTAATGGGTAACTCATGTATACACTTCAGGCCGGCCCGCTAACAGTGGCTGTAGGTCTTCGGCAATGAAAAGGGTATCTTGCAGAAAACGTCCGACTTCATTGGCATAAATATTCGTGTAATAGGCTTCCTGCGGGAACACATGAAGCACATCCATCGCATAATGGGTATGAAGGACAGGAGCCGTTAGCAGGCCCTTCAACTGGAGCATATACATGGGAATGGAGACCTGCTGGAAACTCCTGCTCTTAATCCCTTGTTCCAAAACATATTGAAAATAAGACTTTTCCTTTGTAAAATAAGTCGAATGAATTTCCCGGTTTAAATTGGAATCTAGTGAAGATTCCCCATATATGAACCGTGCAGCCAGGAAGTTTTCCCTCTGGAAATCGAGAATATCCATTACTAGATTCATCAAGCAATGCTGGGGGCATTTAAGGTCCAGCAGTGTCATGTTCTTATCAAGGACCAGGATATACTCTTCTAAATAGGAAGTGAAACAGAATTCCAGCAATCCCTGCTTATTCTTAAAATAGTAGGCAATATTTGCAGCGTTCACTTTCGCTTTGTTCGCAATATCCCGTATGGATGTGGCATGATAGCCTTTTAAATGAAATAAATGCAGTGCAGCTTCCACAATGGCTTGTTTCGTTGGCGTCTGGCGATTCATTTAGGCAATCCCTCGCTTTCTTTGAGACAAGTCTTATGGACTATTTCTGCACGGAAGAGCCTGAATCCTTTAGTAAGTTCTCGACAATTTCCCAACAATAAAGCAACATATTAGAAAGTGCTGTAATAATATGCGGAAGACAGGTGAACGCTTTTGTTTAATGTCGAAATGTATCAAGGAAAAAAAGAAAAAAACTATGAACTTGTCCAGAAACAACTTTTTGCCTTAATCGAGGATGAAACGAACTGGATAGCCAATTTAAGCAATGCGGCAGCTCTGCTCAATCAGTTTCTTGATGAGATTAACTGGGTCGGCTTTTATTTATACGAAGAAGGCCAATTAATACTGGGACCCTTCCAGGGACTTCCAGCCTGTGTTCGCATCCCAATGGGTAAAGGCGTATGCGGGACATCGGCGGCAACTGAAAAAACCCTGCGCATCGAGGATGTCCATCAATTCCCTGGACATATCGCCTGCGACGCAGCATCGCGATCTGAAATTGTCATACCGCTCATGAAGGATGGCAAATTGTTCGGGGTCCTCGATATCGACAGCCCGGTCACGGACCGATTTGACGAAATCGATCAGCAGGGACTGGAGAAGTTCGCAGAAATCCTTTCCAAGCAATTATAAAGTTAAAGGGAGCGGCAATTATTGCCTGCTCCCCTCTCCATTACAGGATCCCATGTACTTGCATCCGGTCCTTCCCTTAATTCCTCCCAATATAAAACGCCTGGCCCTTAACCTCTATCACACTATTCGATTGACCTTCTGCCCAATGGGAAACACCGATAACTGCCCATTTTTAGTTATTTATACGATTCGCAAAAAACGATGCAAAAGAACTAGGTGGGAACGATACCTATAAGGGCTCCCAAGGAATGCCGGGAAACCAACCATGAAGCATACAAAAATAGTGTTATTTAAATGTATTGTATCTTCCCGCTGCGATTCTCTCCCCTTATTTAATCGCAACTATCCTTGACTCATTGAGCAGAATATTATACAATACTCCTTGTGTAAAATATTGCAGCCTATGTGACAGCCTTTATGTTCTCATTTTGTTCCTCAATACAGAGGTGTATCTCGTAACTCTCTGCTGCTAGGGCGAAGGTACATGAAAACAAAATGGTCATGATCGTACATTCACACGGTTTTTATTTTACCAAAATAAAAACATTTAAAGGAGGAGTCATCCTATGGCTCGTTATACTGGCCCAAGCTGGAAACTATCCCGTCGTTTAGGAATTTCCCTAACAGGTACTGGTAAAGAATTAGAAAAACGCCCTTATGCTCCAGGACAACATGGTCCTAACCAACGCAGAAAAATTTCTGAATACGGAATGCAACTGCAAGAGAAACAAAAACTTCGTCACATGTACGGAATCACTGAACGTCAATTCCGTTCAATGTTCGACCGCGCTGGCAAACTTAAAGGTGTACATGGTGAAAACTTCATGGTTCTTCTTGAATCACGTCTTGACAACCTAGTTTACCGTCTTGGTTTAGCTCGTACACGTCGTCAAGCACGTCAACTTGTTAACCACGGTCACATCACTGTAGACGGAAGCCGCGTAGACATTCCATCTTACAAAGTGACTCTTGGACAAACAATCTCAGTTCGTGAAAAATCACGCAACTTCTCAATCATCAAAGAATCAGTTGAAGCAACTAACTTCGTACCTGATTTCCTTACTTTCGATGCTGAGAAATTAGAAGGTACTTTCACTCGTTTACCAGAACGTTCTGAATTGCCTGCTGAAATTAACGAAGCTCTTATCGTTGAGTTCTACTCTCGTTAATAACTTCAAAACCCCCATCCTTGGATGGGGGTTTTTTTGGCACTAAACACTTCAAAATAAAGCCCGGCTGTAATTCAGCCGGGCCTTGAACAATCATTTCACTAATGTATATTTCTTCTTACCGCGTCGAACGAGGATGAACTCCCCTTCAATCTTGGCAGCTTCCGTCACTACATATTGCAGATCAGTCACTTTCTCCCCATTTATGGAGATTGCCCCATTCTGAATATCTTCACGGGCTTGACGCTTTGAAGGCGAAATTTTCGCTTCAACGATTAAATCGACCAAGCCGATATCTTCCTTGCTTTCACGTTCGAAGCTAGGGACATCTTTAAAGCCCAATTTGATTTCCGCTGCACTCAAATTCTTCACCTCACCGCTGAATAGGGCGGCAGAGATTTTGATTGCTTGATCAAGAGCTTCCTGACCATGAATCAAACGGGTCATTTCTTCCCCTAAGGCTTTTTGCGCTTTACGCAAATGCGGTTCGGACTGTACGGACTGCTCTAACTCTTCAATTACTTCACGTGATAGGAATGTGAAGAATTTCAAGTATTTCACGACATCAGCATCCGCTGTATTGATCCAGAATTGGTAAAATTCATACGGAGTCGTCTTTTCCGGGTCAAGCCAAATCGCCCCGCCTTCCGTTTTACCAAATTTCGTTCCGTCCGCTTTCGTCACAAGCGGAATCGTCATGCCGAACGCTTTTGCTTCCTCGTCATGCGATTTACGAATCATTTCAAGACCGGTCGTAATATTGCCCCACTGATCACTTCCGCCAATTTGCAACTTACAGTCATGATTATCGTATAAATGGCTAAAGTCGATCCCTTGTAAAATTGTATACGCGAATTCCGTAAAAGAAATCCCTGTTTCCAAACGGGAAGCAACCGTGTCTTTTGCCAACATGTAGTTAATGCCGATGTATTTCCCGTAATCACGCAAGAACGTAACCATGTCGATTTTACCTATCCAGTCATAGTTATTGACCATGACAGCACCATTTTCACCGTCGAATTCAAAGATGTGGGATAGCTGTCCTTTTAGGCAGTCGGCATTATAGAGCACTTTTTCCAGCGTTTGCAGCTGGCGTTCCTCTTTTTTACCGCTTGGATCACCGATAAGTCCAGTCGCTCCTCCTACAAGCACAAGGGGACGATGACCGTGCTGCTGGAAACGGCGCATTGTCAAGAATGGCAGTAGATGTCCGATGTGCATACTATCCGCGGTTGGATCTACACCACAGTATAAAGAAATTTTCTCTTTTTCTAAAAGGTCCTTAAAACCCTCTTCATCCGTTTGTTGATAAATAATCCCTCTCCACTCGAGTTCCTTTAGCAATTCCATTTTATAATTCCTCCTTCAATCCGAAAAAATCCCGCAAAAAGCATACAAAAACGCCCCTTCATATAATATGAAGGGACGAATAAATTCGCGGTACCACCCAACTTGAGGACATAATGCGCCCTCCGCTCGAGACGAATAACGGTCGTCAACCGTTTCCTGCTACTAATCATTTCACAGTAAATGCTCCAGGAAGTAATTCATCTCACCATGTGTACCGATTTCCACTGACCACCGGCTCTCTAAAACAGGGATAGTTTGACTACTGGGTCCTATCATCGCGCTTTTTTAATAAATTTTATTATTAATAAATTTTTATCATACATAAGATTCATTGTCAACATCACCCTTACAGATTCTAGAAAAATATGAAAGTTCGCCTTCCCTTTCCGTGTTATATGCTATAATATATGTGATTTCAGGGGGTATGATACGATGAATAATAATCAAAAAGATAGATTTCAAACAGCATGGAAACAGATAACCCGTTTTTTTGAAAATGAAAAAACACAAAAAAATGCAAGGGTTACATACCAAGTCATTTGGAACCTAACGTTGATCCTCATTATTGTTGGGGTTCTAGGATTCTCATTCGCCGGCGGCGTTGGAGCTGGCTATTTTGCTGCCCTCGTCAAAGATGAGCCGGTACGCTCAAAGGAAGATTTAAAAAAAGACATCTACAATTACGAAGAGACCTCTGAGGTATACTTTGCTGATGACGTATACTTAGGCAAGCTTAAGAGTGACCTTGAGCGTGAAGAAGTGTCCCTCGATAAAGTATCGGAGTATCTTAAAAATGCAGTCATCGCTACAGAAGATGAGTATTTTTATGAACATGACGGGGTTGTCCCGAAAGCTATCCTGCGTGCCATTTACCAGGAGTTTACGAATGCATCCGTCCAATCGGGAGGAAGCACTTTAACACAGCAGCTCATTAAAAACCAAATCCTGACCAACGAAGTATCATTTGATCGGAAAGCAAAAGAAATCCTGCTTGCACTCCGGGTCGAAAAATTCTTTGAAAAAGAAGAGATTTTGGAAACATACTTAAATGTCTCCACTCTGGGGCGAAATTCTTCCGGTCGGAACATCGCTGGAGTCGAGTCCGCCGCTGAAGGTATTTTCGGCGTGGAGGCCAAAGATCTGACACTGCCCCAATCTGCCTTTATTGCTGGATTGCCGCAAAGTCCTTTCGGTTATACACCGTATACCCAGCAAGGAAAACTGAAAGAAAATCAAGAACCCGGCATCAACCGGATGAAAACCGTTTTAAAACGGATGTATAGTAATGGATACATAACAAAAGAAGAGTATGATAAAGCAAGCGCATACGACATAACAAAAGACTTTATCGGTAAAAAGGCGTTGCCATCGGAGAAATATCCTTGGCTCACCCAGGAAATTGAAAAACGCTCCATCGAAATCCTTTCTGTCAGTCTGGCAAAAGAAGATGGATATGAAGAGAAAGATTTAAAGGATAAAGATTTAAAAAAACAATATGTAGCACTTGCCGATCGCAAGCTGCGTCAAAACGGCTATCAGATCTATACGACGGTCAATAAAAAGATATATGATAAAATGCAGGAAGTTACGAAAAACTATCCGAATTTCGGATACGATAAAGCGGGCGAGCCCGTTGAAGCCGGAGCTATTCTAATCGAAAATAAAACAGGAAAAATCATCAGTTTCGTAGGTGGCCGTGATTTCAAGCGGGAACAGACGAACCATGCAACCGCATCACTTCGATCAAACGGATCAACGATGAAGCCTTTGCTCATATATGGTCCAGGCATCGATCTGGGCAAAATCTCACCTGGCAGTGTATCGGCCAACGTGCCCATTTCCATTCCGGCAGGCAGCAAAGCGTGGAGTCCAGGAAACTATGGCGGCGGCAGCTATACGGGAGTATCGACTGCCCGCGAGGCCCTAAAGAATTCCTATAATATTCCGGCAGCGCTCTTTTACAAGAAAATAATCAACCTGAGCCCCGCTTCCTATTTGGAGAAAATGGGATTCTCCACCGTGACGAAAGGGGATTACTCCAATCTTGCCATGTCATTAGGTGCCATGGACAGAGGTGTAACCGTTGAAGAAAACGTCAATGCGTTTGGCACATTTGCCAATTCAGGGGAATTCATCGATGCTTATATGATCGATAAAATCGTTTCGAAAGATGGCAAGGTCATCTATCAGCATAAAGTGAAACCAGTGGATGTTTTCTCACCACAAGCCGCTTACCTGACGCTTGATATGATGCGCGATGTCGTAAACAGCGGGACGGCCGCTTCGGTCAGGAACCGACTTGCTTTCTCAAGCGATTGGGCAGGTAAGACCGGAACTTCCCAAAACTACTGGGACGCATGGTTCGTCGCAACCAACCCGAATGTATCATTCGGTACATGGCTGGGTTATGATACACCGAAATCCTTGCAAGGGACCTACAATGGTCTTGAATATAATAAACGGAATATATATTATTGGGCAGATCTGATCAATGCCGCATATAAAGCCGACCCGAAACTCGTCGACCCCGATAAGCGGTTTGAAATGCCTGGCGGAATTGTCAGCCGTTCCTTCTGTGGCGTTTCAGGACTGCTGCCTTCAAGTGCATGCCAAAAGGCAGGGCTTGTAAAATCAGATTTATTCATCGCTAAATATGCTCCATCCAAGGCGGATGATAGTTTCATAGATGGACAATATGTATCAGTCGGCAGCAAACGCTACGCAGCCCTTCCGCAAACGCCTGGCGAATTCACGAGCGGCGGGTTCATGCTCAATCCAGATTCGTTCGCAGATATCGGATTGCAATATGTGATTGACCCGGGATCCGTTATTCCCGGAGGCGAAAAATCAGGAAATGTCGTCGGGGCGAAAGCGAAATTGAATGATAATGGCAAAGTACCCGATCCCCTATCCATAACGATCAGTAACGATAAGATTACATGGGGCCTGCATCATGAAGGAGATGTCGTCGGTTATCGTGTCTATAAAGACGGCAAAAAAGTGGCGAGCATCAATGCTGGTGAGAGTCTTGTTTACAAAGTCGGCTCAGGCGGTTCCTATTATGTAACGGCCGTAGACATAGTCGGTAAAGAATCAGCCCCTTCTCAGCGTGTTGAAAGCGGCGCTAAAAAGACAGGTTCAAAAGAAGATTCGACTAAAAATAAAGATGATCGCGGAAATGATAAAATAACTCAAGAAGTTAAAAAACCAGACTCAAAAGAAGAGAACGGTAAACCAGATAAAGAAAAAGAAAAAGACACAAATAAAGATAAAGATAAAGTTATAGATAAAGTTATAGATAAAGAGCAAAATCAAGACAAAGATCAAGACAAAGGGAATATAGACAAAGAAGATACAGAGACCGACAAAGATAAAGATACAGTCAATGATAAAGATAAAGACACAGATAAAGCTGAAGAAGAGGAAGAATGACACTCTTTTTGAAGTGAAACAGGCTGTCGGGGATTTCCCGACAGCCTGTTTCATTATAATCTCCCACACTGATTCGACTAATGTTCCCGAACTCAAAAAAAAGGCATCCATGCAATTGACCATGGATGCCTTTTAATTTTCATCTTAAATCAGGATGCCCAGCGTTTCAATCCTCCATCGATGATAAATCACCAGTTGGCAGATCCAGTTCCCAAGCTTTCAAGACACGGCGCATGATTTTCCCGCTTCTTGTTTTAGGAAGTTTATCCCTGAATTCAATTTCACGAGGCGCAGCATGTGCTGCGAGACCATTCTTTACGAATTGGCGAATTTCTTCAATCAGCTCATCGTTTGCATCGTATCCGTCACGGAGGGCTATAAATGCTTTGATAATTTCCCCCCGAACTGGATCGGGCTTACCGATGACCCCCGCTTCAGCTACGGCTGGGTGCTCGACCAACTTGCTTTCCACTTCGAAAGGTCCGACTCTTTCCCCTGCCGTCATGATGACATCATCAACCCGGCCTTGGAACCAGAAATAACCATCTTCATCCATATAAGCGGAATCACCGGAAACATACCAATCACCTGGCATAAAGTAAGATTCATATTTTGATTCATTATTCCAGACAGTCTTCATCATCGAAGGCCATCCTTTCTTGATGGCCAGGTTCCCCATTCTGTGCGGTGGAAGCTCGATGCCTTGATCATCCACTATTGCCGCTTTTACACCAGGAATCGGTTTACCCATCGAACCCGGTTTGATTTCCATGCAAGGATAATTGCATATGACCTGAGCCCCGGTCTCCGTCATCCACCATGTATCATGGATACGGTGATTGAATACCTTCATTCCCCAGCGCACCACTTCCGGATTCAACGGTTCGCCGACACTTAAAACATGGCGGAGAGAACCCAAATCGAACCGTTTAACGATTTCATCACCTGCACCCATCAGCATCCTAAAGGCTGTCGGAGCACTATACCATACCGTGACACCAAAGTCTTCCAAGGTTTTATACCAGGATTCAGGCTTGAATCGCCCACCTACAATGACATTGGAGGTTCCTGTCAGCCACGGTCCAAAGATACCGTAAGACGTCCCTGTCACCCATCCAGGATCCGCTGTGCACCAATACACGTCCTCTTCCTGCAAATCAAGGACCCACCTTGCCGTTTGATAATGCTGGATCATCGCATTATGAACGTGAAGCACCCCTTTTGGCTTCCCTGTGGAACCTGAGGTATAGTGAAGAATCAGGCCGTCATTCCGATCTACCCATTCGATTTCGAATTTTTTGTCCGCTTCTTTTAACTTTTTATTGAAGTGATGATACTTTCCTTCTTCTTTTATATTTTCCCCCACTAGGAAAATATGTTTTAAATGGGGTAATTCATCTACTGGGACGCGCGGCAAAAGCTCAGGGGTCGTCACTATCACGCTTGCCTCACTATCTTCAAGGCGATCCCTTACCGCGCCTTCCATGAAGGCTTCGAACAACGGCCCTACGACCGCCCCCGTTTTAATCGCACCCAACAATGCAAAATAAAGCTCCGGGGAGCGTGGCATGAAGATGAAAACGCGATCGCCTTTTTCCACATTGGCAATGTTCTTGAACACATTGGCCGCTTGGTTCGTATAATCTTTCATTTCCTTGAAAGTATACTTTTCATTTCTTTTATCGTCTTTGTAATAAAGGGCTACTTTGTTCTTTTTATATGTTTCGACATGGCGGTCAATGGCTTCATATGCAAGATTCACTTTACCTGTTTCAGACCAGGAAAATTCCTTTTCCGTCTCGGACCAGTCAAATTTCTTGTATTTTTCATCGTAATTCTTTAAATTAAAATTACCTTCCACTACTGGCAACGCTTTCACATTCATATGGCAAACTCCCCCTCTATTCGGCTCTATATTTTCATTATAGTACAAAAACACAATTATCTCAATTTTTAAAATATTCAACTCTTCCATATTAGGGAAAATCACTTATAGTTATTATGAGTTCATATCGATAGCGGATATATGGGAAGCACTGTAACAAAAGATTCATATAAGCCTTGAACTTTCTGCATTATGCCACTTTTTTTATGTATAATTTATGTAAGCTTTCCATTCGGCCAGTTTTAAAAGCAATGCTCCATATGCTTGAATGCGAGAGTTATAGAATTACTATTTTACAAGGGTGGTGAAAGAATGGAATATAATAAGACCTTTTATACTAAGGAACTGCAGACATTAAGCGGGACGCTCATCATCGAGGGGCCGTTAAACGGGGAAAAAATGTCCGCTTATGAGTTTCACGAAGACTTGGTCGCCTTCCGCCCGCCTGCTTTGCAGCATAAAGCTTTAATAGAGATTGCTGACTTGCCTGAAGGCAGGATCTTTATCGCCCGTGAAAAGGAAACCATCGTTGGTTATGTAACTTATTTATATCCCGATCCCTTGGAACGCTGGTCGGAAATCAAGATGGAGGACCTGATAGAGCTTGGTGCAATCGAGGTCATCCCTAAATACCGGGGTGCCTCCGTCGGGAAGAACTTAATCAGCCTTTCCATGGAAGACGATTCGGTCGAAGACTTCATCATCATCACCACTGAATACTATTGGCATTGGGACTTGAAAGGGACAGGGCTGAATATTTGGGACTATCGCAAGGTCATGGAAAAAATGATGAGTGTCGGTGACTTGGTCTACTTTGCAACGGATGATCCTGAAATCAGTTCCCACCCGGCCAACTGCCTGATGGCCCGCATTGGCAAAAGAGTGCCGCCGGAATCCATCCAGAAATTCGACCAATTGCGTTTTATGAATCGGTTCATGTATTAAAGAGGCGTATAAGAGGAGGAAGGAATATGATTGTTGAAAAAATAATGAATGAGGATATTATCACTCTCACTCCAACGGATACAATCCATAGCGCTGCCTTAATCATTAAGGAGAAACGAATTCGCCATATACCCATTGTCGATGACAGCTTCCAACTTGTCGGATTAGTCAGCGACCGTGATATACGGGATGCTGCCCCTTCTATATTCCGCACCGCAGAAAACGAAAATGATTTACAAAAAGCATTATCAACCATCATGAGAACGGATATAATCACAGGGCACCCGCTAGATTTCGTCGAAGAAATTGGGGCTGTTTTTTGCGATAACAATATCAGCTGCCTTCCAATCGTAAAAGAAAGGAAGTTAGTAGGCATCATAACCGGTTCTGATTTGCTTCATTCATACGTTGAGTTGACCGGAGTCAACCAGCCCGGTTCCCAAATCGAAATCAAAATCCCTGATAAGGCAGGTACCCTTCATGATATTGCCCGCATTTTCAAAAGGCGCAATTCCAATATCCTGAGCACTCTTGTTTATCCTGAAAAAGATGGGACCGATTATAAGATTCTTGTAATTCGAGTGCAGACGATGAATCCATTTATGGTGGTGGAGGATTTGAAGAAAGAAGGCTATACCGTTTTATGGCCTAGTCTACCGGGGATTTCCCATGAATGATACATCCCTTTTTGTCTATTCGGATGAACTCCTTACCTATAAATTCAACGATGAACATCCATTCAATCAAAAACGGCTTAAACTCACGCTGGATTTGTTAAAAAAACACCATGCCATCAGTGATGATCAAATTATCAAGCCAAGAATGGCTACAGATGAAGAATTGGAATTGATCCATGA
The DNA here is from genome assembly GCF_046534585.1 of Peribacillus sp. SIMBA_075. Taxonomy (NCBI): domain Bacteria; kingdom Bacillati; phylum Bacillota; class Bacilli; order Caryophanales; family Bacillaceae; genus Peribacillus; species Peribacillus sp. SIMBA_075. The sequence continues at coordinate 1,099 of NZ_JAWRYN010000052.1, read as the reverse complement.
TCAGCATTATGTAAACGCTGTCAGATTAGCAGGGCAGGGTAAGCTCCCCCCCGAAAAGGCCATGAATTACGGGCTTGGAACAGAAGATACCCCAATCTTCCCCAGGATGCATGAAGCAAGCGCCTTGCTTGTAGGCGGTACATTAACTGCGGTTGATGCCGTCATGACCGGTCAGTCCCTGCATGCACTTAATCTTGGAGGGGGCCTGCATCACGGTTTCCGAGGGAAAGCCTCGGGCTTCTGCATTTATAACGATAGTTCGGTCGCGATTAAATACCTGCAAAAAAAATATGGGGCACGTGTCTTATATGTCGATACTGATGCACATCATGGCGACGGAGTCCAATGGTCATTTTATGATGATCCGGATGTATGCACCCTATCCATTCATGAAACGGGACGCTACTTATTTCCCGGCACAGGCAATATTAACGAACGGGGTCAAGGAACAGGTTACGGCTATTCATTCAACATCCCGGTTGATGCATTCACGGAAGATGGCTCCTGGCTCGAATGCTATACAGTTTCCTTTAAAGAGGTCATTGAATTCTTCAAACCGGATGTCATTTTAACGCAAAACGGAGCGGATTCCCATTATTACGATCCGCTCACCCATTTATCGGCCACCATGAAGATTTATAGAGAAATACCAAAGTTAGCCCACGAAATGGCTCATAAGTATTGCGAAGGACGGTGGATTGCAGTAGGGGGCGGGGGATATGATATATGGCGCGTCGTCCCGAGGGCTTGGTCGAGGGTCTGGCTTGAAATGACGGATAATGATATATCAGGTCCCTTATCAAAAGAATGGCTTGATTGCTGGCAGCCTGAGTCCCCAGTTTCGCTACCGAAAGAATGGGATGATATGGAGGATATATACGAACCCATTCCGAGGAAGCCTGAAATTACCGAGAAAAATGCCCTGACACTTGAAAAGGTTCTATATCCCATTCGGTCTTCCAAACAAACATCGGCAAGCAAGGACAACAGTAAACCAAAAGATCGTTGAAAAACGATCTTTTTTTTAGGCTCTTTTCGTAAAGATTGTTGTTTTTAAAACGAAACTATTTAAGGTTGATTGGAGCGGAAGTGCGAGACT
>NZ_JAWRYN010000323.1:0-314 GCF_046534585.1 Peribacillus sp. SIMBA_075 | reverse complement strand
CGGCAAGGAGCTGTTTGCCAAAGCCGTGCATGATGTTCGTGAGGGTGCCAATGCGCCATTCGTCGCCATCAACTGTGGCGCGATCTCGCCGACCTTGTTTGAGAGTGAACTGTTTGGTTATGAAAAGGGAGCCTTCTCCGGGGCCGATCAAAAAGGGAAAAAAGGAATGATCGAGCTGGCACGTGGAGGCACACTCTTTCTGGATGAAGTCGGCGAAATGCCGCTCGATATGCAAGTGAAGCTCCTTCGCGTTTTACAGGAGAAAAAGTATTATCCGGTAGGTGGAACCAAGCAGATTGAGGCTGACTTTCGAG
>NZ_JAWRYN010000322.1:0-314 GCF_046534585.1 Peribacillus sp. SIMBA_075 | reverse complement strand
ACCCAGCCTACCATGCCATACCGTATGGTACGGTGATCGCGTGTTGCTTCCCGATCCGATCTGGCCCGTCGCCGCGCTCGCCGTCATCTGCTTGGGCGACGGCCTCCTGTGCCTCAAACCGGTGCGCTTCGTGGCGGAGTGCTACCGCGGGGTGAATTGGCCGAGCAGGTACTGGTGGCTGATGCCTCCGATCAAGGTCGCCGCAGCGGCCGGCCTGGTCGCGGGGATCGGGATCCCGGCCCTCGGCATCGTCACCAACTCCTGCCTCGTCCTCTACTTCGTCGTGGCGATCGCCGCGCACATCCGAGCACGCG
>NZ_JAWRYN010000321.1:0-315 GCF_046534585.1 Peribacillus sp. SIMBA_075 | reverse complement strand
CCGAGGAAAATTTGGATACGGTTTATTATTTGGATGATGCACTCAATGCTAGGCGGTTGATCGGCTACGGCGGGATCTTGAAAGAGATTCATAAGGAACTGAATTTGACGGATGCCGAGGACGGTGATCTTGTTCGCATTGACGAAGAAGAAGACGAGATAGCGAACGATACGTTTGAAGTCATGGCTCATTGGCATGTTGGCATTAAAAATTATATAACCTATTAGTAATGAATGTCAGTATTGTAATTTGTTAAAGTAATATTTAATTTCACCATCTATTTCCTTTAAAATTACCTTAATTTTCATATGTAGA
>NZ_JAWRYN010000320.1:0-316 GCF_046534585.1 Peribacillus sp. SIMBA_075 | reverse complement strand
CGCTCAGGGTTCACAGCCACATTGTCTTTACGTACTTCAAAGTGAACGTAAGAACCTGCATCTTTATTCATTGCATTTAGACCTGATTTTCCTAACACTTCACCTTGCGCGACTCTTGCACCTTTTTCTACTTTCACACTGCCTAAGCTTTGATAAGAAACTGCTACACCATTTCCGCTATCAACTGTTACAACATAACCAAGAAGTGAATCTTTTTCAGCTTTCGTTACTGTACCACTTAAAGCAGCAGCTACATCGAATTCTTTTCCATTCTTCGCAGCAATGTCGATTCCTTTATTTGGGGAATATGTGTTGT
>NZ_JAWRYN010000319.1:0-316 GCF_046534585.1 Peribacillus sp. SIMBA_075 | reverse complement strand
GTACCTACCAGTCAGATTAATAAATAAAAAACCTCATTTACTTATGGTACGGTTCACCACGATTAATCCGAAACGCTCTATACACCTGCTCAAGCAATACTAATCGCATTAATTGATGTGGTAATGTCATCTTCGAAAAAGAAAGAGATTCGTTTGAACGCTTCATTACTTCAGAACTAAGCCCCAGTGATCCACCAATTACAAATGTGATCTTGCTCTTTCCATATGTAGCAAGGCGATCTAAGTTTACCGCAAATTCTTCTGATGATTTTTGCTTTCCTTCTATTGCTAATGCAATGACGTGCGTATCATCAGA
>NZ_JAWRYN010000051.1:0-33072 GCF_046534585.1 Peribacillus sp. SIMBA_075 | reverse complement strand
AACTGAACCGCCGTATACCGAACGGTACGTACGGTGGTGTGAGAGGTCGGAGGCTAGGCGCCTCCTCCTACTCGATTGAACTGGAAAAATAGTGGATATTTTAGGGGAATATACCTTTTTGTACCTGCAATCACCAGTCTATCATGTTACTATTATTATAAAGTTAAATATTAATAGACTGGAGTTCGATCAATGAAGATACCTTTAATGAAAGTTGGAATAATGACCTGTTTAACATTCGGTTTGTTCAATGGACAGGCTCTTGCGGAGTCAGGAGTAACGAAAGTCTGTTCAGCTTTTGGTGAAATCCAACCGGAGAAAAATCCTTCCCATAAGCAGATTAATTGTTTACTGACGAATGCGGCAATGGTGGCTGAAATCCCCCCTGAAGTAGTAAAAGCGGTGGCTACGCAGGAAAACGGGGATTGGAGGCAATTTAATGATGCGGGGCAACCCATAAAGTCCGGCGATGGCGGTATCGGTCTAATGCAGCTTACCAATAAAAGTGGGTATGACCAGAAAAAGCTGGAAAGTGATATAGTCTATAATATCGAGGCAGGCGTCGAGGTACTGAGTGGCATGTATTCTAGAAGGGATTTGCCCAAGATCAAGGGTGCAGGACGCAAGGTCATTGAAAATTGGTATTTCCCAGTAATGGCTTACAATGGGACAAAACCGGTGAACAGTCCTCTTTACCAGGAAAACGGGAAAAGAAATGCGAATGCCTACCAAGAGAAAGTATTTTCCGAATTGGAAAACCAAAGTTTTTTGAATGGCACTAAACTGGCAATCTATCCATTTAAAACATCGGACTTTCAATATGACCGGGAGAGCACTGAAAATATCACCTTTAAAAAGCTGGAATACACACTGGCAGATCAAACGCATGACTCTGTTTATTGGTTCAAGGCAGGAGACAAAGTGGTGACGACATCCAGCGCGAATATCAGGAAAGAAATAAGCACTACGGCAGGTGCAGTTTCTGTGCCGCTCAATACAAGCTTAATCATCACAGGGAAATTTGACTATCACGAATCTAAGGGAAATAAATTTGTCTGGTATCCTGTACAAACGGAGGACAAAAAGATTAAGGGGTATGTTTCATCAGCTTACATCTCCAATAGGCTATCGATTGTCGTCCCTATCAAGGATACGAATAAACCTGTGATATCAGGGGCTGCTAGTAAATCCATTCCTTTCAACTCAACTTTTAATCCTAAAACCGACGTAAAGGCAAAGGATGATAAAGATGGTGACTTAACGAGTGCCATCCGTGTGGACGGTAAGGTGGATACCAAGAAAGTGGGCACCTATAATTTGACTTATACGGTAGCTGACAAGGCTGGGAATGTTGCAAAGGCCACAAGGAAAATAACCGTTTATGATCAAGTCAAGCCTGTGATTTTTGGTGCTGGGAATAAAACCATCAAACTTAATTCTTCATTTAACCCAAAAACAGACGTGAGTGCCAAGGACAATGCCGATGGCAACCTGACAAGTAAAATCAAAGTGACGGGTACAGTGAATACGAAGAAAAAGGGGACCTATACATTGAAGTATACGGTCACCGATCAATCGGGAAATGCAGTGACAGTCACCAGAAAGATCACGATAGATGGCACCAAGCCGGTCATTTCCGGTGCCAAAAGTAAAACCATTGCCTACAACTCGACATTCAATCCTAAATCAGGTGTATCTGCGAAAGATAACCTGGATGGCAACTTGACAAGTAAAATCAAAGTGACGGGTACAGTGAATACGAAGAAAAAGGGGACCTATACATTGACCTACACGGTTACGGATAAATCGAAGAACAAGGCAGAGGTAAAAAGGAAAATTACAGTTAAATAGATGGAAAAAAGGATTCCGGTAATAGTGGAATCCTTTTTTGATGAGTGGAATGATTTTGGCTAAAGCTGGTATAAATAATAGAAGGTATTCAGTGATTTGATCTTCCAGGGCGGAGTGGGTATTGATAAAAATGCTATAGTTGTAAATAGATGTAATTACAATTGATCTGAAGGGAGATTGTTTATGGGCATGTAAACGGGATGGATCAGGTTTTTAGGATTATGAAAGGGACGGCTGGCTGAAAAATAATCCTGGCCTTGGGAAACCGCTTCCGGAGTCGGCACTATCGGGAGATATATATGAAAGACTTCTTGACGAAGGCCAAGGATGCCGGTTACCTGCTATCCCGAATTGGTTCGATTGAAAAAAATCAATGAACCTGAATCGGAATTAATGAAACGAATTGACGATATTAATGAGAAAGTCCGTACATATAATGCGATTTGTCCGGCGCAAATGCAGCGCAGGGAAATAGAGTAGGAAAGTATAAAAATTCAACGCGGAATTGGGAATTACTGTTAATGCGTAAAATGTAGGTATTTGTATGAAGTGATCATACAAGGATTATGATATAATTGCATCAATAAAAAACAGAGAGAGGGACTACAATTGGAAAAAAGAAAAGAAGTTTTTTCATGGATAAAAGCGATTGGGATTGCAGTCATTCTAGCTTTTTTAATTCGAACATATATTTTTGCACCGATTGTCGTGGACGGTGAGTCAATGATGCCGACTCTGCAAGACCACGAACGAATTGTTCTTAACAAGTTTGGAACGAATATCGATAGTATCCACCGGTTTGATATTGTTGTTTTTCATGCAACGGTAGATAAAGATTATATAAAAAGGGTTATCGGTCTGCCAGGTGACCATATTGAATATAAAGACGATACGCTTTATATTAATGGGAAAGCTTATAAAGAACCATATTTGGACAAATATAAGAAACAGATGGCAGGGTTGCCGCTGACTGAGCCCTTCAAGCTCGAAGATAAAACAGGCAGCATGACAGTGCCGGATAACCAACTGTTCCTTATGGGGGACAATCGCCAAAATAGTTTGGATAGCCGTGAAATCGGCACGATTTCCGTCGATGAAATTGTCGGCAAGGCGAATCTAGTGTATTGGCCGATCAAGGAAATGAAAATTGTGAAATAAGAGGAAGCGGACTCAGATATCGAGTCCGCTTTTTTTTGCCGTTTTTCATTACCGTAATGGGGAAACATTGACTGCCATTATCATACAAGTCCTTCAACAAAAAACGTGTCCATTCTTCTTTTTTTTTTCTTTTTTTATGAAAATCAACTCATATGGGTTAAATTAGGTTATCCTATTAAAAAGAAGTAATCACGTTACACAGGCCCGCATCAGAAATTGGATTACTTTATTAAAAGGGTGCTGAGATGGAGTACTATAGATGGATATAGTAAAAGATTTAATATCAAACTATGGTTATTTTGCGATATATGGACTGTTGGCCATTGGGATTATTGGCTTACCGGTACCTGATGAGTTCATGATGACTTTTGTCGGCTATTTGTCATCCATCTCCGTTTTGAATGTCCAGGGGGCATTCCTCGTCAGTTTCCTTGGATCGATATCCGGGATGCTTGTCAGTTATTTCATCGGGAAAAAGGTGGGTAAGCCTTTTTTGAGAAAGCATGGCAAATGGATCAAAATGACTCCCGCGAGGTTGGAAAAACTAGAGAATTGGTTCAATAAATACGGTCCTTGGACCATTATCATAGCCTATTTCATCCCAGGAGTTCGCCACTTCGCCAGTTACATGTCCGGAATGAATGGAATGGGGAAAAGAAAGTACTTTATATTTGCAGGTACAGGGGCTTTCAGCTGGTGTTTTGTATTTACGACTTTTGGCTATTTCATTGGTGTGTTAACTTAACTTATTACACTCATAGGTCAAATTACCAAGTTGAATCGGAAAATCCCGTTTCTGGATTTCAGAAACGGGATTTTCCATTTTCAGCTTTTATTATTGAGCAGAGTATCCGCCGTCGATGACAAGCTCGGCACCCGTAACGTATGAAGCGTCATCGGATGTTAGATAAAGCACGGCATTTGCAATATCTGCCGGCTGACCCAAACGCTGTAATGGAGTTGCCTTTATCATTTGATTCACTAACTCTTTTGACTCTACTAATTTTTATGTAATGAGTGTGTCCTCATCCTTCATCCTTTTCCAGCTTTCGTCTGAAGATCCCTCAAGTACAGTTCCATAGACGCTATCCAATCAGTGATAATGGCCATTTTATTAATCAATCTTCCCATCATGATCACTCCGGATTAGTTGTTATGACGATGAATATATGTTCAAGCTTCTTACTGGATAAAAAGTAGTTGTATATCTTAAATATTGCCGGAAAGTTGATATATTTTAATGGGCCTCCCATAACCTCTACAGGTTGCAATCGTTTTTAACCTTTTGAGATTGATAAGTTTGACTCCGTAGATTGTCAATATCCAAAATGGCTTAACCATTCTATTCGAAACTATTCATAAGTAACCTTGTAGAGGCAGCGCATGCATTAGGGTCCTCTATTTCCTGACCACTTTGGTAGGGGCACAACATGTTCAATTTTTGTACTTTTAATATATTTTTTATAACGTCATTCCAATTTTAGCTTTTCAGACCTGAAAAAGTATTTTATGTAAAAAGGAGATCATTCAAATATGAATAACAAAATGTATCTTTCCTTAGCCATTCCGCTTACGATTTCGACGATGAGTACGCCCTTGCTCGGTGCGGTTGATACGGCTGTTGTTGGAAAATTGAGTGATCCCGCTTATATAGGCGGGGTAGCTGTCGGAACCATTATCTTTAACACGATGTATTGGCTTTTTGGATTTCTTCGTGTCAGTACATCTGCCTTTGCTGCACAAGCGGAGGGAGCGAGGGATGAAAATCAAAGCCTGATGGCTTTGATTCGGCCTTTTTTCATAGCAGCAATTATCGGTCTTCTTTTTATCGTGATCCAAAAACCCATTTTGAATGTTTCGTTAGGTGCAATCGGTCCGGAATCGGACGTTTCCGCCTTTGCTGCAGATTACTTCAGCATCCGGATATGGGGTGCACCTTTTGCATTATTGAACTATGTCATCCTAGGCTGGTTAATCGGGAAATCCAGGATAAAAACATCTTTGTTCATACAAGTTTTCATGAACGTGATCAATATTATCTTATGCCTGGTTTTCGTAAATGGCTTTTCATGGTCAGTATCAGGGGTTGCTGCCGCTTCATTGATATCAGAGATTGCCGCTTTTTTCCTGGGCTTGTGGGTGATTCGGAAAGCGGTTATCATACCGGATGCTTTTTCATTCCGGGAGGGGTTCGATCATGCTTCCCTGAAGAAAATGATGGTGGTCAACAGGGATTTATTCATCAGGACCATTTGCCTGATTACGGTTTTCAATCTTTTTACGGCTAAAGGAGCCACTTTCGGGACAGAGACATTGGCGGCCAACGCCGTACTCATACAAATCCATTACCTGATGGCCTATTGCTTTGATGGCTTCGCGAATGCGTCCAGTCTTCTAATTGGAAAGGCCGTTGGTTCGAGAGATATCCACCTTTATAAAAAAACTCTCTCACTTTCTGCGCAGTGGGGCTTGTATGCCTCGCTCATACTTGCTATATCATACTATCTATTTAGCGATAAGGTCATACTCCTTTTCACGAATATCCCAGGTGTCATCGAACTGGCCCATGAATACGGACTTTGGATTGTCCTATTCCCTTTCACTGCCTTTATCGGACTCATTTTCTATGGGGTATTTACCGGTGCGACTGAAGCGGTTCCTATAAGAAACTCGATGCTCCTTGCACTATTGGCCTTTCTATTTGTCCAATTCTCAGCAGTCCCCCAGCATGGCAATCATGGATTATGGCTTGCATTTCTGGCATTCAGTTTAGGACGTTCCTTATTTTTAGCGTTATATATCCCAAGACTAAACCGAAAAGTAACGGAGTTAATGGATGAAGAGAGTCCAGTGAAATCACCTTCTTTTTAAAAAAAGAGGGTGTTTTTTATAATAAGGGGAATTTATCGGTAGTTTGACATTCGCAATAAAACGGGAATACGAAGAAAAGATAGCTACGCTTGGCGAATCAGATAGGAAAAGTGATAAAATGTAAAATATATATAAAAGAGGAGCTGACGTATTTTGAGTGAATTGAATTGGCGAGAAGAAGTTGAAAAACGGAAAATGGACCTATTGCTGGACACACAAAACTTATTGAAAATAAAAAGTGTATTGGATGAAGAGCATCCGACAGAGGAGGCCCCATTCGGTATAGGGGTCAAGGAAGCGCTTGATTACATGCTTAAATTAGGCGAAAAAGACGGTTTTACTGTGAAAAATGTCGATAATGTCGCTGGCCATATTGAAATGGGTGAAGGCGAGGAGTTAATCGGTATTTTATGCCATGTCGACGTGGTACCTGAAGGAGATGGATGGAGTTCGGATCCGTTTGGCGCTGAAATCCGTAATGGCCGCATATATGCTCGTGGGGCAATCGATGATAAAGGACCGACGATGGCTGCCTATCATGCAATGAAGCTGGTAAGGGAGCTAGGAAAACCTTTGAACAAACGTGTAAGGATGATCATTGGAACGGATGAAGAATCGAACTGGCGCTGCGTTGACCGGTACTTTGAAGTTGAGGAAATGCCATCGATGGGCTTCGCACCAGATGCTGACTTCCCGATCATCAGTGCGGAAAAGGGAATTTGGGATTTCTCGGTTATCCAACCTGCCGATGCAGGAAATGGTACGAGCTCAAACGTGAATGTTATGGAATTTTCTTCAGGCCGAAGGACGAATATGGTACCGGATTTTGCTACGGCGACTGTGGAAGCGGCTAATCCAGTTGAAGTAGTGGCAAACTATAAGGCTTATTTGCAAAAATACTCATTGAAGGGCCAGGCCGTTCCGCAAAAAAATCAAGTGCTCCTTGAAATGAATGGTGTCTCGGCACATGCGATGGAACCGAAAAATGGAATAAATGCAGGTCTGCATTTAGCCGACTTTTTAGCTGGTCTCACTCTTGATCCGCATGCAAAAGCTTACTTCACTTTCATCAAGGATCGTTTGTTTGAAGATTCCCGTGGAAATAATTTAGGTGTGGCTTATTCGGATGAGCAAACAGGAGAATTGACGGTCAATGCCGGCGTTTTCAATTATTCTAAACAAAGGGACAGCTCGATTGGGTTCAGTATGCGCTATCCAGTGACGTTTGAGTGGGAACAGGAAAAGGCGGCATTGGAAGAGAGGCTTGCAGCATATAATTTGAAAGTGAAGACCAATTCGCATTCTACTCCACATTATGTGAGCAGTGAAAGCTTCTTGATTAAGACGTTGCAGCAAGTTTATGAAGCGGAGACAGGTGATAAAGCTGAGCTTCTTTCGATTGGCGGCGGCACCTACGCCCGTTCATTGAAAGAAGGTGTTGCATTCGGCCCACTTTTCCCTGGCAGCGAAGATATTGCGCATCAAAAAGATGAATATATTGATATTGAAGATATGCTAAAGGCCACGTCCATTTATGCACGTGCCATTCATGAATTGGCTAAATAAAAGGCTGAGAAGGAGAAAGACATGGGAAAAATCATTTTTAACGGCGACCTTAAAAGCAGGTCCGAAGTACAGGTTGACATTGAAGATCGGGGATATCAATTCGGTGATGGCGTCTATGAAGTCATCCGGGTTTATAATGGCGAATTATTTGCGGGAGACATGCATCTAAACCGGCTGATGGACAGTGCGAAGTTGATTCAGATGAAAGTTCCCTTTACTGTAACGGAAATCAAAACCCGCATGGAAGAGCTGATCGCTGAAGATCAACTGAAGGACGGTATCGTCTATATGCAGCTGACAAGGGGCGTATCTCCGCGAACACACTCATTTCCAACTGATGAGGTGGAACCGGTCTTTGTAGCCTATACGAAGGAAACGCCTTATACAGGAAAAATGAAGCAAGGGGTCAAGGCTGTTACCACCGACGATATACGCTGGCTGCGCTGTAATATTAAGAGTCTAAATCTGCTTGGTAATATAATGGCTAAACAGCAAGCGGTTGAAGCTGGCTGTGATGAAGCGATCCAGCATCGAGATGGCACGGTTACGGAGGGAAGTTCGTCAAATGTCTCAATCGTGGTGGATGGACTACTTAAAACGCATCCGGCCACCAACTTGATCCTGAATGGAATTACCCGTCAGGTGATGCTGAAACTTTGCGCTGAACATGGAATTCCCTATGTCGAAGAGACCTTTACTGTCGAGGACATGATGGCAGCCGATGAAGTCCTTTATACGAGCACAAGCGTCGAGGTGACACCAATTATAAATATCGATGGCCAATCGATTGCAGCCGGGGAACCCGGTCCGATAACCCAAAGAATTCAAAAACTGTTTTCCGAGGAAATCGAGAGGCAATGCGGTTCGGTTAAATAGATACAAACCCCCCCTTTGCTGAAACTGGCAAGGGGATTTTTTTTAAATGCTTCTACTTTAAAGCCGGACATGAAAGATTTTTATCGTGCAATTGCCTGACTTCTAGTCAGAAGTGTCCGAACTTCTTTTTACACGCCTTCGTTCACGTTAAAAACATCCACCTCATGCAGTTAAATTCATGTAAAAAAATTTTTTTGACATTTTCAAGATCCAGGAATATAATTGCTAATAACCTAAAAAGTTTACCCATTGCAACAATTTGAGTTGCGTGTAAAAAGGAGCTGAAATAGAAATGTCCGATGTATTGCATCAATCTTCCTCGAGAGGGATCAAACAACTGCTTCCTTATCTAGGGCCGGCCTTTATAGCAGCTGTGGCCTATATTGATCCAGGGAATTATGCTACCAATATTACTGCCGGATCTAAATATGGCTATACATTATTATGGGTTATCTTCGCATCTAATTTAATGGCTGTGCTGATTCAATCACTATCCGCTAAATTGGGGATAGCGACAGGAAAGAACCTACCTGAGTTATGCAGGGAGAAATTTTCGAAAAAGACATCATTCTTACTATGGATTCAAGCCGAAGCAGTCATAATGGCAACGGACTTAGCTGAATTCATAGGAGCGGCACTGGGAATTTATTTGCTATTTGACTTACCGCTCATCACATCGGCCATTATTGCAGCGATTGGTTCTTTTGCCATTTTGGAAATCCAGCGTAGAGGTTATCGGACATTCGAAGCCTTGATCACGGTCATGATATTTGTTGTGGTGATTGCCTTTGGTGCTCAAGTTTTTTATGCGAAACCTGACACTTCATCCGTTGTCTTAGGACTCTTCACTCCAAAATTCGAGGGAGTGGACAGTATTTTACTATCGGCAGGTATGCTTGGAGCTACCGTTATGCCACATGCGATTTACCTTCATTCCTCTTTAACTCAGAAGAGAATTGTCGGTAAAAACGATTTCGAAAGAAAAAGAATTTTTCGTTTTGAGTTAATTGATATTATCATTGCCATGTTGATTGCAGGTGGGATCAATGCCGCAATGGTCATTGTTTCAGCTGCCCTATTTCATAAGAATGGAATACTTGTAGAGGATTTGGATGTTGCCTATCAACAATTCGGTGCCATGCTTGGACCCTCTGTCGCGATGCTCTTTGGAATAGGCTTATTATTTGCCGGTTTATCCAGCTCATCCGTTGGTGTATTGACAGGTGATGTAGTCATGCAGGGATTCATTAAAAGACAAATACCGATCTATTTGAGAAGGGCCATATCGACGGTCCCGCCTCTGCTGATAATATTATGGGGAGTGAATCCATCTAAAGCACTTGTGATGAGTCAAGTTGTACTCTCGTTTGGCATCGCGTTTGCCTTAGTGCCATTGATCATGTTCACAAGCAATAAAAAGATCATGGGCAACCTGGTCAATCACAAAATCACCTCAGGCACTGCATGGCTCATAGCTGTACTCATCATCGGACTGAATTTGTTCCTTCTTTACGAAACGCTGTTCAGCTAAAAGGAGAAGAGGCAGATAAGGAACATTTTGACTGCACACCAATTGTTAGACAACATCTAACAATTGGAGGTGCAGTTTTTTTGGTTAATCCGTCCTTCCTTGCAATAATCCGCCCCAAACTATTATGAACAATCCCTCTGAAGGATTACTTCCTCTATAGCTTCGTTCACAGTATGGAAGGCAGGGATTCCAGTCTTTTTTTGATGGAGGGAATATTTATAAGGAAGTCCATGAAAGTATAGGTAATGGGGATTATGGTAAAATTAATGGGAAAACAGGAAGGGATGTTTGTGACCATGAATACTCATTTTTTCTTTGCTTTAGTATTACCTGATGATATTAAGTCTTATTTAAATGCTGTTACGGAACAGCTGAGGTCAGACTTTCCATTTAAGAAATGGCTGCATCCAGCCGATTATCATATTACGATGGCATTTTTGGGCAATGCCCCCGATCCATTGAAAAAGGACGCTTTGGAGCGTGTGGAGAGCAAGCTTGCTAATGAGGCCTCATTTGGTTTGAAACTCGGCGATATCGGCGGTTTTGGCAAGAGTGAGAGTCCAAGGATTCTATGGGCAGGTGTCAACCAGCAAGATAGGCTTTTTACCATTCAAAGAAAAATTTATAATTCATGTATCGAGGCCGGTTTTGAACTTGATAAAAAGCCGTTTAAGCCTCATATAACGCTGGCAAGAAAATTTGAGGGGGAAAGTCCCTTTTCGTTGGAGAGCGTCCGGCGGATGGCGAATTTGGAGGATAAGCATTTTGAAGCTGACCAGGTTGCGTTATATCAAACACATCTTGGAGCCTCGCCGTCATACGAAAAGATTTTCACGATACCCCTTGAAAAATAGAGTGAGAGGGGTGGTGGCTGTATGGCACAGCTCATAAAGATGCAGGATTATATTTCCCGGTATGAGCAGGATATTTATCGATATCCAACACAATTTGCACGGTTGAAAAAACAGCAATGGGATACATTGAAGGCTGCTTATAATGCGGGTGAGCTAGATCGGTTGTATAGCGAGTATGCTGAAAGTGGAACACAGGTCAAGATTGATACTTCACAGGAAGGGTCAAAGGGCCTGTTTAAAAGGGTGAAAGGCATATTCCACAGGGCAGATAAACAGGAGGCAGAGGCGGAAGAGTTGGCAATACAGAACCAAGTTGAAAATACGAATGTATTTTCATTAAAGTTTCCGTTCCGTCCGGCCAGTCTGGATGAATTAAAGCAGAGTTTTTTAAATCAATTGCTCCGCTTCCAAATGAAATGGGGAAGTTCGACGCTTCGAGAAAAGTCATTTGTGGACCAATCATTCTTTTTGGATGAAAGGCTCCGCTTTTTTCTGCAGCGTTTTCCGGATACGTTTCTCGTATTATATAAACCAATTTTTCTATTGAAAAATGCTCCTGTTGAAGTCGATGTCATTTTATTGACCCCAGTTGACGCTTGGTGCATCACTTTTCTGGAAGCCGAGGAAGACGCTGCTTTCATCGGTGGGAGTGGCCGGTTCTGGGTCCGCAGGCATCATAAGCATCCTGATAAAAAAGTGCTCAACCCTTTGCTGGGCGCAAATCGGATGGGGAATATCGTCTCCCAGTTATTTGAGCTTTATGAAGTGAACGTGCCGATTAAGAAGGTGATTCTATCCCGGAATGGATATGTGGATTATCCCAAAGCTCCTAACGATATTACGATATTGGATAAACGGACCTTCCCGGATTGGTTTGATAGGCTGCGGAATATATCATCTCCTCTTAAGGCACAGCAGTTAAAAGGCGCACAGGCATTGCTGGAATATTGCCAAACTACATCCAGCCTGCGACCTGAATGGGATGCCGAATATAACCAAACAGAGGGAAATGAACATGCCGCCCCTTAATGACACGCTGTGTTACATTGTCAATCCAATGGCCGTGTAGAAAGCCGAGGAAATACTGAAATCAAAAGCTGTTCCCTATGAGGTGTTTTTTACAAGGGAAAAGAGGCAACGCTAAGATTGACGAAGCAAATACTATAAGGGACAAATCAGGAAACCCGGATGATCGCTGCTGGGGGAGATCAACCATTAATGAAATGATAAAAGGCGCAATTGGTTTTCTTATGCGATCATCGGCTCCCTTGCGGCAGGGTCTGGCAATGATTATGTAAGGGGCATTCAAAAAACTAAGAGTGTGGAAGAAGGCCTTCCTTTATTTTAGGATAACGATTTAGTGCAGTTGCCAATAGACAGTTCGAGTCGAATGATAAGGTTGGTTATTTTATGAATAGCCTTGGCATGGGAATTGATGCTGAAGTTTCCGCTGAAGGGGCCGTTCCCTTTTGAAAAAATGGTTTAATTTTGTCAGAGCGGGTAAATTTATTTATCTGTTCATTTTTATAAAAAAGTTATTTTCTTATCAGCCCAGCGGTATGGAGTTGATCATTGATGAAAATCGGCAGCTTTTGAAACAGTATGGTTCATTGTCATTGCGAACCAGCCATACTTTGGCGGTAGAATGAAAATTTCAACGATGTCAAAGCTGGATGATGTCAGGTTGAATGTGATTGCTGTCCATGATATAACATGGTTGAAATTATTGACCGTATTCATTTCACCTAAATATTAAAAATGTTGATTCTTTTTCTGGTAAAATGATAACAATGAGGAATCACGTGTCGGTAAAAATCCAGTCTGATGGGGAAATTGTTGGAATGGATGAAGCAGCTGCAGTGGTTCTGAAAGAGAAAATCCGCTTCATGTTCAAGGATGATATTCCATGCAAAAATATGAAATGATTTATTTGTTTTTGTTTTATGCGTATAATCGTTCTATAGTACTTGACGAAGAAACCGTTTTTCAACTAAAATTTAATTTATGGCTATTGTTTAATTGCTCAATAGCTATTTTTTTATTTCTCTAAATGAGGATGTTTTTAATTGCGGGTATCATCCCGATGCACGTATATATGCAGCTTCGCCAGCAGGCGGATTTTTTATTAAACATGGACTCAAAGTAGTGGTATTACATACACTAGGTGAACGTACCCATATTTGTATGATTAAGCGAGGAAATCGAAGGTGAACCAGTTGGAACATTTATTAGGTCAGGAGTGGGATATATCCCCTGCTGGAGGAGCTACGGGAGAAGCCTTTATTGCCGAGAAAGAAGGGCAGAAGCTCTTCCTTAAACGAAATTCATCGCCATTTTTAGCTGTTCTTTCAGCTGAGGGCATTGTTCCAAAGTTAATGTGGACAAAACGCCTGGAAAATGGGGATGTAATTACGGCCCAGCATTGGATGGAAGGCAGGGAGCTATCTCAGCAGGAAATGAACAATATAAGAGTCGCAAAGCTGCTTCAAAAAATTCATCAATCCAATCCTTTGTTAAGCATGCTCAAAAGGCTTGGGAAATCCCCTTTACGACCTGAAAGTATACTTACAGACATAGAAACCGGGTTAACTTCGGATGTTACGGATATTCCGATTATCAAGGAAGCCATCCATTTTTTACAGAACAATCTCCTGTTGATTGAATGCGACGAAAAAGTCGTCTGTCATTGTGATGTGAACCATAATAATTGGCTCATGACCGAAACCGACGGATTGTTCCTGATTGATTGGGACGGAGCGGTCATTGGCGATCCAGCCATTGACCTCGGCATACTCCTGTATTCATATGTCCCAAGGGAAGAATGGAATCAATGGCTTGCCCGCTATGGCAAGAAGCTTGACGCAGGCCTGGAGATGAGGATGAAATGGCACACGGTTTCACAACTTGTGCTTTCCATCCAATGGCATCATCGTAGAAAGCGGTACGAGGAAAGAAATGAACTACTGCAAAAACTTGAAGCATTATTGATGGTTGACTGATCAGAATTGATCTATATCATCCACCCACTGGGACAAGTCGTTCTGGTGGGTTGATATATGTGCATCCAAATCGGCTGTACCGATGCCTGTCTGACTGTATTCGTAAATCTCTGTCAGTATCGTTTTCACATTGCTGTCAATATCCATGTTGATCATTAAGGATTTGACGAGCCTTTCAACCTGTTCACATTCAGCAACGGATCCGCAGCAGTCTTTTTGATGATTGGTTAATATATCTTTTAATAGTGACATTTGATGTTCATGGGAAATCGGCATTTAATACCTCTCCTTTCTTAAATATGGATTCTAGGGATTCCCAGGTGGTTCTCGCCTGCCCTTCACTTATTTATGGTGTGTTTTGCGGAAAGTTTTATACATGAAAACTACAGAGACTGTCGCCTGGATGGCCGGCAGTTTTTTTATTTGTTCAGTGGGTGCATGCAGGCTTTTTACTAAAAAAATCAACTTGCAGGAATCCATCCACTCGTGTTATGGTTTGAACGATTATATTATAAATAGGGGTGTCATCATGCGTTTAAGAAATAAACCTTGGGCTGAAGACCGTTTGAATGATTTTCCACAATATGTGATTCATCAGCCAGTGAGCCATAAAGGTAAATGGCATGAAGTTTTTGGTAACGATAATCCGTTATATATTGAAGTGGGTACGGGGAAAGGCCGTTTCATTACAGAAATGGCAAAAGCCCATCCTGATGT
Organism: Peribacillus sp. SIMBA_075; assembly: GCF_046534585.1. Lineage (NCBI taxonomy): Bacteria > Bacillati > Bacillota > Bacilli > Caryophanales > Bacillaceae > Peribacillus > Peribacillus sp. SIMBA_075. The sequence continues at coordinate 18,649 of NZ_JAWRYN010000051.1, read as the reverse complement.
GAATTTCATTGGAATTGAAGTATATAGAAGCGTCATTGTAGCTGCACTGGACTTGCTGATTGAAGCAGAAGTTCCGAATTTAAAGCTGTTGAATGTTGACGCAGCGAACTTAGGCGAATATTTTGCAAAAGGTGACGTGGATCGCGTCTACTTGAATTTCTCTGATCCATGGCCAAAATCACGCCATGCAAAACGTCGGTTAACGTATAAGACATTCCTCGAAGTATATGAAGGAATCCTGCCAGACAATGGCGAGATTCATTTCAAGACGGATAACCAAGGGTTATTCGAATCTTCCTTGAAGAGTATTTCCGAATACGGCATGCTCTTGAAATATGTAAGCCTTGATCTGCATAACAGCAGTTTTGAAGGGAATATCATGACTGAATATGAAGAAAAGTTCTCGAGTAAAGGCAACCGGATATACCGATTGGAAGCAATGTTCCAATAATCATCGTTCAGAAACCAGGTGCACAGCATCTGGTTTTTAGTTTGTTAAAATCAAAAAATGTTCATATCTCCCTTATGTAAAAGACAGGATTAATGCTGTTAATCATCAAGGATGTCAAGGAAACTCAAGAGAGATTATATTGAAATGTATCCACCATTATCGTCCTACTATGGATTTCCTGGATTTACGTGAACGAGATGGATTGTTATCAATTTCAATATCTGGAAGCGGGTGTTAAACTAAAGGAAGAGGAGGGGTAAAATGGAAACGATGCAAATAGGGGAAATTAAATTAACATGGTTGAATGGCGGTGTAACTCACTTGGATGGTGGCGCGATGTTCGGTGTTGTACCGAAACCGCTTTGGGCCAAGAAGTATCCTGTTAACGAAAATAACCAAATCGAGTTACGTACTGATCCGATTTTAGTGCAGGCAAATGGATTGAACATGCTTATAGATTCCGGTATTGGTAATGGAAAGATGAATGACAAGCAAAGACGGAATTTTGGGGTGACGGAGGAATCCAATCTTGTTGAAGATCTTGGCAGACTTGGGATTCAGCCAAATGATATCGATTACATTTTAATGACGCATCTACATTTCGACCATGCCTGCGGTTTAACGAAACGTAAAGGTGAAAATTGGGTTCCTGTTTTCGAGCGTGCAGAAATTATTACAACCCAAACTGAATGGAAAGAAATGCAAAACCCGAATATTCGTTCAAAAAGTACATATTGGGCAGAAAACTGGGAGGCGGTCGCTTCTCTTATTCGTCCTTTTGAAGGGGAGCAAGAAATTACGGACGGCATTAAAATGGTCCATACTGGAGGTCATAGTGATGGACATGCAATCATCATCATTGAAGATGGCGGGGATAGATTGATCCACATGGCAGATATCATGCCGACGCACGCGCATGCGAATGTCCTCTGGGTCCTCGCTTATGACGACTATCCTATGACTTCCATCGAGGCGAAGGAAAAATGGATGAAATCCGGACTCGAAAATGGGTCCTGGTACAGCTTTTACCATGATGCCCACTATTGTGCCATCAAGTGGGATGTAACGGGTAAGGATATAATAGCCGAATTGAAACGGAAACGGTAAGCGGGAAAGCAAAAGGAGGACGTCATTTTGACTGCCCTCCTTTTTGTATCAATCATTTTGTGCATTAAGTTCCAATATCGTTCCTGTAGAGGCATCTGCAATAAATTCGAATTGCTCGCGTTGTCCCTCTGTGTTTCTAGTGATCCCGCCTTTGTACACTTCATAGTCCAAATCATTTTTTGTATAGTTTTCCGGCTTCATCAAGATCCATGAGCCATATATATTTCCATCCTTTTTGACTGTTTCCTTCACTTGGGCCAAGACTTTATCCGGAGAAGGTTTACTTGATTGATCCAATATTTGTTTTGTTGCATAGCCAGCGGCAAACCCGGCTGCAGTACCTAGTAAAAACGTTTTCCAATTCATTTATTTCTCCTCCATAGCATTTTTTAAAACCACTCCCACTAGTATACAGAAGAACACATTATTTGACTAATAATTTGAAATTTTAACCATTAACTGATAAATTAGAACTTTCTAGTGTAACATGAAGCTAAGTTCTGTAAAATAGTAAGTAACAATACAATACATAGGTTAGGGGTAAAAAAATGAATCATGAGACTTTAGAACTATTTAAAACATTGACGGAATTACCAGGAGCCTCGGGAAATGAACATGCAGTTCGGAGTTTCATGAGGAGTGAGCTGGAAAAGTATTCGGATGAAGTCGTCCAAGACCGCCTTGGCGGAATATTTGGCTTAAAAAGAGGGAATGAAGAAGGGCCGACTGTCCTGGTTGCCGGGCATATGGATGAGGTGGGCTTCATGGTCACTTCCGTAACGGAAAATGGAATGATTCGTTTTCAGACCCTTGGAGGCTGGTGGAGTCAAGTGCTTTTGGCCCAAAGAGTCGAAATCATTACAGATAACGGCCCGGTCATTGGTGTAATCGGTTCGATTCCTCCTCATTTGCTTGATGATTCGCAACGCTCAAAACCGATGGATATCAAAAATATGCTGATTGATATCGGGGCGGATGATAAGGAAGACGTGAAGCGAATCGGTATTAAGCCCGGTCAGCAGATTGTACCGATTTGTCCATTCACGCCGATGGCCAATGAGAAAAAAATCCTTGCAAAAGCGTGGGATAATCGTTACGGGTGCGGACTTGCAATCGAATTGTTAAAAGATTTAAAAGATGAAACATTACCGAATATCTTATATTCCGGAGCAACCGTGCAGGAGGAAGTGGGATTACGGGGTGCGCAGACTGCAGCTCATATGATCAAACCGGATCTTTTCTTCGCTTTAGATGCAAGTCCGGCGAATGATATGTCCGGCAGTAAAAGTGAATTTGGCCAGCTAGGGAAAGGGGCACTACTCCGCATTTTTGATCGTTCGATGGTTACGCATCGCGGCATGAGGGAATTCATCCTTGATACGGCAGAATCGAATGATATTCCGTATCAATATTTCGTTTCCCAAGGAGGCACGGATGCAGGGCAGGTCCATATTGCAAATGAAGGAATTCCAAGCGGGGTGATTGGTATTTGCGCCCGCTATATTCATACACATGCATCCATGATTCATATTGATGATTATGCCGCTGCACGTGAACTGATTGGGAAATTGGTTCGTTCCTGTGATAAATCGACATTTGAGACTTTGATAAATAACGGTTGATGGAGGAAGCTGAAATGGAAAGGGATGCTGTCATGTATCCTTTTCCAGCAGCTTTTTTTTACATAGAAGGAAGGTAAGTATATTGAAAATAGCAGTAGGCAGTAAAAACCCGGCGAAAGTAAAGGCAGTGCTTGATGTATATGTAGAAGCTGAAATCATTTCGCTTCAAGTGGAAAGCGGGGTCTCGGACCAGCCATTTTCAGATGAGGAAACGTTGGATGGGGCAATGACACGTGCCCGGAATTGCTTAATTCACAGTGATGCTGAAATCGGTATCGGACTTGAAGGCGGTGTCGTGAAAATGGAACAGGGCCTATTTCTGTGTAATTGGGGTGCGATGGCCACGAGAGACGGTAAGGTCTTTGTAGCTGGCGGAGCGAGAATCCCACTACCCAAAATTGTTGCTGAGAAGCTGCTGGGCGGTCAAGAGTTGGGCCCGGTGATGGACGCCTTCACAAAGCAAGAGAATATTAGTAAAAAGGAAGGGGCGATCGGCGTGTTTACAAATGAGCGAATCACCAGGGGGGAAATGTTCCTTCATATCATGAGGATGCTTGCCGGTCAACACGAGTATAAGCTGAAAGTGAAAAAAGAGGATTTTTGAATCATGTCATGACAGAATGCATGCTTCGGATCGGCGAATGCGGGTTCGAATCATGAAAAAAGAATACTGCCAAAACAGAGCAGGATCTGACAGGATTTTAATGAGCGGGGTTGCTAGTATAAATGACAAGGGGTGAAGCGGAATGGGGTGGGTTGAATCAATCCAGAAGGCGATCGGGTATATCGAGGAGCACTTATTGGAGGATCTGACAATCGAGAGCATTTCCAGGCAAGCGAATGCATCAGCTTTTCATTTTCAAAGGACATTCACCATTTTAACGGATATTTCGATTGGTGAATATATCCGGCGTCGAAGGTTGACATTAGCGGCCCAGGAGATTTCATCCACAAATGGCAAGGTCATTGATTTAGCCTACAAGTATGGCTATGACACTCCCGAGGCATTCTCAAAAGCTTTTCGAAGGCAGCATGGAGTATCTCCAAGTGAAGCCCGAAAGTATATGGGGAAGCTGAAATTCTATGAACGCCTGGTGATACAGGTGATTTTGAAAGGGGCAAAACCGATGAAATACAATATCCTCGAAAGGGATTCCTTTCAATTGATTGGAATCAAGCAAGAGTTTTCCTTGGTTAATGAAGAAAATTTGGTTGGGATTCCGATGTTGTGGGATAAAGTGAATGCGGATGGAACCAGCGATAGGTTAGGGAAGTTGAATAATGGCCAAATAGATGGCTTGATTGGTGTATGTGTCGATAAGCGGGCAGTGGAAAAAAATGAAACAATGGATTATTGGATAGGTGCAGAGTATACCGGGAAAGTGCCTGAAGAGTTTTCGACACTTACGATACCGGCTTCCAAATGGGTTGTATTTGAAGTTCACGGGCCAATGCCGGATGCCATTCAAAAAGCCTGGAAGCAAATTTTTTCCGAATGGTTCCCTACCAGCGGTTATGAACATGCCGGGACACCTGAATTGGAAGTATATGCGAATGATGACGCATCAAATCCTGATTATTATTCAGAAATTTGGATTCCCATTAGAAAGGGATAAGTTTTAACTCATAAAATATTGTTTTTCGCTTGTAGGGAGATTAGGCTCATCTCACTTTCCCTACAAGCTTTTTATTTAGGTATAGACCTTTTCTCGTTATCAATCAATCCACATAGGGGGTCAAGCTCTTGGCCAGGAAGAATTACCGCCCATCTTCAAAAATATAAGAGAGCACCTTCATGGCTTGGTTCACGGATTCGACCGTGACACTCGCCTTTTCCGATAATTCCTTTAAGGCATGATGATGGGATTCTGAGCGAATCAAAATAAGCGGTTTACCCAGGGAAACGGCGGTGGTTGCGTCCATGGCAGTATTCCACTGTTTATATTTCTCGCCAAACAGAGCGACGACAAGATCAGCTTTTTTCATCATAAGACCTGTCCGCAAATTATTGATTTGGGAAGCGGCGGCATCCTTCAGAATAGGGTTCGGCTGTTCTCCGAGAATATCTTCACCAACATTATCGGAGCGTTCATGGTTTTCCATCGGACCGACAAATTCTAAGGGAAGCTTCAAGGCAGCGGCCTTATCTCTCAACTCACTTCTCCAATTCGAATGAATCTCCCCGGCAAGATACACGGTTAATTTCATAGTTTTCCTCCTCGGTATTTAAATTGCTTTCATTGTATCATGTTTTTTAGAAAATGGATGAATTCCATAAATAAGGATAATAGTATCCATAAGTGAGTACAAGAGAAGGCTGGAGGAATGACGATGGCTTTATCGAATGAAAAATTTCTTGTTTTCGTGTTAATTAGCAGTTTGCTTGTTGGTTGCTCAGGCATCGAGAGACAAACCGAAAAGGCGATGAAGGCTGCTGAAGTGGCTTTTCGTGACGATGAAAAACAGCCCAATATCGAGGCAGGGCTTATTCAGGTCTATCTGCCAAAGGATTTCAATGTAGTAGAAGAACATGAAAATAATTTGATTTTACAAAAAGGTGATAAGGCATATATATTATTTGTCAATCCAAATGAAAAGGAAGACAGCTCCGTATTATTTTTGGCAACAAAGTTGCAGGGGGATCAATATTTAGTGCTGCATTCTTTTCAAAATGATGAAAAATTCGGCTTTATCTCGATAAAAGAGGCATCGAAGGAAAAGTATGAGCTTGCGGTGGGGATCGGTGCGGTCAAGCTGACAACCGAAACGGATAAAGACCACTTAAAAACCGATGCGAAACAAATGATGCAAGTCGTTTCATCTGTGCCCCAAAAATAAAATGCACCCCGAACTTTCCGGCCATTCAACCGATCCATATTAATGGTTGATTCGGGGAGAGTCTGGTATGATGGGATTATATAAACTGTCATTTAGAGCAGGAGGAATATTCAAATGGAAAATTTACAAACTATTGAGCAATTTGATACATTAAAAAATGAAGGCAAACATATTTTTCTTTTTTCAGCAGCATGGTGTGGAGATTGCCGTGTAATCGAACCGATAATCCCGGAGATTGAAACGAAATTTCCTGATTTTACGTTCATTCATGTGGACCGTGATGAATTCATCGATGTGTGTGCAGCTAATGATGTATTCGGTATACCAAGTTTCATCGCTTATGATAATGGCAAAGAGCTAGGTAGATTCGTGAGCAGGGACCGAAAAACACAAGAACAAATTGAGGAATTCATTCAATCACTATAATCAATTTCCCCTTCTCGCAGGGGATTTTTCAATGAAGAGGAGGGTCAATCATGAAAATGGACAGCACGAAGCTGAAAAATATCTTGAAGGAACGTTTAAAAGATGTTAATCGCACTTTCAAATTCGATAGCAAGCAAGATACGTTACGTGTGGAAAATGTGAAGACCGGGAAGGGGATCACCATCGAGTTGCCTCCTGTACTTGCTAACTATGAAAACGTACAGGAAAAAGCCATCGATGAAATTACCTATTATGTGGAAGAGGCCCTGAATGTAATGGGGGAAGATCACAGCATGGAAGGCAAGGAGAAATCCATTTTCCCAGTCATCCGCTCAACCTCCTTTCCTATGGAATCGGAAGACGGAAATCCATTTTTATTCGATGATCATACGGCTGAAACCCGGATTTTCTATGCCCTTGATTTAGGGAAGACCTACCGCCTTATAGATGAAAAGATGCTTCAACGGGAAAATTGGCAGGGTGACAGGATCCGTGAAATTGCCCTTTTCAATGCCCGTTCCCTCTCAACTGAAATGAAGTCGGATATCGTTGCAGGTAATGCATTTTATTTTTTGAACACGAATGACGGATATGATGCCAGCAGAATCCTAAATGAATCCTGGCTCCGGGAAATGAAGGATAAGGTCGAGGGAACCATGGCCGTGGCGATTCCGCATCAGGATGTCATCATCATTGCCGATGTGAAGAATGATACGGGTTATGATATTCTTGCGCAAATGGCCATGAGCTTCTTTGCCAGCGGTCATGTACCGATAACGGCTCTATCTTTCCTTTATGAAGAAAATGAGCTGGAGCCCATCTTCATTTTGGGTAAAAACAAAAAGCGTGAACTATAATATCTTGCAAAACATAAGGACCGTGTCAGCATGGAAAACTCCAGCTTGGCAGCGGTCCTGTTTTTTATGGAGAAGTATATACAAGTTTAATAGAGTTGAACTAAAAGAAAGTGAAGCATTTTCCAACAAGGACCCTGAACTGGCTTGTTTCGTGAAAAATAGCCCGGAAAGCATGAATGACAAAGATCTTAAGAAGGTTAGGAATTTCCGATTTTCTCAGGTTCAGAAGATTTTTCGTATTATGCAGAAAAGATTCCAGGCTGCTTCTTTTACATCGGCTGTAAACCGAAAGGGATGGAGAAGGCATAATTCAATCACCATCCTAAATTCGATATTGATGAAAATGCCCTTTGATCGCTTCCAAATCAGTTGCGCAGGTTGTAAGCAGCTTTTATGAATGGGAATAGTACCATTGGTCTTTTTTTGCAAAAAAACGTTGGAACCCACAAAACACCGTTCAGTATTAACGAACGGTGTTTTATAGGCTTCGGCAGTTTGGATGCCACCGGAGGTTCCATGAAGGATGATGCAATGATTTGACCAGTCTCCACCCGGTTTGCATGTAAACTTAATCTCATTGTAAAGGTGATTTAACAGCGGTGTTTTATTTTAATAGTAGACTAGAGGCTGAGGGTATTTCACAATGGATAGGTTTAAACTCATTCCACAAGGGGTTTAATAGGATAGGAGTTCTGCGGAATAGGTAGAGTTAGTAAAGAATACGATAAAAAAGCAGATACAAATCCCAATTTAGCTTAAATTTTCTCGATATTTTAAAAATAACTGGTAGAATTAGTTACATAACTACAGATGTAGAAAGAGTGATACGTTTGAAATGGCTAAATAAGATGAAAAAATGGTTCCAAGCAGAGGAAATTATTGAAATCGAAGAAATTATTATAGATGAACCGCTTGATGAAGAGACATTAAGAAATATGGATTTTTCGAAGCTGCCGAAGTCAAAGAAAGAAGAAATAAAAGTTTACAATCAAACAGTGGAAAAAATGTCACAGACTCCAGATCCGGATACGAAAATCCTGTTTCAATATCCCAAAGGACAGTTCAAGTTTCCGCTCATTCCTGACCGGGAGCAGAAAAAAAGAAAGCCTAGGGAAAGAAACCGGGAAAATCACGAACAAGAGCAGGGGAATGTGACCAAAGAAACGAGAAGGCCTGTTAGGGATCCCGAAACAAAACGGAGAAGCTTAGATCGGGAGGAAAACTCGAAAATAGTCCCTTCAAATACTCCATTCCGCCCAACGGAAATCCCTTCACCCATTTATGGGTTCCGTCGTCCGGAAAAAAAGATAGTCCCTTCTGAAGGAATTGTCGAATATGAATTAGAAAGCAAATTGCCCGTCCTTAATAAAGAAAAACCCGATATTGAGATTCCAGGATCCATCCCTGAAACCTCTAAAGCCTTTGAGGAATTGACGATAAAACCATCTGTTCTTGTACAAGAGCAAGCGGAAAAAAAAAAGGAAGGGGCGGAGATACCCGCTTTCTTTCGTAAGAAGTCCATTGAGGCACGACCTGAAGAAGCGGTAAGTGAGCCTGTTATAGATGAGCATGCGGAAGAAAAAGAGTCTTATGAACAGGACCCAATTGATTTTGGACGCGAAGTCGCTGTATCCATCATGGACAAGCAGGCTGAAGCTATATCGTTCCCGGTACAATCGACTCAACCGCCTGTAAGTCACGGGATCCATCCAGAAAGTGATCCATCAGAGGCAAAACCGGAAAAACAGCCTAATCGTCCGAAAAAACATATCCCATTTAATGTGATGATGCTTAAGCAAGACCGGGAAAAAAATGAGTTCATGAATAAAATGCTGCCGGAAAAAAAAAGCCCTAATGCCGAAAGGGTAATCGTTTCACCTGATAAGCGATCTCTGATCAATGCTGATGAAACGGAGGCAGGACAAGCGAAACCATCCTCCATTCCTGAACGGAAACCGGAGGATGGCAAAGTAATGTCGAAGGAGGAGACTCCGGTCATTCAAGAACCCTCAACCTTAGTGGATACTGAATATGGCAACGTAACGGTCGCAGTGCCTGACAAAACAGCTGAATCCAATATCGGTTCGACTCCTGTCTTTAAGCCTACATTTGAACAGGGACATCACATTTCTGAAAATGGGAATCAAGAAGCTGATAATACAGGGGCTTCAGCAGAAGGTTGGCAGAGCGATACCCCGGAAGTGTTTGGTTCCGTTGAAGCCGATGATAATCCATACTATGTGTTTCCGAATATCGAGTTGCTGACACCTCCCACTTATGCTGTGCATGATGATGAGTGGCTCGAAGAACAGACTTTATTACTTGATGAGACCTTGAAAAACTTCAATGTCCGTGCTAAGGTCGTCAATGTCACTCAAGGACCGGCAGTAACCCGATTCGAGGTGCATCCGGAACCCGGTGTGAAGGTGAATAAAGTGACGAACCTGATGGATGACATCAAATTAAGCCTTGCCGCTCAGGATATGCGGATGGAAGCGCCTATACCGGGTAAACATACAATTGGGATCGAGATTCCGAACAGGAAAAGCAAGCCGGTATTTTTGCGGGAGGTTTTGGAAAGTAATGAGTTTCAAGAGCATGAATCACCGCTTGCTGTGGCTTTGGGTCTAGATATATCCGGTCAGCCGATAATCACGGATTTGAGGAAGATGCCGCATGGATTGATAGCCGGGCAAACGGGATCGGGGAAAAGTGTCTGTATCAACACCATGCTGGTAAGCTTGCTGTATAAAGCGACGCCGCAGGAGTTGAAATTGCTGTTGATCGATCCCAAAATGGTCGAACTTGCCCCATATAATCGAATCCCGCATTTGGTCAGTCCAGTCATAACCGATGTAAAAGCGGCTACGGCCGCGCTTAAATGGGCGGTAGAGGAAATGGAACGGCGTTATGAATTGTTTGTACATGCCGGTGTACGTGATATCACCCGCTTTAATGACCAAGCGGAAAAAGCCGGTCAATTTTCAAGCAAGCTGCCTTATATCCTAGTGATCATCGATGAGCTTGCGGATCTAATGATGATGTCCCCGGCTGATGTAGAGGAAGCGATTTGCCGGATTGCTCAAAAGGCCCGGGCCTGTGGCATTCATTTGATTGTAGCCACTCAGAGACCGTCTGTCGATGTCATAACTGGATTGATCAAGGCAAATATCCCGACAAGGATCGCTTTTTCGGTTTCTTCACAAGTCGACTCCCGTACGATCATCGATAGCGGAGGTGCGGAAAAACTGTTGGGAAGAGGCGATATGTTATTTGCTGAAAACGGCTCTTCAAAAACGGTTCGCCTGCAAGGGACTTTTGTAAGTGATGAAGAAATCGATCAAGTTGTCAACCATGTCAAACTGGAGCAGCAGCCTAAATATCTGTTTGAACAGGAAGACTTGTTGAACAGGGCCCAGGTCACGGAAGAAGCGGATGAACTATTTTTCGAGGCTTGTGAATTTGTCGTGAGCCAACAGGCTGCATCTGCATCGAGTGTCCAAAGGCGCTTCCGTGTCGGTTACAACCGTGCAGCGCGTTTAATAGAAATGATGGAGCAGCAAGGAGTCGTTTCTGAATCCAGGGGCTCAAGGCCCAGGGATGTTTTGATTACGGAAGAAGAACTGGAATTTTTACATGTTAATTAAGAGAACCTATTAAAAGGAAATTGTATATAATGTAAAAGGGTGAAAACCTTGTTATTATCACGTTAATTGAGGCAAAATCCAATGATTTTATAAATTGGAACCTCCCTGACATGGATGAATGAATAAAAAAGTGATATAATAGTTTTTTGTTGATGAATGATTGAAAATATAAGCATGAAAAACTATGAAGAAATTGCGTTTCTAACAAGTCTCGTAATGAAAAAACAAATAAAAGATGACGTCATATACTGTCATACAGGTAGACGATTGGTGGAGGTTCGCTTTATGACTGCTTACCATTTTGTGGGAATTAAAGGGTCGGGTATGAGTGCTCTTGCACAAATACTGCATGATATGAATATTGAAGTGCAGGGTTCCGACTACGAAAAAGAATTTTTTACACAATTGGCATTAGAAAAAGCCGGGATTAAAATCCTTCCTTTTAACGAGGAAAATATTCAACCTGGAATGACCATCATTGCAGGAAATGCGTTTCCGGATAGCCATCCGGAAATCATGAAGGCAAAGGAACTTGGTTTGCCGATCATCCGTTATCACCGTTTCCTAGGTGATTTCATGAAAAACTTTATCAGCGTGGCGGTTACGGGAGCGCATGGTAAAACATCGACGACCGGCTTACTGGCCCATGTAATGGGCGGGCCTAAACCGACATCCTTTTTGATTGGGGATGGAACGGGTAAAGGAATCGTGAATTCTGATTACTTCGTATTCGAAGCATGTGAATATCGCCGTCATTTCCTTTCATATTATCCGGATTATGCAATCATGACGAATATCGATTTTGACCATCCTGATTATTACGCCAATGTCGAAGACGTGTTCGAGGCTTTCCAAACGATGGCCCTTCAAGTCAACAAAGGCATTTTTGCGTGCGGGGATGATGAGCATTTACCACATATTCAGGCTAAAGTACCAGTTATTTTTTACGGATTTGCAGAAGGAAATGATTTCCAAGCGAAAAATGTTTCCGTCACTCCGGATGGCACCACTTTTGATGTGCACGTAAGGAACAATTACTATGATACATTCACTATTCCTACCTTTGGAAAGCATAATGTGTTGAACGCACTTGGTGTCATTGCACTTTGTAAATATGAAAACTTGGATAAAGAAGCTGTGAAAGCCCAATTGCGGACTTTTGGCGGAGTTAAACGCAGGTTCTCCGAAAAGGAAATCGGAAGCCAGATCATCATTGATGATTATGCGCATCATCCGACTGAAATTTCGGCAACTGTTGACTCTGCTCGTCAAAAATATCCAGAGCGTGAGGTTGTTGCGGTATTCCAACCGCATACTTTCTCTAGAACGCAGGCATTCCTGGATGAATTTGCCGACAGTTTGAATTTGGCCGACAAAGTATACTTATGTGAAATTTTTGGATCTGCCCGTGAACATCAAGGGAAGTTGTCGATTGAGGACCTTCAAGATAAAATCCCAGGTGCCGAGCTGATAACGGAGAACACAACTGCAATATTGCAAAAGCATGAAAACAGTGTCGTGTTATTCATGGGTGCGGGGGACATTCAGAAGTTCCAAGCAGCCTACGAGCATTCACTGCAGGTAAAATAAAAAAACGACCGATCCGTTAGAACGGGTCGGTCGTTTTTTTATTGGGATTTTTGTTATTTTAAATTTTCTGGATTTAAATTTTCCAGTTCGGGTAAAACGAAGCGCCCGTCCTTACGTATCAAGACGTCATCAAAATGGATTTCCCCTCCGCCGTATTCTGGGCGTTGAATGTTGACCAGGTCCCAGTGAATGTCTGAATGGTTTCCGTTAAAGGCATCATCATAGCATTGTCCGGGAGTGAAATGAAAACTTCCATCAATTTTTTCATCAAAGAGGATATCTTGCATCGGGTGTAGAATATAAGGATTTACACCAATTGCAAATTCACCGACATATCGTGCGCCTTCATCAGTATCAAAAATTTTGTTGATGCGATCCGTATCATTCGCAGCCGCTTCAACGATTTTTCCATCCTTGAATGTTAACTTCACGTTTTCAAAAGTAAAGCCCTGATAAGGGGACGGAGTATTATACGAAATCACTCCATTGATGGAATCTTTAACAGGAGCCGTATATACTTCACCGTCAGGAATGTTCAGCTCACCTGCACATTTGATGGCTTTAATGTCTTTGATGGAGAAGGTTAGATCCGTTCCGGGCCCGGTTAAGCGGACCTTATCCGTTTTATCCATCAATTCGACAAGACTGTCCATTGCTACGCTCATTTTGCCATAGTCGAGGTTGCAGACTTCGAAATAAAAGTCTTCAAATGCTTCAGTGCTCATTTTGGCTAATTGGGCCATGGAATTTGTCGGGTAGCGAAGTACGACCCATTTTGTTTTTGGCACGCGGATATTTCTATGTACTTTACCGACTGTCTGTCCATGAATCGCCATCTTCTCTGGAGGGACATCGGATTGTTCATTGATATTATCCCCGGCACGAAGCCCGATATAGGCATCCATCTGGTTCATTACGTTTGCTTCAAACTCACCCATCATCTTGTACTGTTCTTCTTTGGCACCCATCAACAAGGCACGATCGACTTGGTGATCCTTTAAAAGGACGAATGGGTAACCACCAGCTGCATAGGCTTCATTCACAAGGGCGTTAACAAGTTCACGCTGCAATCCAAAGTTTTCGATCAAGATTTTTTCACCTTTTTGAAGCTTCACGGAATAATTGATTAAATTTTTAGCCAATGTTTCAATTCTGGGATCTTTCATAAAAATACCTCCATTGTTTAAATTCGACTTATCATTCTATCATACCCGATTTCCAGCCATAAGTGTCACCCCATGAATTTCATGGAGGAACTGGATGCAGGCAACAATATTTCCAGATTAGGGTTTGATGGGGTATATTGAAAAAATAAATACGTTTATAATAATAGGGAAGGGGTAATTAATATCTAACAGCTACTAAATAAGTCGATTTTTCGGAGGTGTTCCAATGGAGATTATTTTATACGTAAGTGCTGCTGTTGCAGCGATAGCCTTTTTGGTCCTTGTTATTTTCCTGACAAAGGTACTGACATCGCTTCAAACAACCCTGGACAGTGTGGCCCGGACGCTGACAGGGCTAGAGAGCCAAATGCAGGGCATAACGCTCGAAACTACCCAGTTATTACATAAAACGAATACGTTGGCTGAAGATTTGCAGCAAAAGTCAGAAAACCTGAACACGGTGGTGGATGCTGTGAAGGATGTAGGTACATCCATCTCAAGCTTTAATTCTTCCATCCAAAAGGTTTCCCATAAAGTGCAGGCTGAGATTGATAATAATCAAGAACGAATCTCACAGATTGTACAATGGAGTAATGTAGCTTTAGAGATTAGGGATAAATGGAAGACTAGAAGCAAACAGGCTGCCCCAACCCCAACTGAAAGTGCGGAATTAGAAAGGGAAGCACTGGAAACCGATAACCTGCCTAAAAAAAGGTTTTTACGTTCTAGATCATAAATCTAGTTATATAAAAAATGAACTGAAAATTGAAAGGGGAATGTATTATGACTCAAAAAGAATTTCAGACAAAGGACTATCAGAAATCATATGAGGACGAACGCGACTCGATCAATTCTAAGGACTTTATGATTGGCGCCTTGATCGGCGGGATGATCGGAGCGGCCACTGCTTTGTTCATGGCTCCCAAAACAGGCAAGGAACTAAGGAACGATTTCAATGAACAAGCTAAAAACATTTCAGAGAAAACGGAAAGATTAAGACAAACGGCGATGGAAAAAGGAACGGTTCTTGCTGATACTGCAAAAGAAAAAACAAGCTCCGTAACGGAAATCGTTTCAAATAAATCTTCAAATATCGTTAATAAAGTGAAAAGCCTAAAAACGGGAAAAGAAAACGGCGACTCTGCTGATGATACGACAAATTCGAGCAATAAGGATATAGATGTGACGGGAACTTCCGATTCTCCTATCGTATCTGTAGAAACGAATTTTGCTAACGGCAGCAACCCGGAAACTGATCCTGCCGACCCTACAAGCGGAAACAAGAATACGGCAAAATTAAAACTTGATGAAGCGAAAAAGGCATTTGATGAAACAGAGAATAAACTAACGAAATAAATTCTTGACCCTCCATTCTTTTAAAAGGGATGAAGTGACATAAAGTTACGTAGAATAAGGCGGTGAAGCGCTTCGATGGCTTCACCGCCTTTTTGATGGTAAAATTTATATGTACAAGGAAAGGAGATGCATTATGAAGATTACCAAAATTGAAACAGAAGAACAATTCAATCAGCTTTTAAAAGAGGATACTTTCCTACTTTTCAAGCATAGCGTAACATGCCCGGTCAGTGCGGAAGCATATGAACAATATGAAAAGTACATCTCAGAGAACGAACAACTTAAAACGGCCTATTTAGCCGTTCAGGAAGCTCGTCCACTATCCAATTATGTGGCAGAAACATTTGATATCAAACATCAATCACCTCAGGCCATCCTTTTTAAAAGTGGAAAACCGGCCTGGAATGAATCTCATTGGCGGATTACATATGATTCATTAAGCAAAGCCATTACAGAATGAATGGAAGGCCGGATCCCTTTGGTAAGGGGTCCGGCCTTTTATTATTCCATTGATTGGCGGGCCTAAGGATGTTAATCCTGGGGAAACCTTTTCTATGGAGGCCCTTCCGTAAAGACTCTTTAAATATTTCTCGGCTTCGGACAAGTGGCGGAAGATTTAAACTTTTCTATGTTCTTGTGAAAAATGATCAATTAAATGATAGCTTTCCTGTTCTATTTCCAATATAATTCCTACAACGGATCGTGTTTCAATATTCTGTGTAATCGTTTTTCTGGCATGAGCGGCACCTAGTTTTAAGTATTTATAACTTTAATGCTTAAAAGCGTTTAATTATTAAAGAAAAAGTTAGTGACATTTATGGACACTTCATTTATAATTGATTTAATCATACATGAAATATTCTAAAATTTTCATTGATAAAACAATCGGAGTGGATGTTCGAGGGTCCGGATGGGATTTTTTTAGTTTGAATCCGCTGAACCGATTTCTATTTTAAAAAACGAAGGGATGGATTTGTAATGAGCAACAAAGAGCTTGATGGACTTCGTAATCAACTGGATGATGTGAACCTTCAGTTATTACATCTTATTAATCAACGTGCTGAACTTGTACAGGAAATTGGTCGCGTTAAAGAAAAACAAGGTGTAAACCGTTACGATCCGGTCCGTGAAAGAACAATGCTGGATCTTATCGAAGCTAATCATCAAGGACCGCTTGATCTTGGTTCGATTAAACATATTTTCAAAGAAATCTTCAAATTGGGCTTGGAGCTTCAAAAAGACGATCAGAAGAAAACGCTTCTTGTATCTAGAAAACAAAAGGCTGAAGACACTATCATCGACATTAAGGGTGAATTGGTCGGTAATGGAATCCCGAGCTTCGTTTTCGGACCATGTGCCGTTGAATCTTATGAACAAACTGCTGCGGTGGCGGAAGTCATTAAAGCTAAAGGTTTGAAATTGATGCGCGGAGGTGCATTTAAGCCACGTACATCTCCATACGACTTCCAAGGACTTGGTTTGGAGGGCTTACAAATACTTAAACGTGTTGCTGACGAATACGGCTTGGCCGTCATCAGTGAAATCGTGAGCGCTAACGATATCGAAGCGGCGATCGATCATATTGATGTCATCCAAATCGGTGCACGCAACATGCAAAACTTCGACTTGCTAAAAGCGGCTGGTGCCGTAAATAAACCAGTTCTTTTAAAACGCGGACTGGCTGCAACGATTGAAGAGTTCATTCATGCAGCGGAATATATCATGTCGCAGGGCAATGGCAACATAATCCTTTGTGAACGCGGTATCCGTACTTACGAAAAAGCAACAAGAAACACACTTGATATCTCTGCCGTACCGATTTTAAAACAAGAAACCCATTTACCGGTCATGGTTGATGTGACGCATTCCACTGGACGTCGCGACCTCTTGCTTCCGACGGCTAAAGCGGCGCTTGCAATCGGTGCTGACGGTGTAATGGCAGAAGTGCATCCAGACCCATCTGTTGCTTTATCGGATTCTGCACAGCAAATGGACTTCAAACAATTTGATGAATTCTACGATGAAATTAAACGTTTGAATTGGGTAACTGTATAAGCTGGAAAGTCTTTAAAATATCTACTTACGGCCCTTACCTCCTTGGCAAGGGCTATTTTTAATGGTAAAATACTTGTTTTTGCAGAAAAAGCATCGAAATAGGCACTATTGGATTGCAGGAAAGATTCGACTATCGTATGATAAATAACATGAATGAGAACTGTTCGGAAGATTGAGTCATACATAAAGTGATATCTATGTGAATTTTATACTTGAAAAGGGTATTGAATCTTTGACTGAGAAGAGAGTAGGACTGCATTTTTTGTTAGGCAGATCGTTCCTAAAATAATCTTCCTTATAGAGGAAAACGCATAAAAGAATTTTTCCCGAAATAATTCGGGTCTTTTATGGGGAAAATGAAAGAAATGGAGGAATGGATGAATGAATAATATAACCATTTATGATGTGGCGCGTGAGGCGAATGTTTCCATGGCCACCGTTTCCCGTGTAGTTAACGGGAATCCGAATGTAAAGCCTGCAACAAGGAAGAAAGTTTCGGATGTGATTGAGAAGTTAGGGTACCGTCCCAATGCAGTGGCAAGGGGTCTTGCCAGCAAGAAAACAACAACAGTCGGGGTCATAATTCCGGATATCTCGAGCATCTTTTTTGCCGAATTGGCACGAGGCATAGAAGATATAGCCACCATGTATAAATACAATATCATTCTAAGCAGTTCCGATGAGAATATAGATAAGGAATTCCATTTGTTGAATACGATGCTTGGAAAACAAGTGGATGGTATCGTATTCATGGGCGGTAACATTTCTGATGAGCATGTCAAAGAGTTTAAGAATTCACCCGTTCCAATCGTTCTGGCAGGTTCGGTGGATGAAAGCGGACAAGTTCCATCGGTTAATATTGATTATGAGGCGGCGGCATTCGACGCAGTGACCTTCTTTGCTAAAAAAGGCCACAAGCATATCGCTTTTGTAAGCGGAAATCCTTCCGC
The DNA here is from genome assembly GCF_046534585.1 of Peribacillus sp. SIMBA_075. Lineage (NCBI taxonomy): Bacteria > Bacillati > Bacillota > Bacilli > Caryophanales > Bacillaceae > Peribacillus > Peribacillus sp. SIMBA_075. Next base: position 584 of record NZ_JAWRYN010000051.1, on the reverse strand, counting down.
GCTGATTGATGAAAAGAAATTGACTGGTTATAAACGAGGGTTGAAAGAAGCTGGGCTTACTTTCGATGAAAGCTATATTGTTGAAGGCGATTATACATATGATTCAGGAATCGAATCTTTTGAAAAGTCACTGGAAGCTGAAGAGAAACCGACGGCATTCATCGCCAGCGCTGATGAAATGGCGCTTGGAATTGTCCATGCGGCACAGGACAAAGGGTATAATGTACCGGAAGACTTTGAAGTGATCAGCTTCGACAACACGAGATTGACATTGATGGTGCGACCGCAAATCACGACGATCGTTCAACCTTTATATGATATTGGTGCCGTTGCGATGAGGCTTCTGACAAAGTTGATGAATAAAGAAGAAGTGGAGGAAGGTCATGAAAAAGTGATCTTGCCACATCGGATTGAAAATCGTCAATCAACGAAATAAGCTGGTTTGGAGAGTGTCCTGGGGGCACTCTCTTTTGTTTCTTAAAAAAAGGCTGTTTTCACATACTTTGCTGCTATTTACCAGGTAGTGAGTTGTGGTTGATTTCCCCTCCAGATGCTCGCTTTCCTTGGTGCGGGCGGTGAGCCTC
>NZ_JAWRYN010000318.1:0-316 GCF_046534585.1 Peribacillus sp. SIMBA_075 | reverse complement strand
GTGCTTCCTCATAGCTGATAGACAGCTCTTCTGCTGCCTCCCTTACAAACTTCTCCTCATCAAAGAACTCTTCTGGATCTATACTGGCACGCTCTTCGCGTACTTTATCCAATATATAGTAAAACACATCCAGCTCTTCTTCAGTCGGATAGGGCCCTTCTTCATAGTCGGCGGGAATTTGACCACTCCTTACTGAACCCAGCTCAATGACAAGTTTATGGTTCGAGTAATCACCCGCTTCCACCTCACTCGATCGTGCCCAATTCCCATAGGGAGAATGTTGGCCCTCTGCGAACGTCCGAAGTTCATCTATGGA
>NZ_JAWRYN010000317.1:0-316 GCF_046534585.1 Peribacillus sp. SIMBA_075 | reverse complement strand
TCTTGGCTACTTAAGTCCTCTAGAATATAAAAAATTATCCCTTAAAAAAGTTGTTTGATTTAGTGTTGACAATCCAAAACTCCTGATTTTAAACAAAACCTTAGCATATGTTTTTAGCGTTTTGTTGGTAGGACAGGACCCCTAATAACCATTTTTAAACACAATTTGTTCCAAAACTCGTGATTTAGTATACAGTTTTTATTAAATAGTTTGATTATTTTTAGTGATCCTTTTAGTGACTTATAGAACTCCCTCAGTTTAATAGATAATGCTCACGAATACTCGCTTATTCGCAGGATTTCAAACCACATGGTAT
>NZ_JAWRYN010000316.1:0-317 GCF_046534585.1 Peribacillus sp. SIMBA_075 | reverse complement strand
CTAAAAGAAAAAACAGGACGGGGCATCATTGGGAATAAACCAGCATCTGGGACAGAAATTCTGGATGAGCTTGGCGAAGAGCACATGAAAACAGGTGATTTAATCGTTTATACATCTGCGGATTCTGTTTTGCAAATTGCTGCGCACGAAGAAGTTGTGCCACTGGAAGAGCTCTACCGCATTTGTGAAATTGCACGAGAACTGACTTTAGATGAAAAATATATGGTAGGACGCATTATTGCTCGTCCGTTTGTCGGGGAGCCTGGGGCATTTGTCAGAACGCCAAACCGTCATGACTATGCTTTAAAACCATTTGA
>NZ_JAWRYN010000315.1:0-317 GCF_046534585.1 Peribacillus sp. SIMBA_075 | reverse complement strand
ACGGCGCCTTGCGGACGGTGTCGCGGCGGTTGTACGTGACCTGGTCGTCGCCGGTGTAGTTCTGGTAGTTCGAGTCATTGGTGAAGCGCACCTTCTCGTTGAAGATGCCATTGCCGAACACCGAATCCTGGCGATTGGCGATCAGCCACGCCGACAGGGGGCGGTCACTGGTGAACTGGTCGATGGGATCGTTCGTGGCGAACGATTCGAGCTGGCGATTTGCGCCCGCCAGCAACTGCGCAGTGGTCAAGGGCATAGGAGCCTCGAAGGGAAAGAAGTGGAGGCCCGGGTGGGCCAGTTCTTTCCGCGTTCGAGGG
>NZ_JAWRYN010000314.1:0-317 GCF_046534585.1 Peribacillus sp. SIMBA_075 | reverse complement strand
AAGAAATCAATTACCATTTTTTCTTCTGGACTCGGGTTTTCTAAGTCTCCTCCGATGATGAGAAGATTGTGAGTGTCTGAGAGCTTGGAATTTGCCCACGCTTTAACCAGTTCCATCTGCCCTTTTAACACGGCCAATCTTCCGACGTTTAAGATGACAGGCTTTTCAAAGAAAGCTTTATTTGTTTCACTCCACTTCACAAGTGAGTTAGGAGAGTTCGCGATGTCTTCTGCATCCATCGCTTGAGCGGTGTGTATGCCTTCACCGATCATTTTGATTTTTCTACTTACAGCCTCGTCCTGAAATTGAGGGAAATA
>NZ_JAWRYN010000313.1:0-317 GCF_046534585.1 Peribacillus sp. SIMBA_075 | reverse complement strand
CATGACAAGGTAGCCGAAAAAATCCATCAGTACTGGTTCGATAAATGACAGTTGAGCGGGTCGGAAAAGAGGGGACTCCGGTGTTGAAGATGATGACCGCGACACTTGATGAGCTGATCACCATACAGCAGCAATTGATCCGCTACGCAGAGCGCAAGCAGACAGTGCTGATCGAGCATAAAATAGACGAACTGACAGAACTGGTCAAAGAAGAAACTCGGCTCATCCGCAGGCTCGGACAGCTCGAAGACGAGCGCGAACGCCTGGTGATGGACGTGCTTGAAGAGCATCCGGGACTCAGCTTCAGCGAGTTTACC
>NZ_JAWRYN010000312.1:0-318 GCF_046534585.1 Peribacillus sp. SIMBA_075 | reverse complement strand
CAGGCGCTCGACGCCGTGGCGCGTCATGGCGGCGACGATGTTGGCGGTGCCGTTCGAGTAGACCGTCACCGGCTGCCTGCTGTACGGGACGCCGAGGCTGGAGAGCACGGCGTCCTGACCCGCGACCGCCGTGTCGATGGCCTCCGGGTCGTGGACGTCGGCCGCAACCACCCGCAATCCCGGGCCGAGCGGCGGGAACGAGTCGGGATTGCGGGTGATGGCGGTGACGTCGTGTCCCGCCTCGAGGGACTGGCGGACGATGAGACGCCCGGTGGGCCCGTTGGCCCCGAACACGGCGATCTTCATGGTGGTGCGGCC
>NZ_JAWRYN010000050.1:0-33392 GCF_046534585.1 Peribacillus sp. SIMBA_075 | reverse complement strand
CAATCAACGGCCAAATTGTACAACTCATAAAAAATAGACAAACTCGATTTTCATCGAGTTTGTCTACAGTCTGAAAAATCCGACCTCAATTGGTCGGATTTTTTTATTTAAAGTAAGCTTAATCACATTTTTAAAAAGAGATATTAGTTTGAAACGGCACGTTTATAAACTTGTTGGAGATATGTTAGATGAGGCGATTAAACACCTAAAACCAGAAGATACAGTCATCCTCCAATCTGATCAAGGGTGGCATTATCAAATGAAGAAGTATCAAAAAACGTTAAAAGATTCCCACATTATACAAAGCATGTCCCGTAAGGGAAATTGTTTAGATAACGCAGTCATGGAAAACTTCTTTGGCTTGTTAAAATCAGAATGGCTTTATCTCCAAGAGTTTGAAAGCATGGAGCACTTTGAAAAGAAATTAGATGATTATATTCATTACTATAACCACAAACGAATGAAGGTAAAATTAAAAGACCTGAGTCCGATAGAATACCGAACTCAGGTTTTAGAACCTGCTTAAACTATTTGTCTAACTTTATTGGGTCAGATCAAGTTTGTCTACAGTCTGAGCACTTAAAATAAGTGCCTAAAGTGACGGCCTTTCTCTATATAGTTTAAAAGGAGGATGTGGAAAACTGGATCACGCACTAAATGATGGCGCTTCCAGTTTCAATCAGCGATGAAACAGCAATAGCGCGCCTGAAGGTGATGTACAGCGATGTGTATGATCTTGATAGTTTTTTTCATTCAATAGATTTTGTCCCAATTCTTTTGCTTGTTCATCATCCTCGGCTGCAAATGATTCATCCAATAGTTTTTCCCCTGATGGTTCAAAAACGGTTAATTTGTATATTTTGCTCATTTTCAAAAACTCCCTTTTCAAATATAATTCTGTCTATTTTCTAAAGATAGGTACTGTTATAAAAATCTTATCATTATCTGTCAATTTTGACTATTGTTATGTGGGGAATGTATTAAGACAGGGAATATTGATAAGTAGCAAAATATCTTGGAGAATGATGGGAAATAACTATATCGAACTAATTTAATGGTTTCTTCCTTTAAGTTTGGAAAGAATGAAAACAAAACCTATTTATACTAGAGGAATTCTCTCCTTAAAATGAAAAATCATAAATGATATAATAAACCTGAGTAAAAGGTAGGAAGTGTATGGATCGAAGGGGGATTTTTTGAATGACGGTAAAAATCGTTAATAATATCACTGAATTGATAGGAGATACACCTGTTGTAAGGATTAATCATTTAACAGCGGAGGGTGACGCTGAAGTATTTGTGAAACTTGAATATTTCAATCCGAGCCGCAGCGTAAAAGATCGGGCTGCCTTCAACTTAATTAGGCAGGCTGAATTGGATGGTATCATTCAATCCGGGGCCACGATCATTGAACCAACATCAGGGAATACAGGAATTGGACTTGCTATGAATGCCGCTGCAAAGGGGTATCGTGCCATTATGGTCATGCCGGATAATATGTCGAAAGAAAGAATCAATATCTTAAAGGCATACGGAGCGGAAGTTGTCCTCACCCCTGCATCAGAGAGGATGCCTGGAGCCATTCGTAAAGCTGAGGAACTTGCCGCAGAGATTCCTAATAGCTTTATTCCGCAGCAATTCGAAAACCAAGCCAATCCTGATATTCACAGAGTGACGACAGCAGTCGAGATTTTGGATCAGATGGATGGAAACCTGGATGTGTTTGTCGCTACTGCTGGAACGGGAGGAACGATAACCGGTACAGGTGAAGCCTTAAAAGAGCATCTGCCGGAGTTAAAGGTTGTCGTTGTCGAGCCTAAGGGTTCCCCAGTTCTTTCCGGCGGAAAGCCTGGTCCTCATAAGTTAGTGGGTACGAGCCCTGGTTTTATCCCCAATATTTTAAATACAGAGGTATTTGATGAAATCATTCAAGCGGCAGATGAAGATGCGATTTCCACCATGAAGGATTTGGCTTCAAAGGAAGGTATATTGATTGGACCTTCAGGAGGTGCTTCTGTTTGGACTGCCCTGCAGGAAGCCCGTCGTCTTGGAAGTGGCAAACGAGTATTATGCATTGCACCGGATAATGGTGAACGATATTTAAGTATGGATATTTTTAAATAAAGAAAAGACCGAATGCCGTGCATGAAACAATGTTCACGCCATTCGGTCTTTTTCCTAATGAATTTGCCCATACTGGAATAACCAGGTACCAAATGCCGGATTAAAATAATAATGTATGGGAAAGTATGTTCTGTACGTGTTAAAATTAAATGTGAAATGTTGAAAGAAATCGAGGTGATAACTTTGAGCGGTGTGAAGTTCATTCATGCGGCAGATCTCCATTTGGATAGTCCCTTTTCAGGGTTGAAGGATATGCCGACATCTATATTAAAGGAATTAAGGGACAGTCCGTTTAAAGCTTTTAAAACTATCATTAATGAAGCAATTTCCCATCAGGTTGACTTTATCGTGTTATCGGGGGATCTATTTGATGGGGAAAATCGGAGTCTCCGGACACAGGTCCGGTTTCGAGCTGAAATGGAAAAACTCCAGCATCATCAGATCCCTGCTTATATCATTCATGGTAACCATGATCATCTCAGCGGCTCATGGACTACTGTGGAGCTGCCGGATAATGTCCACGTATTTTCAGGGAAAACTGAAGTGAAACGGTTTGAAAAAATCGATGGGACGACTGTCCACCTTTATGGATTCAGTTATCCACGCCGTCACGTAAGGGAGAGAATGATTGAAACCTACATAAAAGCTGAAGGGGCCGATTATCATATAGGTCTGCTTCATGGGAATTTGGAAGGCAATTCCGAACATAGCCCATACGCCCCTTTTTCATTGAAGGAACTAGCTGCTAAAGATTTCGATTACTGGGCATTAGGCCATATTCATAAACATCAGGTAGTATCAGAAGATCCGCTGGTGATTTACCCAGGGAATATTCAAGGCAGGAATCGAAAGGAATCTGGCGTTAAAGGGTGCCTTCTCGTCGAATTTGACGGAGACACGAAGCGCCGTTCCTTTATTGAGACCTCTGAGGTGATATGGGAAAGCGAAACAATTGAAATATCCGCGGAAGGTGGATTTGATGCCCTGCTCAAACAATGCAAGGAAGTAGTTGAACAGAAGGGTTTCGATGGGAGAAGCTTTCTTTTGGAATTGAAGCTGGATGCAGGTGACGCAGCAGGCCCTTCCGGGGAATATCTTGAGGAATTAAACCAGATTTTGCAGGATGAGGAGCAAGGCGAATCGTTTATCTGGGTGTATAAAATCAAAGTCATCCAGTCCATGCCGATGATTAGGTCAAATGAAAGAATATCGCCCTTTATGGCTGAGGTATCGATGCTTGCATCTGAATTTGATGATACGGATGCTGCTCTGGCCCCGCTTTATATTCATCCGGGTGCAAGAAGGTTTCTTGATTCAATAGAGCCGGAAGAGCAGAGGGAGCTTTTGGATGAAGCGGAAAGATGGCTTTTGCAAGTTTTTGAAGCGAATAAATGAATGTAGGGAGGAGGAACGGATTTGATTATTAAAGACCTCCATGTTTATGGTTACGGCAAACTGGAAAATCAGCGTTTTCCTGAATTGGGACAGCTGCAGGTTTTCTTTGGGGAAAATGAATCGGGCAAATCAACGATCATGTCCTTCATTCATAGTATGCTGTTTGGTTTTCCGACAAAGGTTCAAAACGAACCGCGTTACGAGCCCAAAATGCATGCCAAATATGGGGGAAGGCTCAGTCTCATAACAAAAAATGATGGGGAAATCGTCATTGAGCGTGTGAAGGGAAAAGCTACTGGTGATGTGAAATTGACCTTCGAAGATGGAAGGGTTGGCGGCGAGGAAGAATTGAATGAAATTCTCCATGGCGTTGATAAAAACTATTACCAAGCCATTTTTTCTTTCGACCTTCAAGGTCTGCAGGGATTACATACACTAAGTGAAGGGACCATGAGTAAATATCTGCTTTCAGCTGGGCTTATTGGGAATGATAAACTTCTTGAAGCCGAAACGAAATTGCAAAAGGAGCTTGATTTAAGGTTCAAGCCATCAGGCCAAAAGCCTTTACTGAATATGAGGTTGAAAGAACTTAAGGAATTGCAGAAAAAGGTAAAAGCATCAGAAGAAGAACAGCAGTCATATACGGCATTACTTCAGGAAGAAGCAAAACTTAAGGAGGAGCTCTCTAAAGTCACGATAGATATTCAAGAGATTGAAGAAAATCTTGTTAACGTGAGTACTTTTCTGCGAATTAAGCCCTTGGTTGAAGAACAGGAGGACCTTGAAACCGAAATAAGTAAAATCAAGGATGTAAGTTTTCCTGTCGATGGTTTAAAAAGACTTGAACAGTTTCAGGCAGTTGGAATGCCCATGAAAGCCCAACTGGCCGCATTGACGGATAAGATGGCCAAACTTGAAGGGAATCTTACGGAAATCGAAATCAATCCTTTCATCAAGGAACATAAAGATCAGATTGAGCATGCTATCGATCAAGGAACATTGCTGGAGAAGCTTGAGCTGGATATAAGAAGAGCGGAACATGATAGGCTGATGGAAGAAAAGAATATCGAAAAGGTGAAACAGCAATTATTCTTGGATGTTTCTGATGATGAAATAAGAAAACTTGATATCAGTAGTTTTATGAAGGAAAAGGTCAAAAGGACGGAGAGGGAAAAGCATCAACTTCAAAATGATAAAAAACAGCTTGATGAGAAATATGGACAGCAAAAGGGAAGTCTGGAAGCTACAGAATCCCGCTTGAAGGAGATAAAGGCCCAGTTACTGCCAGATGAAAAAAGAATCGAGCTGGAGTCCTTATACAACAAGCAGAATAACACCGAATTTGAAGCAGCACAATCCCTTATTCTTGATGAACAAATACTCGAGCTTGAAAAGCAATTGGCTTTACAGAGAAAGAAGGAAGCGCATAACCGTAAACGTTCACTTATCATGAATGGCAGTTTAATAGTACTTCTTTGTTTAGGTGCGATTGGAAGTTATTTCAGTGAACAGATTTTGTTGGGGATTATACTTTTAGCCATGGCTGTTCTGTTTGCGGTTTCCAGGTCCCTCTTCAAAGGTGATGATATATTGTCAGGGTATATCCGGCAATTGGATGTGATGAAAAGGAAAAGGGCTGCAATTGGAAGTGAAACCAATCGAGTGAGTGAAGGGGAGTCGATAGGACAGTTGCTTGAACTGGACCGACGTCTCCAAAGGCGGCTTGAAAGTGAAAGGTTCAAGTATGAAGAAAGAGAGGAAGCGTTTGAATCGACGATTCAGGAATATACCGCTTGGGAAGCTGGCAGGGATCGATTGGAAAAAGAGGTGAGAGGCATTCTAAGCGGTTGGGGCATGTCTTATCCCGGAATGGAATACAATCTTGAATCTGTATTTGAACTGCTTGAGAAATGGAAGGAAGCCGTTGACAGAAAATATGAAACAATCAAGCGGTTCCAATTTCTACATACAGAGTTTGAAGGTAAAGCGAAGGCTTTATTTCATTTTGCATACAGCCTTGATTTCGAACCTGCCACATGGCGGGAAGCGATTAGCCTTTTGAAACGGGAAATGAATAAAACGGTTGAATTCTCCGTTCAATTAACGCAATGGATGCAGGAACGGAGTCGTTTGGCGAACGAAATCGAGCAGTTGACGATGGAAAAAGACTATCTCGATGCGGAAATGGAACAGCTTTTTGAGTTAGCGAATGTAAAGGGTGAGGAAGAGTTCAGACATGACGCCGCCTTGTCCGAAAAGAAAATCACTTTCCAAAAACAACTTGATTTGATTACCATTCAAATTGGACAATCGAGAATGCTGCCTGATCAAATCCAAACTTACCTAAAACAGGGGATCACCACATATACATTTGAAAACTTGGAACGGAAACGGAAGGATTCTGTAAAGGTGAAATCACTTTTATTAGAGAAACAGTCGGATGCGAAGCATAGGATAAAACAGCTTGAAGCTTCAGGGATTCATGATGACCTACTTCATCGTTTTTATGAAGACAGGGCTGCGTTTAACGAAGAAGCAAAGGAATGGGCGAAATTGGCAATAGCCAAAAGCTTATTGAATAAAACCTTGGACCGATATAAAAGGGAACGCCTTCCGAAGGTCATCGCCGATGCAGAGCGGCATTTTGCCTTTTTAACGAATGGAAGCTATCGAAAAATCATCCTTGACCAGTCGGGAGAAGGAATTTGGGTACAGCGAAGTGATGGCTTGAGTTTCAGGGTTGAAGAGGTCAGCCGCGGGACAGCAGAGCAAATATATGTTTCCCTAAGGCTCGCACTTGCTGATCATACTTTTGAAAATGATTCATTCCCTCTCATCATTGATGATAGTTTCGTCAATTTTGATGAGGAAAGGACAAAACGGACGCTTGAGTTATTGAAAAAGGTATCGGAAAAGCGGCAAATTTTCTTTTTTACGTGTCATCGACATGTAGTGGAACACTTTACTGAAAATCAAGTAATTCATCTATCCAGTCCCGTATTGCGCCAAAATAGGAATGATTTGATCATCCCCAAAATATAATGGGATTTAAACTATAAAAAAGAGAGTGAAGTCATTGAATATGAATGAGTTTATAGGCCACCATGATTCTTCCCTAGAGTTAATCATCGAAAAGGAGTTTCCTGATAGACGATGTGTTGGGGGAAAATATTCTGCCGAAGGGCATACGATCACTTTGTATAGGAGAGATATCGAAATTCAGTGTGAACGCTCCCTAGGCTCGCTTCAGAGGCTCGAGGAATATACATGGGTGATTCTCACACATGAGATGGGCCACGCGTTAGACCCCGACCTTGCTTTGCTGAGTGAGGAGCTATACAATACAGGAAAATCAGAAATCCTTTATCAAATAGAGGTCAATGCCTGGAACATCGCAGAAGGATTAGTCCCTTTTATCGATCAGGCTTTATTTACCTTCATTAGAGATGAATCCCTGGCACATTGTACTAACCGCCTGCTGGTCGGTTAAAAAGCTCTCCAAATGGAGGGTTTTTTTTATCTAAATGGAGTTTGAAAGTTCAAACAGGTGATTGCCCTAAAGGGGGAACATGTACTAATGAATCGTTTGTGCGGAAGCTAAAGGCAAGTGGTAATGATAGGGTAATGGACTGGATTTTTTTACATTAATGTTTCCAAAGAAAGCTATATCTTTAATTGAGTGACACTTTATGATTCATTTGAGAGGAATGGGACACGAGATTTTGGATATATTCTTTTTTAAGATTGACAGTGAGAATCATTTTCATTAAACTAGTATTATTAGACTAAAAGGGGAGTATTTTAATGCGACCAGCTATTAACACACAGTCTCTATCGCTCGGTTATGGTGATAAATTAATTATAAATGATATGAATATAAAATTACCCGATGGGGAGATCACCGTGTTCATCGGTGCTAATGGATGTGGAAAATCAACACTGCTAAGGTCGGTTGCCCGCTTGTTAAAACCTCAATCCGGCTCAGTTTTACTTGAAGGCAAAGCGATTTCAACCATGTCATCGAAGGATGTAGCAAGAAAGATGGCGATCCTTCCGCAGTCGCCTGTTGCTCCTGAAGGACTCACAGTCTATCAACTTGTTAAACAAGGAAGATATCCTTATCAAAGTTGGTTAAAACAGTGGAGCTCCATGGATGAAGAAAAAGTTCAAAAGGCAATTGAAGCAACGAACCTGACTGAATTGAAAGATCGTGCAGTCGATGAATTATCGGGAGGTCAGAAGCAACGCGCATGGATAGCAATGACTCTGGCTCAGGATACGGACATCATTTTGTTGGATGAACCGACTACATATCTTGATATGACCCACCAAATCGAGATTTTGGACTTATTGTTCGAGTTGAATGAGTTTGAGAACAGAACGATCGTGATGGTGCTTCATGATTTGAATTTAGCTTGCCGTTATGCGGATAACCTGGTGGCACTTAAAGACGGAGCGATACATGCTCAAGGTCGGCCAGAGGATATCATCACGCCTGACTTGGTGCAGCATGTATTCGGCATGGAGTGTCAAATTTCTTTTGATCCAATTTTCGGCAGTCCCATGTGCATCCCGTTTGGTAAAGGCCGTTACGCTCGAAGTCAGGTGAAAGCGCTGGCCAATGCATAACCTCTCACCACCTATTGAAAAAGAGCTGCAAGGATATCGTATATCGTTTCGAGATGATACCAAGGTTTCCAAGACTTTCAATCATGTTGATGAGCTGATTGAGTATGCACAAGTCCGGTCTGGGGCGGAAACGTCAAGAATAGCAATTTCAATGTGGTTCAGACGTTATGCTTTTTTTGTCACGGCACAATTTTACATGTTCAGCAAACATCGGCTTATCTGGGAAGGCACACTTCAGGACATTGGCGTTTTGGATGATCCAGAAGATGAACATTGGCTTCCAGATTTTTTGCTGAAAATTAACAGGTGGAGCAATGTTCCGGAAAAGGAAAGCTCTTCTGCCCTACATTCCATATTAAGCAGCTTTGGAGCGGATGCCATTCGCACATTTTCCGGAACTACTAAAATATCGAGACTTGTACTTTGGGAAAATATTTGGAGCTACACGGTCTGGATGTATAGCGAGTTACTGAAGCAGACAGATATAAAGACGCGGGTTGGAAGGGACATTGAAAGGCTGCTTGAAGATGAAACATGGCTGAATATTGAAACACGTTCACCTTTTAAAAGATTCATTGGGGAAAAAAATGTTCCGGAGTCCATGAATCCTTATAAACGGGTGACATGCTGTTTATATTTCCGAATTGAGGGCCAGGATAAGTGTGCGTATTGTCCGAACAAGAACTGTTGAAATAGATCTGAATGGAAAACCAGGCTTGATTTCAAGCCTGGTTTTCCTGTGGGGTGAAAGTGACGGAAGCTTAGTCTTTTCCTTTCAATTGTCTGTCACTTATTAACGAAAACTAAACGCACTAACTAGATTGATATGTTATAATGTTGATATTTAATTGAACGGGGGCAGTCGCATGGGAAATGGGATCATACACTACGGAATTGGTGAAGTAGTAGATATATATATGTATATTAAAACGAGTACAAAAGCGGTTGCAAGTAATGGAAAGCCGTTTTTAACATTGATTTTGTGTGATAAAACCGGGGAAATCGAAGCAAAGCTATGGGATGTTTCCGAGGCTGATGAGAAAACATACAGTGCGGAAGCTACGGTAAAAGTCCAGGGGGAAGTCCAGAATTATCGGGGACGCAGCCAATTGAAAATCCGTAATATTAGACTTACATCAGATGCCGATGGCGTCACGAAAGCCGATTTAATTCAAACGGCGCCTTTAAGTCAAGAAGAAATGATGGAAACCATCACTCAATTCATTTTTGAAATGAGGAATCCGAATATCCAAAGGGTGACTAGGCACCTCATTAAAAAATACCAGAATGAATTCCTGACGTTTCCTGCTGCCACCAAGAACCATCATGAGTATATGTCGGGACTTGCCTATCACGTGGTATCGATGTTAGGGCTGGCTAAGGCCATTTCAACACTATATCCCTCGCTCAACAGGGATCTTTTGTATGCAGGAGTCATCCTGCATGATCTTGGAAAGGTACATGAGCTATCTGGGCCTGTGTCGACTGTTTATACTGTCGAAGGGAACTTGTTGGGGCATATCACCATCATGGTAAATGAAGTCGGTAAAGCTGCAGAGGAATTAGGCATTGAAGCAGAAGAAATCATGATTCTAAAGCACTTGATATTAAGCCATCATGGTAAAGCGGAATGGGGGAGCCCCAAACCGCCAATGGTGAGGGAAGCGGAAGTGTTACATTATATTGATAATATGGATGCCAAGATAAATATGATGGACCGCGCCTTGGAAAAAGTGAAACCGGGTGAATTTACGGAAAGAGTCTTTGCGCTCGATAATCGTTCATTCTATAAACCAACATTTTAATGAATATGCTTCTTTCTCGATGGAGAAAGAAGCATATTTTTTTTGTTCACGCATATCCTCTATTAAATGTATAGTAGATTTTTTGGGAGGGAATGGACATGCCAATTTGGATCTGGTTCGTGTTTATTGGAATAATCGTCAGTGCAGTCATGTCAATTTGGACCGCTAGGCAGGAACGCCTCATAGATGATGCATGGATTGAGAAGGAAGGTCAGAAGTACATTGAACGTATGGAAGAAGAGCGTGAAAGGCGTAAAAAGGATATAAATCAGGGAGCATAGCTTGAATGATGAGAAAAAAAGCGACAGGCCAATGGCCTGTCGCTTTTTACTATCCAATTATTTTTCAGCTTTAGTTGCGTCACCAGAAGTGATGGCATCTTTTAGATCTTTATCTTTAATCTTCACGTCAGCTTTTTTGACTTCTGAATTCAAAATATCTTGAACTTTAGCTTGGTCAATTTGAGCGACTTTCAACTTATACTCAAGATCTTTTTTCATATCTTTATATGGTTTCTTTTCTTTTGTATCAAGAAGTTGGATGATGTGGTAGCCATAATCGGATTTAATCGGTTTGCTGATTTCATTTTTCTTCATTTTGTAAGCTTGTTCTTCAAATGCAGGAACCATTTCACCTTGACCGAACCAGCCTAGCTCCCCGCCTTTTTCAGCTGTGCCTGTGTCTGTTGAATATTCTTTTGCAAGTTTAGCGAAGTCTTCGCCTTTGGCCAATTTAGCTTCAACTTCGTCAGCAGTTTTTTTGTCTTTTACAAGAATATGTCTCGCTTTGATTTGTGGTTTATAGTCTTCATAAGCTTTTTTTACGTCTGCTTCTTTTACTTTAATATCAGCAACGGCTGCTTTTTCTTGAAGCATGCCGATTTTAAGTGCACGTTTAAGATCATCTTCGCTCTTATATCCGGAAGAGGCCAGGGCAGTTTGGAAATTTTCACCCATTTGTTTTTTAAGCTCGTCCGTTTTAGCTTTTACTTCCTTATCCGTTACTGTATATTTCTCGGAAAGAACTTTTTCATAAATAAGTTCTTGAAGGACGGCATCACCATAACGGTCTTTCATTACATTGTAAAGTTCTTCTTTAGATATATCTCCCGCTTTAGTTTCCACGACTGCTTCCTTGTCGCTGTTGCATGCTGTAAGTCCGATCAGCCCTGCAGTAACAGCAATCGATAATGCCCATTTCTTCATAAAAACAACTCCTAGTTTTAAGTTTCTGGTTTGCTATTCTTCGTATTTCCACAAAATTAACTATAACATATTCTGGTTAGTTTACAAAAAATAATATATTGGTGTTTGAATAAGAATTTTTGGAAAATGGGTGAACGCCTACCCAGATAAAGAACCATTACATATGATAAATCGAGGACATCCAAAAGGAGGTAGCATAATGAGTAATGGATTTAACGGAGGTTTCGCTTTGTTAGTGGTGTTATTCATTTTATTAATAATTGTAGGAGCATCCTTTTGCTAATAGTTCGCAATATTAATAATGGAAAGAGCCCACTCCTTTTGCCGTGGAGTTGAATAGGATAGGGTAGCCGCTACAAAAAAGATTGAATTGATTATCAAGCTATGAAAGGAATGGATTCCTTTTGGCGGATATAAGAGTGTGCATGAAAATGCTATTACTTAAGAATGGAAGGGAGGAAGATCAATGTCTGGAGGAATAGGTGGAGGCTTTGCTCTAATTGTCGTTCTTTTCATCCTGTTAATCATCATTGGAGCTTCTTGGTTATAAACTCATAAACAAAAGGCGAAGCTGACCGCTTCGCCCTTTTTCTTTATGTGGATAATGCGCCGGGTATCACCAATGTATGTAACAAATGATGGCCATCATTTGTTGCTTATCTCTACGTATACAAAATTTCAATATAGGAGGATAATAACATAATAGTAATTAAAACATTAATGATCCTGAATACTTTAGGCTGCCGGTCTTCAGCAATTTCTTTTTGAATGCATAAAGAGTTTGTCATTCTATTAATATTATAAAGAATCAAAATAGCAAAAATAATAAACCAGAACGAGATCAAAACCTAAAATCCCTCCTTGCAAAACATCATGTATAAATACGATACCAAATTATAATGAAAAAAGATACCTAAAAATCTTATCAGGCATCTTTATGAATAGATAAGGAATCACTTTTGAATAAGTATATCGTATCCTTCTAGATGTTCTTCGATAAATGAATGTCCTGGGGAACCAACCAGGTTTTTTATATAAATAAAATCCGATACGCATAATCCAGTGTGCAGGGATAATAAAATAGTGAAATAATGGATGTAATGTGGAAAACTAAGGGCACAACCAATCAATATGACAGACATAATGAAGAAAGGTAACACAAGGGTCAAGAGATAGAGGTGCTTTCGAATCGGATAATGCACATTGACCCTGCATGTAAGCACAAGTTTCCACTTCAAGGACCAAGAAGTTTTTACTTTTTTACATAAAAATCGTAAAGGTAAATAGTGTAATAGTTTGTGAACAGGATATAATAAGAGCAATAGGCTAAAAAATACCATTGTTTGATCGTCATACAAAACAACATGGGATGAAAAGACACTTAATAATGTATAGATCAGAACAAAAGACATCAATATAGTAAAAACTGAAAATATGATCAGACGGCAATTCCCATATTGTTTTGCCACGTCAATTGTTTTCCACGAATTCATTTAGAATCAGCCCTCCAAAGACCGTTGAATTTACCTACATACATTACGATGAATGGGTGGAAAAAGCAATAGAATTCTTGGATTAAGTTTTATGATAATAATCACTTTAGAGTGGATGAATATTAAAGACGTTTAAGGCCGGGTTTTGGACATGGATTTGGCTGATTTTTTTGAACGTGAAAATCTGATTGGTTTTAAGTCTTTTATGATAAAATGAATGATTGATTGGGGATTAATGATGTATGAAAAATATAAATGAAGAAATAGAAATACTCCGTTTTCATCAAAGGCTTTTATTAAACATGATACGTAATCCGGAGGCCAAGTTGGACTTTCTTTTTGTGGAAAAAAATTTCACGAAGAAGGAAGCGGAAGAGTTATTAGAAACATGTGATATCTTGAGCAAGCGCTACGAAATAGAAAAAGCGGAAGGTTACATGAACTTTCGACCGCTTTTTAATCAATTTGAAAGAAAGGTTAATCCAAGAATAACCATAAAGGAATGCATTGATGCATGCCTCTCACAAGGTTTATATGTATCATTCATGAAGGAAATGGATAGAGTGTGAGATTAAACTGGTTCAGTTTCTTTCTCTATCTTTTTTTTTGTGATTTTACCCTCCACGTCAGTAAATTCCTGATCAATGTTATCGAAGGATCGTTCAAAGATTTGCATGAAATCTTCACCGTATATATTACGTATGACAGCCATCATTTCAATCATATCCGGAAACTTCCCATAAAGCTCACGAAGTGGAAGTGCACCTGAGAAAGCAGAGTTCTTACTTGGGTCATATGTCTCCATTAAATCAAGTAGAAGCTTTTCACCTTCTGGGGTGATCTCTATATACGTATTCCTTTTGTCATTTTCTTTCTTTGAAAAAGTTAAAAACCCGCGTTCTTCTAATTTTTTTGAAAAATTAAATGCCGTAGAAACATGCATGACCCCAAATTTTGCAACATCTGAAATGGAAGAGCCATTAAGATGGTAGGCAATCCAAAGAATATGGTGCTCATTGATATTTAAATCATAGGGCTTAATCCATTGCTGCCAATCTTTTTCAATCGATTTCCATAATGCTTTGCTTAATTGTGCAATTCGTTGACTAAAAATCATTGCTTCTTTCATAGAATAATTTTTATTCTGCATATTATGGGCTCACCTACTTATAAGATTCTGTATATTTATTATGACAATAAAATAAAAATTAATAAAGAAAATATTTGCGAAATTTTTAGAAAATTTTATTTTTTTTAATTGAATTCTCCATTTCACTCCAATAAACCATGTGATTTATTGGTAAAAATGGAGAACCGAGCTTGTGTGTATTAATTTTTGGAAGCAGGGATTGCCCTTTCCAATTCTTTTAAAGAACTTTCAATTTCTTGAACGTTCTTCAATAATTCATTCTTATTGGGTTCGATTTCCTGCTTCCAGTTCTCGATGACGACCTGAACATCCGAAATGAAGGTTTTTACCGTTTCTTTGCTGATTTGTGTAGCTTCCATCGTGTCATCTTTAATATTTAGCATTTTCACCTTTAACTCATCAATTGTATTCTTAATTTCTTCCGTATTCGTTTTGATGCGGGTCCGTAAGTCTTTACCTGAACTTGGAGTAGAAAGTAAGGTTGCTGCACCCGCTACGACCGTTCCGGTTAAAAAGCCAATTAGTAATGATTTTGCTTTCATTAGGATCACCTCATTTTATAATATTGTTTTCGCTTAACATGGTCTAAATCCCTGCTGAAAAAAGCATCAATTGGAAATTATGATAAATAGGGATAGAAATACTATTGATATCAAAATACCATAATTTTCATTCCTATGGAAGAGTATAGACCATTTTATCTTTATATCACAAAAATATTTTTTTAAACTTAGATAGTAAATATATAATATTTAAAAATAACTTGAAGCTTTATTAAAAATGCTTCATATAAAGGAAAGAACAGCATATAGATAGTAAAAACAAGCTGTCGGAACATGGATGGCACTGGTGGGTTAATAATGAAAATCATTTTTTTATTAGGCCTGATATGCTTGTGCGGAATGGGGTATTTTCTACGAAAAGCAAAAACTCCTGGCATCTATCCGCCTAAGAGGGTGCTCCAGGCTAGAGCCTTCGCTATGGGTCTTCCCGGAGGGTTACTGCTTTTGATTTGGTTTATGTGGATATTGATTCATTGATCCTTGGAGGATGATTCTGATTAGACTCCAGATTCATAAGAGTGGAAAAAAAAGCACCGGGCATTCCGGTGCTTTTTTAAATATGATGATCCTGCTGCTTAAGCATTAATGGGTATATTAGATTTTCTTACGATGCCGTTCACAATTGGATAAATGATGACCATCGCAACTGTATTTAGCAGTACGGCAGGAAGCACAACAGCGCCGAAAAGTGCAACGAAAGGCCCTGGAAGGGAAACGATATAATAAGCCGAACCAAGGAAGACAGCACCGGAAATTATTGTTCCTACGGCAGTCAAGACACTAACCGTGACAACGGACGTTGAAAATTTCTTAAGACTGATGAATAAAAGGTAAAACAGAAAGGCTGTTGCCAATTTGTCTATGATATTTGGAATCTGTCCACCAGGAAATGTAGTTGTCATGGCAGAGATGGCTCCAGCAGCCAAGGCGACAATGAATACATTCTTCTTCGCGGGAAACAGCGTGATCGCCAAAAACATCATCAACAGCATCATATCCGGTTTCATTCCAAGGAAGAATCCAGGAATGATAAAATGCAGGGCAGCCCCAATCCCGATTAATAGGGACAGTGACACAAGGGTTTTCGTTTTCATTTACTCATCTCTCCTATTCTCATCTCAACTAACATCTTTTCTTCAACAATGCACTATTGCCTGTTGCAAGAAGTTTAAAATAGTATATCATAAGACCTATTTTTTTAGAAGGTATATTTGTTTGAATTAAAGAGTTTGAGCTTCCTTAGCTTTATACGATTCCTGGAATTTCTTCATGAAATCCGCAAGCTCCTGACAATGGGATAAAGGGACAGCATTATAGATGGATGCTCTGCAGCCACCGATAGAACGGTGACCGTTCAGTCCTACGAATCCGGCTTGCTTCACTTCTTTAAGGAATTGAACTTCAGCTTCTTCAGACGGAAGCGTGAAGGTTACATTCATGAATGAACGGCTGTCTGATAAGGCATGGCCTTTATAAAAGCCATTGCTGCCGTCGATGGCATCGTAAATGACTTTTGCTTTTTCTTCATTGATTTCAGCAATCTTTTCCACGCCACCCTGTTCTTTTGCCCAATCCAATACAAGGGACAATAAGTAAATTGCCAATGTCGGAGGAGTGTTATATAACGAATCATTTTTCGAATGGATAGAATAGTTCATCATGGATGGGATTTTTTCATTATCCGTTATTAAATCCTTACGGATGATAACGACTGTGATTCCCGACGGACCTAAATTCTTTTGTGCACCTGCATATATGATTCCGAATTTACTAACATCAATTTTTTTGCTGAGAATATCACTTGACATATCAGCTACTAAAGGAATGTTTCCAGTTTCCGGGAATTCTTTCCATTGTGTTCCGTAAATCGTATTATTGCTTGTGATATGAAGATATGCAGCATCATCATTCAATTCGATGTCTGCAACTTTAGGGATGAATGTATATTTTTCATCTTTGGATGAAGCTACTACTGCCGTTTTACCAACCTTTTTTGCTTCTTTTAATGCTTTTTCCGACCAAGAACCAGTAAGGACATAATCTGCCCTTTTTCCATCATTCAAAATGTTCATGGGAATCATGGAAAATTGTAGACTTGCTCCACCTTGCAGCAGAAGGACTTCATAATTTTCAGGAATTTCCATAAGGTCTTTTAATGATTGAATGGCATGGTTATGAATTTTTTCGAATTCCGAACTTCTATGGCTTAGTTCCATGACGGACATTCCGGAATCCTCAATATTCAGCCATTCGTTTTGGGCTCTTTGTAAAACTTCTAAGGGAAGGGCAGCTGGCCCAGCGTTAAAATTGCGTGCACGTCTCAAATTTTTTCCTCCTAATACGTCTATGTGTTAAAGTGTTTAAATCTATTTATATCCTACCAGAAAACTAATTTCAATAGGAGAAAAATTTAGAATTTTAGGTAGATAAAAAAATGAAATAGGAAGTAATAGAAGAGGAGGAAATAAATAGGTTCCTCACTTTAAGTGAGGACCTATTTAGGGTGTTTTTTGTCACGTATAACCGAGCTATTTTAGAGAAACCGTTGAACGTAAGTTGTAATATTCCAATAGTTAGGAGGTGGATAATAACCCTTTACAGGTAGCGTAAATTTCACTTAATATGCTGTGCGATGGAGTCAGCGATTTGTTTCAGGTCATCGGGTGTATAGTCGCGTGTATTCGTTTTCCAAACAGCCCCAAAGCCGTCACCTTCCCCGTGCCGAGGAATTAAATGCATATGAAAATGGAAAACGGACTGTCCTGCGGCTTCCCCGTTATTATTTAAAAGATTCAGGCCTACAGGTTGGAATTCCTGTTTCATGGCACGGGCAATTTCAGGTACCACCTCAAAAAGATTCTTGGCAATTTCAGGTGTCAACTCATATAGATTTTCCTTATGTACTTTAGGTATTACCAGGGTATGGCCTTTTGTTACTTGACTGATATCTAGAAAGGCCAGTACATGTTCATTTTCGAAGACTTTGGTACTTGGTATTTCTCCATCGATTATTTTGCAGAAAATGCAATCACTCATTAAAAAACGCTCCTTTAGAAGTTAATGTATTTGGTTAATCGTACCATAGCATGAATCCTTGGGAAAAGGAAAAATCATAAAAACAGGATGCAACATTAAGTTGCACCCTGCTTGTTTGAAAAAGGGGGGGGGGGCTTCAAAATTCGCATTAGCATAAATTCTCTGCGACAAACACCTCATCTACATTTTAGTAAAATACGGTTATTATCTGATTAGAGATTTTCCATTCAAAGCAACCATCTCCTATATCTTTAAAGTTTCATCAACTTACAAAGCATAATTGATAATTATTGAATGATTTTTCTGCTTTTACGTGCAAGAGAACCATCTCCTTGCTCGAAACGATTTTTTTAAATGAAGCTTCTGGTTTAATTCAGTTTTACGTCTTTAACTGACACCTCATTTACAATATGATGTGAATCATTTGTAATAAAACATTTGGGTATTTCAGTGTAATACGTCTTTAACTGACACCTCATTTACAATATGATGTGAATCACACGTAATGACTAACCCCTTCTTCCTTATTTATGATGACCACCAAGCAGGAAAAATATAATTAGTTATTTATGGAAATTTTGTTCCGGGAACACTCGACTATATAAAAGCAGGATAATTTGATAAAATGGAAATAAGAACCTCTATATAGAAAGGATCGTTTATATGTCCTTATTGGAAATCAAGCAATTAGTTGGCGGTTACACGAAAACGCCCGTTCTAAAGGGAATTAGCTTTGACATTCAACCAAATGAGTTAGTAGGGTTAATCGGACTCAATGGGGCTGGGAAAAGTACGACGATTAAACATATCATCGGACTCATGGAGCCGAAAGGCGGAAGTGTTTCGATTCATGGCAAAACACTTGCCCAGGACCCGGATACATATCGTAAGCAATTCACTTATGTTCCAGAAACTCCAATCTTGTATGATGAGCTTACACTTGAGGAGCATTTAAAGCTGACGGCCATGGCGCATGGTTTGGAGGAATCCACATATAAAGAAAGGATGGACGTTCTGTTAAAGGAATTTCATATGGAGAAAAGACTTAAATGGTTTCCGGCGCATTTTTCAAAAGGAATGAAGCAAAAGGTCATGATAATGTGCGCCTTTTTAGTACAGCCGTCTTTATATATCGTCGACGAACCCTTCGTAGGTCTTGATCCATTAGGCATTCAATCCCTGCTTGATTTGATGAGGAAAATGAAAGAGAGCGGAGCGGGAATTTTAATGTCAACACACATACTGGCTACAGCCGAGCGGTATTGTGATTCTTTCATCATCCTGCATAATGGGGAGATTCGGGCAAAAGGCAATCTTGAACAGCTTCGTGAACAATTTTCCATGCCGGGGGCAACTCTTGACGATTTATATGTTCAATTGACGAAAGAAGAAATCGGTCATGAATAGTCAAAATCTCTGGAAGGAAAGATATTTAGGCTATATAAATGAAACGCAAAAATATCTTCGTTACATTTTTAACGGCCATCTGGTTTTTGTCATGGTATTGGTTCTTGGTGGTTTAGCTTATTATTACAGCGATTGGGTGAAGACGTTAAAAAGTGATTTCCCGGCTGAAATGATCATGGCCTTTGTTTTATCGATGATTGTAACCAGAAGCCCGATAAATACTTTTTTGAAAGAACCTGATACGGTATTCTTACTTCCGCTTGAAACGAAGTTGAAAAGCTATTTCAAGAATTCTCTGGTATTAAGTTGGGTCATGCAGGGCTTTATCCTTCTGGTTGTCCTAATTGCATTTATTCCAATGTATACGAAGGTTACGGGTGCAGGAGGAACAGACTTTGGAATCATCCTGGTTGTATTGCTTATTTTGAAGTTTTTGAATTTAACTATGCGTTGGCAAGTATTGAAATATCAAGATACATCAGTGAGCAAGTGGGACGCCTTAATCCGCTTTTTACTTAATGGAGTGATGCTCTATTTCATCTGTTCAAGGGCAAATATACTGTTTGCACTTATAACCATTTTATTATTGTTAGGGCTTTACATGTATTACCGGAGCGCAACTAAAGATTTTGTGTTGAAGTGGGAGCGGCTGGTGGAACTGGAAAATAAGCGGATGAATTCTTTTTATCGAATAGCGAACATGTTTACTGATGTTCCCCATTTGAAAGGGAAGGTAGCAAGAAGGAAATGGATGGACTGGCTTTTATCATTCATTCCATATGGTGAAAAATCAACGTATACTTATCTTTACGCCCGTACTTTGTTGCGATCCAATGATTATGTGGGACTTTGTTTTCGTTTAACTATCATTGGCTCCGTTATTTTAAGTGTATTCACTAACATATGGGCACATTTAATTGTAACTTTTATGTTCCTGTTTATGACAGCCCTGCAATTGTTACCGGTTTGGAAGGCTCATGAATGGAAAGTGTGGGTCTCACTTTATCCATTGCCAGCAAAAATGAGAGAATCTGCAGTCATAAAGCTGATTTCCTTTTTCCTATTATTTGAGGACCTGGTCTTCTGCTTGGTCCTGCTAGTGAAAGGGGAATGGATGTCCGCCTTAGCCACACTGGCAATGGGACTTGTATTCTTATTCGGTTTTAAAAATTATGCAACAAAGAAAATTAAAAACTTTTAATCAGAAGCTGATTTTTCATAAAATCAGCTTTTTCTTTTAAGAAATGAAAATTGAAACTAAAAGCCTCGTAGGGGGTATATACATATTTAATGGAGGTGTTAATTGATGGATGAATATGGACAAAAGGCATTATCGGAACTAGTATCATGGAAAAAGAAAGTAGCCAAGAAATCCGGCAGGCTTGAGCGGATGTCCAAAAAGGCGCAAATCAAAATGAATAGTTATATTCCAGAACGAGTGCACAAAATGATTACTGATAGTATTAAAGGGATGATTGAGGCCGTATTATCAGGTTCGAAATATATGTCTAAAGAAAAAAATGTAGCGCTTCTATCCTTGCAGCAAAAAGAAGAATGGGTTGCGGAAACTGTAACGGCCTATCGGAAAACAGCCGTTATAGAAGGTGTGGGAACCGGAGCGGCAGGGCTTTTAATTGGATTGGCTGATTTCCCATTACTGCTTAGCATCAAGATGAAGTTATTATTCGAAATATCCCGTATATATGGTTTTGATCCAAATAAATATGAGGAACGCCTGTTCATACTCCATATCTTTCAGATGGCATTTTCGAGCGAGGGAAAAAAACTGGAAACATTACGGGTAATAGAAGAATGGGACTCAGGGAAATGGCCGGAAATAGACTGGCAAGAATTTCAGCAGGAATATCGCGATCACATCGATGTCATTAAAATGTTCCAGCTAGTCCCAGGGTTTGGGGCAGCTGTCGGTGCATATGCCAACCATCATTTGTTGGAACAACTTGGGGAGACGGCTGTCAATTGTTACCGAATCAGACTTCTAAAAGAGTAAGGGACGGGAAACCCGTCCCTTTATCATTACCGCAATAAAGATTCATTCACCTTTGGGGATGATTGCTCCTTATTATGATAGGTTACAGCAGCAGTGCCTAATATTTTGGCTGCAATGAGCATCGCTTTTTCATCGAAATCGAACAAAGGATGATGATGCGGGTATGTATGTTCATTTTTTGGCCTGGCTCCTGTAAAGAAGAATGTACCTTTCACATTTTGTAAATAATAAGAAAAATCTTCACCTGTCATATCCGGGTCAATTTCCTCTGTAACCAAAACTTCCTTGATGGACTCAGTGCTTTCAATCATGAATTTAGTTTCCTCATCGTGTGGGATGACAGCCGGATAGCCTTGAACGTATTGATATTCATAGGTGCAGTCCGCAGCTAGGCAGGTTCCTTTAACAATCCGCTCTATTTCTTCCCTTATAAATGAACGGACATCTTCCTTGAAAGTACGGACGGTCCCGATAATTTTTGCCTTATCTGCAATGACGTTAAAGGCATTATCGGCTACAAAGGAACCAACGGTAATGACTGCAGAATCTATTGGATTAAGGCGGCGGCTTACGATTTGCTGTAGGGCCATGACTAGCTGAGAGCCGACTACGATTGCATCGCGGGTTTTATGAGGCTGTGCTCCATGTCCACCCTGCCCTTGAATGATGATCTCAAATCGGTCAGCAGCAGCCATTAGAGGTCCATAAGCGTATTGGACTGTTCCAGTAGGGACCGTAGCCCATAAATGGGTGCCGAAAATTACATCCACTCCATCAAGGCAACCCGCATCAATCATCGGTCTGGCACCCCCTGGAGCATATTCTTCAGCATGCTGGTGGATAAATATATATTGGCCTTCGAGCTCATCCTTCAGGGCATTCAGATTTTTTGCAAGAACCAGGAGAGTCGCTGTATGGCCATCATGTCCGCACGCATGCATGACCCCGGATATGGTTGATTTATAGGCAACTTCTTTTTCATCTTGAATCGGTAAGGCGTCGAAATCAGCGCGCATTGCTACCGTTTTACCAGGCTTACTGCCAGTAATCTTAGCAATAACACCATTACCGCCTACATTTTTCTGATGTTCGATTCCAAGTT
This sequence comes from Peribacillus sp. SIMBA_075, assembly GCF_046534585.1. Classification (NCBI taxonomy): domain Bacteria; kingdom Bacillati; phylum Bacillota; class Bacilli; order Caryophanales; family Bacillaceae; genus Peribacillus; species Peribacillus sp. SIMBA_075. Next base: position 11,472 of record NZ_JAWRYN010000050.1, on the reverse strand, counting down.
TTTCATAATATTCAGCGATGAAGGCAGCCGTTTGGGTTTCTTGAAAAGAAAGCTCAGGATGTTGGTGAAGATAACGCCTGATTGAAACCATCTCTTCATAAGAACCATCTATAAGATCGTGTAATCGCTGTATCATTTTGCACCTCCCAATGATTGGTTTAATTGTAAATAGTATATCATATTCTGAATAATCCAAAGTGAATTAAATACCTTGAGGAGAGTTGTATGAATGATTAAATATTCTTGGATGGCTGTGGTTTTGCTTTGCCTGTTACTATTCTTTTTTTTGATGCATGAAGTCCAGAGTGAGAAAACGCTAGCGTTCGATACGTATATTGCAAAACTTTTTGCCGTGGGTGAGAATACTATTCCGTTCACTTTCTTCAAGTCCATTACCTATCTTGGTAAATCCAAGGTCATTGGAATTGTAAGCTTACTATGTGTCCTGTATTTATGGATAATAAAGAAGAATTATTTGCCCATGGCCGTCTTTTCTATCGGAATGGCTGGCGGCGATGTTTTAAACGAGTGGATAAAAAATCATACTCAAAGGGTGCGTCCTGAGAACCATTTGCTGGAGACAGGCGGCTACAGTTTTCCAAGTGGCCACGCAATGTTAGGACTTATTTTCTTCAGTATGGTTGCTTATTTCATTCTAAAAGAAGTTAAAGGTAACTCATTGAAATGGGTAATGGGAATCGGTTTCGTTTGTCTGGTTCTGCTAATCGGGATCAGCCGGATCGCCATGAACGTTCATTTTCCAACTGATATTTTGGCAGGTTATGCATTAGGAGCTGCATACAGTTTAACCTTGATTAATTTGTATAAGTTCGTAAGACGGAGGAGCATTTATAAAAAAACATGAGATCTTTGTATAAATCCGTTACATTTCCCCGGAAATAAAGAAGGAATTTGTCGGATTGTTTATTGGCTTAATACATTCTTTTCATAATTTGGACGTCCAAAATAACGCTCTGAAACCGAAAAGCCCCATCCTTGAGTGGATGGGACTCTTATTGATCAGGAAAAGATTATTCTTGGGGATCCTTCACCAATGTATACTGCGTTACATAGGCTTCACCAGAAAACATCTTCTGACTGGAATTCGTAATAGTATCTTTTGTGTCGCTGTTATAGACCTCCTGATAGGAACTGGATTTCTGCCAGCTCATAAAGTCAGCTTGTTTCTCCCAAATCGTTAAAATTACATAAGTTTCAGAGTTGATTGGCCTCAGGATACGGAGGGCGACGAAACCTGGTTCATTTTCAATGAAACCGGCCCTTTTTTTAAAACGATGTTCGAATACCGGCCGTCCTTCTTCACTGACAGGGATATTGTTCATGACTACATATCCATGATCTTGAAGGTGTCCTTTCCCATCCACTACTTCATATTTACGTGGCGAGCTGAAGAGCGTTTTACCTGATGTTTCATGTAAAAGGACTGTAGTGCCAGAATTTTGCATAAGTAATATTTTTTCATTCGGGTGCTTATCTTTTTTGATTTTCAAAAAATCGTAGGTGCCTGTAGTGATGAATACATTCATAAATTCCCCTCCAATTTCTATATAGTAACTGTATACCCATTTTACCCAATGAATAATGCTTTTACCATTTCCAATCAAACCAAAAGGCTTGGAAATCGGTGAGATTTTTATAAAAACGTCGATTTCCTGACAAATAAATATGTTGGCTATACTTCTATTATAGAAAAAGCTATAGTTTAAGGAGATTCGATTTGAAATTCAACATCCTTCTGATATTCTATGTAAGTAATGAATAAAAATAGAAACGTGATTGCTTGAAAGGTGGATATTAATGTCTAAGGAAATTACGAATGATACATTTTTAAAAGCTGCGAGAGGAGAGAAAACGGATCATGTGCCTGTTTGGTATATGCGCCAGGCTGGCCGTTCACAGCCGGAATACCGTAAATTGAAAGAGAAGTACTCCCTTTTTGAGATTACTCATCAGCCGGAATTATGCGCTTATGTAACTAGATTGCCAGTTGAGCAATATGATGTAGACGCTGCAATTTTATATAAAGATATTATGACACCGCTACCAGCCATTGGTGTGGATGTTGAGATACAGTCGGGAATCGGTCCAGTCATATCCAATCCGATCCAATCGTTGACAGATGTTGAAAAGTTAGGTGAATTGGACCCAGAGAAAGACATCCCATATGTGTTGGACACGATTAAATTATTGACCACTGAACAATTGTCGGTACCTTTGATTGGTTTTTCCGGTGCACCATTCACCATTGCTTCATACATGATTGAAGGCGGCCCTTCCAAAAACTACAATAAGACGAAAGCTTTCATGTATTCCGAGCCAGTGGCGTGGTTTGCTTTAATGGATAAGTTAGCCGATATGATCATCATCTATGTCAAGTCACAAATTAAAGCTGGCGTTAAAGCCATCCAAATCTTTGATTCATGGGTGGGTGCATTGAACGTTGAAGATTACCGCGTATTCATCAAGCCAATCATGAATCGTATTTTTTCTTCATTACGGGAAGAAAATGTACCGCTAATCATGTTCGGGGTCGGTGCGAGTCACTTGGCACTCGAGTGGAATGATCTTCCAATTGATGTGGTCGGGCTTGATTGGAGACTTCCAATTCCAGAAGCAAGACAAATGGGAATACAGAAAACGGTTCAAGGTAACCTTGATCCTGCCCTGCTATTATCATCATGGGATGTTATAGAAGATCGGACGAAAAGGATCCTGGATCAGGGCATGGAACAGGATGGCTACATCTTTAATCTTGGACATGGGGTCTTCCCTTCCGTAAACCCTGAAACACTGAAAAGGCTGACCGCCTTCATTCATGAATATTCATCAAAAATGAAGTAAGGTGAGCGAACCATTTGCTAAGAATCCTTAAATGGATGCACAATAAAAGAACGAAATCTTTAAAAGAGGTGTAATTTGATGTCAAGAAAAAAAATGGGCCTTCTAGTCATGGCTTATGGTACTCCGTACACTGAAGAGGATATTGAAAGATATTATACACATATTCGTCATGGGAGACGACCAAGCGATGAATTGATTGCTGATCTAAAAGGCAGATATGAAGCGATCGGTGGATTATCACCGCTGGCAAAAATAACTGCGGCACAAGCTGAAACCCTTGAAAAGCAATTGAATTCCGTTCAGGAAGAAATTGAATTCAAGGCATATTTAGGACTGAAACATATTGAACCTTTTGTTGAAGACGCAGTGAAACAAATGCATGATGATGGTATCAAAGAAGCGGTAAGTATTGTATTGGCACCGCACTTTTCAACATTCAGCGTGAAGTCTTATAATGGACGTGCTCAGGATGAAGCCGCTAAATTGGGTGACCTGACCATCACTTCTGTTGAAAGCTGGTATGATGAGCCGAAATTCATTCAATATTGGGTAGACCAATTAAAAGAAGTAATCGGGAAAATGACCTCGGAAGAGCGCGATAATTACGCTTTGATTGTGTCTGCGCATAGCCTCCCAGAAAAGATATTGCAATTAGGAGATCCATATCCAAATCAACTGAAAGAAACTGCAGACATGATTGCAAAAGGCGCAGGGGTTACCAATTACGCAGTTGGCTGGCAAAGCGCTGGACAAACACCTGAACCATGGTTAGGACCGGATGTACAGGACTTAACCAGAGATCTTCATCAAGCAAAAGGTTATAAAGCTTTCATTTATATACCTGTTGGTTTTGTTGCTGAGCATCTTGAAGTCCTTTATGATAACGATTATGAATGTAAGGTTGTAACGGAAGATATTGGTGCAGGTTACTACCGGCCGGATATGCCCAATGTTAAACCTGAATTCATCGATGCATTGGCCACAATCATTTTAAACAGATTACAGGAAAAATGATTGGTTAATAAGGGATATGCAGTTCATCCATGATTGCGATGACCCTACATATTTTTTAAATGAAGTTGAAAGATACGCCACATCTGGAAAAGCGTATCCTGGTGATGAAATTTTATAACCTGTTTTAGGAAAGTGGCTGTCCAGTAATGAGGATGGCCATTATTTCCCTAGAAAACTGAAAGTTTTATTGAAAAGACTGAAAATTTTTGGTATGATATTGTTGAACTTAATGACCGTTTTGTCCGTTTGGTCAGAAATGAGGTGGGAAATGTCTGTTGATCGTAAAAAATTAATTCTAGAAGCTGCGACCAAGTCGTTTTCACTTTTTGGATATAAGGCAACGACGATGGATCAAGTCGCTAAAATTGCGAATGTGGGGAAAGGTACAATTTATACCTTTTATAAAAATAAAGAAGAGCTGTTTAAAGAAATCGTTCAGCGGATGATAGAGGAAATGAAATATGAGGCGGAACAATCTTTGGATGAACAACTATCCTTTTTTGAAAATCTGCATCGGGCTGTTTATCGAATCCTGGAGTTCAGGCAGGAACATCAATTATCTTTAAAACTTCTTCAGGAAGAGCGGGAAATTGGTACTCCGGCCGTTCAGGAAATGATAAATGAAATGGAAGAAGCCATTGTATCTTACATTAAGGAAAAACTTAAAATTGCGATTGATAAGGGCTATATACAGCCTTGTGATCCAGAGATAACAGCTTTCCTGATGCTAAAGATGTACCTTGCCCTTATTTTTGATTGGGAAAGGAATCATGCCCCATTAGGGAAAGAGGAAATTGCTGAACTATTTAAAATATATTTATTCAAAGGATTATCCACTCCGTGATAATTCTATTTTTTTGGCTTAAAATGCAATGAATCGAAATAAAGAAGAGAAACCGATCATCGGTATCTCTTCTTTATATTTGGGATGGTTTTCAGCTGCGAGACTGAATTTATATGAGATCATCCTGCTAATTGGGAAGCGGATGGTGAAACACAAAACACTACTCTCCAGAAAGGCAATGATCACAGTGGTTTCCATAACATTCGTGCTGTTCTTCGATTTTTTTTCCGCATTCCATGCATTGTTTCGGAGGCAGGTTTTTAAAGAACTCAATGCTACTTTGAATCATGAACATCATCTCCTGTATTATTATTCGCTTTTCTATAATTACATTGTATTATAACAGTGTTGATGTGTCAACGTTTGTTTTATAACATAAGTAGAAAAGGTGAAATAAGGGTAAGAATAGTTTATATTAATGGGGAAGTCATTGAGAAAAAAAGGAGTGCCTAAGTATGAAAATCACCGTAATTGGCTGCTGGGGCGGATATCCAGCTAAAAATGAGGCAAGTTCCGGCTATTTGCTTGAATATGAAGATTTTCGCATTCTGCTTGATTGTGGCAGCGGTGTTCTATCACAGCTGCAAAATCATATGAAGCCGGAGGATCTTGGTGCAGTTGTATTATCCCACTATCATCCGGATCATGTAGCGGATGTTGGTGTCCTGCAACACGCCGCGCTCATACAGCAGATATTGGGCAGCGAGAAAAGGACCATTCCTATTTATGGCCATGATTTAGACGAAGCCGAATTTGGAAAGTTAACTTATAAAGATGTGACAAAGGGAATAGTCTACTCTGCTGATGAACCCTTAACAATAGGACCGTGTACATTCACATTCATGAAAACGAAACATCCAGTACCATGTTTTGCTATGAGGATTGAAGCTGAAAATCATTCGATTGTTTACACAGGTGACAGTTCATATATGGATGAGCTTGCAGATTTCGCTAAAAACGCAAATGTTTTATTATGTGAAAGTAACTTTTACAGCGATATGGATGGTTCAAAGGTGGGGCATATGACGGCTAGAGAAGCTGGCATGCTAGCAGCCAAGGCCGACGTACAGCTTTTGCTGTTAACTCATCTCCCTCATTATGGGGATCTTAATCAACTTAAAAAAGAAGCATCAGAGGTATTCAAAAGGGAAATAGCTGTAGCTAAAACCAATCTCGAATTCCAACTATAAATGAAATATTAATGGTATGAATGAAGTCTACAAGGAGGAACAACTGTGCTTTTTATTGATAATAATGGAATTACGGATCCAAGAATTAATCTGGCCATCGAAGAATATGCGCTTAAACATTTAAATATAGATGAGACCTATCTTCTATTCTATATTAATCGTCCTTCAATCATCATAGGAAGGAATCAAAATACGATTGAAGAAATCAATGCCGATTATGTAGATGGAAATGGCATTACCGTTGTTCGCCGCCTTTCAGGGGGTGGAGCGGTTTATCATGATTTAGGGAATCTCAATTTCAGTTTCATTACGAGAGATGATGGGGATAGCTTCCATAATTTTAAGAAATTCACCCAGCCTGTCGTGGAAACGCTCGAAAAACTAGGAATACAAGCTGAATTAAGCGGACGTAACGATATCCTGGCTGAAGGAAAGAAAATTTCCGGAAACGCGATGTTTTCAACGAAGGGCAGAATGTTCAGTCATGGGACATTGTTGTTTCAATCAGAAATGGATCACATTGTATCCGCTTTAAAAGTGAAAAAAGATAAAATCGAGTCTAAAGGGATTAAATCGATAAGAAGCCGCGTCGGTAATATCGCTGATTTTTTAAAAGAACCGATGTCTGTTGAAGAATTCCGCTCATTCCTACTGCAAAATATTTTTAAGGAAAGCGGTGAGGTCACTGAGTATGTTTTAACGGAGGCGGATTGGGAGAAAATTCACAAAATCTCGGAAGAAAGGTATCAAAACTGGGAGTGGAACTACGGAAAATCGCCTAAATTCAACTTACAAAACTCGCATAGATTCTCGGTGGGATCTGTTGATATCCGTCTTGAAGTTAACAGGGGAATCATTGAGCATTGTAAAATCTACGGTGACTTCTTCGGGGTCGGAGAGGTTGCGGATATTGAACAGAAGCTTACTGGATCACGCTATGAAAAGAAAGCTATCAGCAATGTACTAGATGAGATAGATGTTCGGCATTATTTTGGCAATGTAACGAAAGAAGAAATATTGGCCCTAATATATTAAGCCTGAAATGCCGTCCTGACTAAGTAGGACGGTTTTTGTGTCTAATTATGACAGTAATTGCTTGAATTTGGATAAAATTGTTGCTGTAATCATTTTCTTTTAATATAATAAAAATGAATGATTACTCATTCATTATATTTGCAGGGGGAGGGAGAATGATGAATTTATCTGAACAGCTTCATCAAACTGCTTTAAGAAAGGCGGACAAGCCAGCTTTTTATTTTATGGATCAATCCACCTCATATGGGGAATTGGATAAAGCCGTTTCGAAGTTTGCAGACGAATTACATAGGCTGGGTGTTTCAAAAGGTGATAATGTTGCGCTGGTTTTAGGCAATTCTCCACATTTCATTATTTCGTTGTATGGAGTTTTACGTACAGGGGCGACCGTAATTCCCGTAAATCCAATCTACACACCTGACGAGATTGGATACATCCTGAATAACGGCGATGTAAAGGTCGTTGTGGCATTAGATAAGCTTTTACCCTTATTCGAGAAAATGAACTCGATCCTCTCAAGTGTAGATAAGTATGTAATTTGTGAAACACAGCCGGAAAATGGGGAAACTAGCAAATTGAACATCTATCCAAAAATGAAATCGTTTACAAAAATGGTCGAGAAAGGGGATGAAGGCTATAAAGGACCAGAACTGGATCCTGAAGATACGGCAATCATACTCTATACTTCCGGGACAACGGGAAAACCAAAGGGGGCCATGCTCACACATACCAATATATTCTCCAATGCACATGATGTTGGTGAATATTTAAAAATCACGGAAAATGACCGTGTCATTACGACATTGCCAATGTTCCATGTTTTCAGTTTAACGGTAGTTGTAAATGCCCCATTATTGAGTGGAGGTACGCTTTTAATTGTCCCGCAATTCAGTCCAAAGGAAATATTCAGTCAAATCAAAAAATATAATGCAACCGTTTTCGCTGGAGTGCCTACGATGTATAATTTTCTTTTCCAATATCCACATGTAAAAGAAGACGCTTTGAAGTCATTGCGGATATGCATATCAGGTGGATCCGCCATGCCAGTTTCACTGCTTGAATCATTCGAGCGGAAATTTAATGTCAGGGTTTCAGAAGGGTATGGCTTATCAGAAGCATCTCCTGTTACCTGCTTCAATCCTTTGGATCGTCCAAGGAAGGCAGGATCCATCGGAACCTCCATCCTCAGAGTGGAAAACAAAGTCGTCAATGAGCTTGGGGAAGAGGTGCCGATCAATGGTGTAGGAGAATTGATTGTCAAAGGTCCGAATGTAATGAAGGGGTATTATAAAATGCCTGAAGAATCGGCGGCGGTCTTGAAAGGTGGCTGGTTATATACAGGCGATTTAGCCAGGATGGATGATGAAGGGTATCTTTTCATTGTAGACCGTAAGAAGGAACTAATCATCGTCGGTGGCTATAATGTCTATCCACGTGAAGTGGAAGAGATTCTGTACGGCCATCCTGAAGTAGTTGAGGCAGCGGCTATAGGCGTGCCGGATCCTAATCAGGGAGAAGTTGTTCACTGCTTCGTGGTAAAGAAAAACAGTGCATTGACCGAGGAAGAACTACTTGCCTATTGCATGGAACACTTGGCTAAATATAAGGTTCCGGCAAAAATTGAGTTTTTGGATGAATTGCCAAAAAACACAACCGGTAAAATTTTACGACGTTCCTTAAAAACCCATGTTATACAAAACTGAATTTGGCTAATCAGAAGGAGACCATTGCCTATAACTTGCAATGGCCCTTTTTTTGTACAACCAATGTGCATCTCGCTGCATAAAATATATCGGGGTAGCTTAAAGCCTTGATTCTTGTTTCGAAAAGAGTTATGATTGTCATTAAAAATTTCCACATAATTGTAAGGAGGGTTTAGATGAGAGATGTAAAGCTTTTAGATGTTTTTACACATCCCATTGCTCAAAAATACTTGAACCGTTCAGGTCTGGCACATGCGATTGCGGTAGCCTATCATTCGTTTCACCTAGCAAACGAATATAAGATAGACCCTGATATTGCGGCTAAAGCAGGACTTCTGCATGATATGGGCCATTTCACCTGGTATCGCAATGGTAAGTGGGATTATGATCTGTACAAACAAAATGATATCCATCCTATTAAAGGTGCAGAACGAGCACATAAACTGTTAATCCGTTTGGGAGAGAACCCGATAAAGGCAAAGACCATTTCCCTCGCCATTTTATTTCACACCGATTCGTTTTTACCTTCAAATGATATTATTCGAACACCGCTTCAGCAGGTCGTCAAATGGGCCGACGAAAAAGATGAAGAAGAAGGTGGAAAACACCATTACCGCAAAATTGATTTTCTCCGGGCAAAGGAAAGCATCATGAGACTTGATACACTCATTGATGAGGAACAAAAAAGAAGGCTATCATCCTGAAGGCAAACGGGTGATGGCCTTTTATAGTTTGAATTTTGATTTTATCTTTAATTCACTTAAACCTTTTCTATTGAAGAAGCTGCAGCAGGTGGTGAAAAATCACCAATATCTTCGGGCAAGGAAATAGAAAAATTAGAGGGTCTTTTTCCAAACGCGAGCATGAACTGCTTATTCTGCTCACTGAATGCCAAACGAATTAGCAAATTTCAAAAAAACTTTTTCTATCCATCGGCACGGTGCAGGGTATACAGAAAACTGAATCGCCCGAAGCTTATGGCACTTTTGTATAGTTTTAAAAATAGCATCGTGAAGGGATGACCACTAAAGCCCTCCGCTCCGTTAATTGGCTTGTTTCAAAATGGCCTACCCTGGTTCTTTATCGGATTCATATTCACCGCAAGGACTTTGATGAGACGATTTTCATCTTAAATCAAATATGGGTGGCGGCAGTATGGACAAATTAGGCGGTGCCTTAATCCCGAAAAAGAAAATCGACGGGTCTGCGATCCTTTTTATTTCTTCACCTATACCTTGTAATGCCTCCCATCCTCCGCTTCATTTATCTTAAATGTCTCTGGTACAAGCTATATGTTCCGCCTCCTTGTATTTCCAGACCATATCATCGTGAAGTGCATTTAATGATCAAGATTGTTTGAACATTTATGGAATAAATAATTATAGAAGGAAAATGGGGTTCTAACCTGTCCATTTTGGATTAAACTAATAAGAGGGAGATTCGTTTAAGGAGGGGCATCATGGTTAGAAAATGGGCAGGAAGAGCGATTCTATTATTTATCTTTTATGCAGCAGTGATGTATTGGTATATTTTTTACGGGGCGGATACTTCCATTCCCGAAGCATTGCGTGGTACTGCAGCAGACCCTGCAACATTTTTGAATGCTAGGGAACTAAAGCTTAGCGAAGAATATTCAGGCCTGCGAAATTTTATTTTTTTCGTTTCTACGCCATATGAATGGCTGCTGTATTTCTTCATTTTATTATTTGGCTTTTCAAAAGTTTTTGAAAAGTCATCTTTGGCGGTCTCGAAACGGAAAGTGATCCAAACGGGCATTTACTTATTCTGGCTTTCCGTGATTTCTTACCTGGCACTATTTCCAATCCGCTTCATTGGTTATCGGATAAGTAAAAGTTACCATATCAGTACACAAAGTTTCACCTCGTGGATGAAGGATGGAGTCATCGAATTCTGGGTGAATTTTGGGATGATGTTCATCATCGTTTCCGTCTTATATTGGTTAATGAAGAAAAGTGTGAAGAGGTGGTGGCTTTATGCTTGGATGTTGTCCATTCCATTTACCTTGTTCTTGATGTTTGTTCAGCCTGTATTGATTGATCCGCTGTATAATGAATTCTATCCGCTCAAAAATAAAGAGCTGGAAACGGAAATATTGGCGCTTGCCTCACAGGCTAATATTCCGGCTGAACACGTATTTGAAGTAAATATGGCGGAAAAGACAAATGCCTTGAACGCATACGTGAACGGTATAGGTTCCAACTCTAGGATAGTCCTTTGGGATACGACCCTGAACAAGCTAAAGGAAGATGAAATCCTTTTCATCATGGCACATGAAATGGCCCATTATGTCGAAAAGCATATTTATATAGGGATTGCAGGTTATATAGGAATGACTTTAATCGGTCTATGGCTGACATCGAAAATCATGAATTATATCATAAGGCGCTGGGGCCACCTGTTAAAGGTACGTACGGTTGATAACATTTCTTCTCTTCCATTATTTCTTTTAATAACGTCTGTGCTGCTGTTCGCTGCCAGTCCGCTGTCCAATTATGTTTCCAGATATCAAGAAACGAGGGCTGACCGTTATGCCATTGAAATGACCGGGGATAAAGAATCAGCAATCACCACCTTCCAGGAACTCACGAGGTCGGGTTTGAGCCAGGTCAATCCGCCAATCCTGGTAAAGTGGCTGCGGTATTCCCATCCAACCATGCTCGAGCGGATTTCCACGGTTGAAAATGCAGATACAAAGGGTGATTGAAAGCCAGCTGAAAATCAGCTGGCTTTTTTTCGTGCGCCCGGCATGGGTGCAATCTATAGGGTGGAAGTCCCGAATCATGAAGGCAGTAGTAGTGGTTAG
>NZ_JAWRYN010000311.1:0-319 GCF_046534585.1 Peribacillus sp. SIMBA_075 | reverse complement strand
GAGCCTCCACCCTCTGGTGAATCAACATCTGCTTCTACCAAATCAGGGTCGAAACTTAGTTCTTCAATTTCAAATACATTTTGCGTTTTTTGATCCATGTTAGCACCTCCTAATATCGTGAATTTTTGCGAAATTAGATTCGGATAATAATCGTGTAAAACAAAAAAATCCAAATCATGTTGTATATTTTACCAAAAAATATAAACCTTTCAATATTTATAGAAAATATGTAATCATTTTATATTATAGTAATAAACTCAATTTTTTCTGATCTTTGGTGATAAACATCTCAATGAATAGTCGAATGATTTTTTGTGCC
>NZ_JAWRYN010000310.1:0-319 GCF_046534585.1 Peribacillus sp. SIMBA_075 | reverse complement strand
CCGCAGATTTAATCACAATATCACTCTCGGGCAAATGCTGCATGACAGCATCAAACATTTCCTGCACGGATTCCACAGCGACGAACTCAACTCCAGCAGGACGCTCCAACGAGGTTGGACCACTTACGAGCGTCACCTTCGCTCCTCTATCCCGTGCCGCTTCTGCGATGGCATAGCCCATCTTGCCGGAAGCATGGTTTGTAATGTAGCGGATCGGATCGATTTTTTCACGTGTCGGACCGGCTGTTACCAAGACATGCTTCCCTGCCAAATCCTGCGTTTGCTCAGGTACTTGCTTTTTCTCGAAAAAGGCAACAAC
>NZ_JAWRYN010000309.1:0-319 GCF_046534585.1 Peribacillus sp. SIMBA_075 | reverse complement strand
AGTGCCGCCAGTCGGATCAGCTCCACTACTTCCTTTGTATTGCCCTCACTGCGTTGAGCTATCAACGGCAAGCTCCGGCGGTCGTCCAGTTGCGAGCGCTCCGGGAAAGGCAGGTTGCGCTGCAAGCCATAGACGAAGTTGCGCAGTTCGTTCGACAGCTCCCACGGTTTGATTGTGATCTTGCGCTTGAACCTACTGGCGAACTGTTGATCCACGTCGAGAACATGCGCCAAGTTGGTAACCGTGGCGGCCACAATCCCAACTCGAGCGGTGTTGCTTAGGCGCTTGAGTTCCGATAAGGCGCGCCGGTGGCTAGCCG
>NZ_JAWRYN010000308.1:0-320 GCF_046534585.1 Peribacillus sp. SIMBA_075 | reverse complement strand
ATCAAGATGAGGCCCGGTGCATCGTCGATTTCTGCGATCATGTAAAACAGCGGCATCGCGAGAAAATAGATGCCCGTAATGGAGAGGGCGCACAGCTTGATGTTCTTGATTGCCTTCACTGAGCGCACAGAAAAGGCGGTGTTGTCATCGATGAAACTCAATAATTTAAATGTCTGGTACAGCGCCAGGAAATAAGCGGTCGCGGTTGCATAGAGCATGCCGATAAAGACATACTGCAGAAATGCCAGCTGGTCCGGCCCATCCTGGATAATGCTCGAAAGCGGCAGCACAACGAAGATGCAAAGCGCGATGACCGGCAG
>NZ_JAWRYN010000307.1:0-321 GCF_046534585.1 Peribacillus sp. SIMBA_075 | reverse complement strand
ATGCCTTCGAAGCGCAAATGCGCCCGGAAACCGCGTCTCTTATTTGCGGGCTGCCGGAAAAGGTTGTACAGACTGAAGAGCGCAAAAAAGCGAATCAGTTTGATGCGCCAATCTCTATTTATGAAGTTCACCTGGGTTCCTGGCGTCGCCACACCGACAACAATTTCTGGTTGAGCTACCGCGAGCTGGCCGATCAACTGGTGCCTTATGCTAAATGGATGGGCTTTACCCACCTCGAACTACTGCCCATTAACGAGCATCCCTTCGATGGCAGTTGGGGTTATCAGCCAACCGGCCTGTATGCACCAACCCGCCGTTTTG
>NZ_JAWRYN010000004.1:0-212188 GCF_046534585.1 Peribacillus sp. SIMBA_075 | reverse complement strand
ATTTATTACCTTGATTATAAAACAAAAAAAGGTAGATTTCCTCAGAATAAACTGAGAAAATCTACCTCTATTGGCCCGGAAGGGACTTTTTCAGTGCCCTCTAAACTTGCACGCCTGTTTTTTTATGCTTCCTGTATTTGATTCTCTTTTTTCTCTTTTTTGCTTGAAATGATCCACGAACCCACGGCAATTCCAATCAATACGACCCAGAATATCGATTTCCAAAGAGTTGATTCAGGGAAATGATGATCGATGACAGCCAGTGAAGGGTGTGCGAGTGTATATACCGCTAACTTCACCCCAACCCAACCTACAATCAAAAATGCTGCCGTTTCAAGTGAAGGACGCTGATGAAGCAATTTCACGAATGCATTTGCTGCAAACCGCATAATGATCAATCCAATCATACCACCGAGGAACATAACGGCGAATTGCCCTCCGTCAATACTGCCGACTTTCATCCAGCCTGTTGCAGGAAGTGTAACAGCCAGTGCAACGGCAGCCAACATGGAATCGATTGCGAAAGCGATATCAGCAGCTTCAACCTTTACCACGGTCAACCAGAAGCCAGATTGCTTTTTAGGTTTTGTGACTTCCTTCTCACCTTTACCAACGTATTTTTTGTAAATGTGCTGAAAAGCAATGAAAAGTAAGTAAATGGCACCGATCGCTTGAACTTGCCACACGTCGACAAGAAAGGAAATAAGGAATAGACTTGCAAAGCGGAAAACAAAAGCTCCCATCAGACCATAAAACAAGGCTTTTCGTTGTTGTTCTTTTGGTAAATGTTTAACCATGACAGCCATGACGACTGCATTATCCGCAGCGAGTATTCCTTCTAGTCCAACCAAGATAAGAAGGACCCAACCATATTCCAATAATATTGATGCTTCCATCCATTCAACCTCCAATAGTTTGTATTTTCTCCCTATCGGCATTGGCAAAATAAAAAGACCTCTGCCGTATAGGCAAAGGTCTTGCTGAACATGAAAACATGTCAACAAAGCCGATGAATGTTTCCATTCACGTAATGACGACTTTGTTTTAGGGCGAACCCTAACGCTACTCCCCTTTGAAAGGAAAATCAGTTATTAAGTATATTAATAGTATACGCACTTATTATGAAAATAACAATCTTTTTTATATTTGGATCATCCTCTTCGTTTCCCTTTGGATAATTTAATCAACTGCAAATATTCTTTACCAAAACGGATCCAGTTCGGTTTTCCAGAAAAGTAGTTCTGAAACAACGATAAAAACCTCGGATATTTCCTATCATATGGATACCATTGGATTTCTGTATTCTTTTTACCTTTATCGATCATGATCGCTTTTTCATGACAGAAAATCTTCAATCCATGCTCGCCATGATAGCGGCCAATGCCACTTTGTTTGGCACCGCCAAATGGTAAATGATGATTAGCAACAGTAATCAGCACATCATTGATCGTCACCGCTCCTGTAACTAACTGTGACGCAATCCGACTTGCTTTTTCCCTGTCCATCGACCATACGCTCGAATTGAGTCCATATTCACTTTCATTTGCAAGGGCAATCACTTGTTCCTCCGTATCAAAAGGCACAACAGGCAACACGGGTCCGAACGTTTCTTCTTTCATGATTTTCATGGAATGGTCGACATTGGACAGAATCGTCGGCGGAATGAAGTGGGTCTGTCCCGTTCTCCACTCTTTCGGAGAGGTTCCAGTTTCAAGTATGGCCCCTTTATTCAGTGCGTCCTCCAGGTGTCCAGCCACAATATCAACTTGTGCTGGGAAAGTCATTGAACCGATATCATCGTTTAATTGAATCCCCTGCCTCATGGACTTCGCTTTTTCTTTAAGCATCGTTAGGAATTCCTTATAAACGGAACGTTCTACATAAACCCTTTCGACACTCATACACACTTGCCCGCTGTTTGTAAAAGCACCCCAAAGAGCCCCGTTCACAGCCCGTTCCAGGTTAGCATCACACAGAACAATCATCGGATCCTTCCCGCCAAGCTCAAGAGTAGTTGGGATAAGTTGTTTAGCTGCGACCTCACCGATCATTTTTCCGGTCCTTACAGATCCAGTGAAAAATATATAATCTGGTTTTTGCTCAGTTAGTGCCGCCCCCAATTCTTTCCCCCCATGCGCAAACTGTATAGTTCCCTCTGGGAAACCAGCTTCATGAAACAGATTATCAATGCACAGCCCAACTAAAGGAGTTACCTCTGATGGCTTGGCGATGACTGTATTTCCTGCTGCTAGAGCATTTAGAATGGGTACCATAGAGAGCTGCAGCGGATAATTCCATGGTGAAATGACGAGAACCGTTCCACGGGGCATAAAATGGACATAGGATTTTTTCCCAGTTAGCATGAGTGGAGTGGACACCCTCTGTCCGGAAAGAGCTTTTACTGCATGTTTCTCGATATGCTTGATCGCATCAATGGTGGGCATAATGTCAGCAACCAGCGCTTCAATTTTTACTTTTCCCGTATCTTTTGAAATAACTTCAGCTATTTCATCCATTTTTTCAACCATCAATAATCGAAGCCGTTTTAAATATAGCAGCCGTTCTTTGATGGGAAGACTTGACCACGTTTGAAACGCATATCTTGATTTCTTATATATATCAGGGATCGAGGTCAGTGGCGTTGGAACGAATTCCGCAATCTTCTCACCTGTTGCCGGGGAATACACATCCCACTTGCCTTTGATTTTTCCCATAACTATTCCCCTTTCTTTACCAAATTCTTATCTGGTACTCCTTATCATTTTTATGTTATAAATAAAAATTGACCATAGCAGGAACAACTTCCCTGAAATCAGGACAAATGATTCCAGAAGCAACTAAATCGTTTTGGGCTGCAGTACTGTCAAAACGTCCTTTCCAAGTGAAGTAATCAAGGGGCTTCTTGTCCTAAATATGCCTTCATAGGACCCTTGATAGGAGCGCTTGGCTTAGTCCCATTGGAATATGGCCTTTTGGTCTTTCTTATACAATTCATCAACGAAAAGTTCATAAAATTCTCTAGCCTTACTTGGGTTGGGACCAGTTAAATGATAGGTTTTCCCTGCCTTCATTATATAATGCCGGAGATAAAGTAGCCTGTATAATATAATCGATTGTAACCAGGTTCACTACCGTTTCCCTCTCCGATGAAATATATGGATCAAGAAAATTGAGGTTGAAATAGCGACCATCGAATTTGATCGTTTCCCCTGTTTGGGAATGCCCCTTAACAATACTGGGCCTGATTATCGTAATAGGAATCTCTTTTTAAGCTCCTCGACAAGTAATTCAGCCTCAAATTTTGTCGTTCAAAATGATTCTTAAAGCTTTTCGGAAAGCGCAATTCATGCTCGTAAAGAATCCCTTCCCGATTCCCTGCCACATAACGGGTGCTAAAATACGTATACCTCTTAAGATTAGTTACCCCTTTATCAAATTCGTTTACATGGTCCTTACCTACGACATTGACAAGCCGGTCAATTTTTTCAGGGATAGCTAAATCGTATATCGCGTCAAGATTAAATATGTGTGTGACTTTTTGTTGAAGTTCATCGAATAATTCCACTCACCAATTTACCTTGAATAGTAATCACCTAGCCATAATAGCACTACCAAAATGGAATATATAGTAAAAATAATCATGATTAAAAGGAGAATTCACGATAACTATCGAAGTTAATGTATAGGAAACCAAAGGGAATTGCAGCTGTCAAGTTTATCGGGTTTAGTGTTTAATATGGGGTTTGGGAGGATAAATTCATATTATCGAATAAAAATTATTATCTATATAACTGATTTTCCGTTACTATATAAGAAGGCGATTTTTTCGCGCATACATATTTGAGGTGAGCGCACAAATGAAAAGAATAATTAAAGCATACGACTTCCCTATTTTCATCGCTGTCGTATTACTCTGTTTGTTTGGTTTAGTGATGATTTACAGTTCGAGCATGATTACTGCTGTTGCTCGGTACCACCAGTCCATGGATTTCTTCTTCGAGAAACAAAAAACGGCCTTTGTCATATCATTCCTGGCAATGATCGTGACGATGATTCTTCCTTATAAGATGTACAAAAACAAAGTTTTCTTGATGTCTATGATGTTTGGAATGGCCGGTATCCTTTTGCTGCTATTTATTTTCGGCCATACAGCAGGAAATGCCACAAGCTGGTTCAAGTTAGGGACAAAATCGGTCCAACCTGCGGAATTTTCCAAGTTAGTCATGATCATTTATCTGGCAGCCATTTACGGAAAAAGGCAGGATCGAATCAATAGCATTGATAAAGCCGTCATCCCCCCGATTTTCTTTCTCGTATTCATTTGTTTTTTAATCGGGATTCAACCTGACTACGGAACGGCAGCCGTCATTTTCCTAATTTCAAGTACGATGATCTTTTCATCCGGAATGTCATTTAAGAGTATTTCCAAACTCTCTTTGATTACTGCGATATTCGTTACAATATTTGCATTAGGAGTAATCGTGACAGGAAATTTTTCATCCGTTTTCTCTGAAAATAAAGTGTCTCGATTTACCGGGTTTGCAGATCCTTTTGGTCAAGAGGGAGGAAATGGGTATCAGCTCGTGAATTCCTTGTATGCGATAGGATCAGGAGGCCTTACAGGCGTGGGACTTGGTGACAGTGTACAAAAATACGGGTACCTGCCCGAATCACATACGGATTTCATCATTTCCATCATTGCAGAAGAACTTGGAATATTCGGTGTAGGCTTCGTTCTATTGACACTTGGGTTTATCGTCCTTAGGGGGTTTATACTCTCAGCAAAATGTAAAGATCCATTTGGAAGCCTATTATTGATCGGAATCTCATCCATGATTGGCATTCAAGTTGGTATCAACATCGGCGGTGCGACTGGACTAATTCCCATTACTGGTATCACCCTTCCGTTCATCAGCTATGGAGGATCTTCCTTACTGCTGCTCATGCTGTCAATGGGAATATACCAAAATGTCGTAATGCGAATGAATTTACTTGAACAGAAAGAGAAAGTCGTGTCCATCCCAAAAGATGAGATCGCTTCTTCAAAATAAACGATCCAATCCTTCACCCCCTGACATTTCTGTTCATGTCAGGGGGTTTTAGTCATACCCTCTCTCCAATCTTCGGTTATGGGATAACACATAAAAAAACAGGCAGTCAAAACCGACCGCCTGTTTTTTCAATTATAATGGATACCGATTTTCGTAAATCCTGAAATCAAACTAAGCAAAGGACAAAGTAAGCAAAAGAATGCAAATGGGGCATATTCAAGGGTTGGAACACCCAATACCTGTGTCAGGAATACACCGCAAACACCCCAAGGAACCAGAGGATTAACAACTGTTCCTGCATCTTCAAGTACCCTCGTAAGAGTTTTTGGGTGTAAGCCTAAATCTTCATATTTCTGCTGAAAGGCTTTCCCAGGCAGTATAACTGACAAATATTGTTCACCCACTAGGAAATTCACGCTGATTCCTGCAAATACAGTAGCGGAGATCACTTTCGCTACACTCGTCAGTGAATCCTGGACCGCATTTAAAATTGAAGGAATCACTCCCAATTCAAACAATAGTCCGCCCATCGCCAATGCCAACAACACCATCGAAACGGAGAACATCATACTTTCAATGCCGCCCCTCGATAGGATTGAGTCCAGTTGTTCCATTCCACTCTTGAGTACAAATCCGCCGTATAAAATATCTGCTAGTTTTGCAACCGTCAAATTAGGAGTTTGAATGAAAGCGATGATGGCTGCCGAAATGATTCCTGCCGACAATGTCGGAATGGCTGACACCTTTTTCAAAGCCATGACTAGAACGATGGCAAACGGAATCAAACTCCATATGCTTATGTTCGTTTCCATCTCCAGGGCTTTCGTCATGGCTTCAATTTCCTCAACGCGAGCCAGTTTGACATTAGGTGAAAGGAAGTAGAAGAGAATAAGTGATATTAAAAAACCTGGAATCGTTGTCCAAAGCATATTTTTGATATGTTCAAATAATGGTACTCCAACCGTTCCCGAAGCAAGGTTGGTCGAGTCGGATAATGGAGACATTTTATCCCCAAGAAATGCACCGGAAATGAGTGCACCGGCTGTGATCGCCAACGAAAAATCCATCGCCGACGCCATGCCTATGAAAGCAACGCCGATTGTGGCTGCTGTTGTAAGTGAACTCCCGATACAGAGCCCAAGTAGCGAGCACACCAAAAATGTGACCGCATAGAAATATTCACCGGAAATCCAGTCAAAACCATAGTACATGATGGTAGGGATCGTCCCGCTTGCCATCCAGATTGAAATCAGCATTCCAATGAAAAAGAATATATAGATAGCTCCCATACCAGAAACTGCACCTTTGACGATAGCCGCCTCCATAATTGAAAATGGCAGCTTCTTGATCTTTCCATAAACAAATAGAAATAGGATTGCCGCTATAATTGGAATATGGGGGGCAAGTCCATAATGTATGATACCAGTTGCAATAATTAATAATAGAACGGCCAAAACCCCAATTGCTTCAGGTAAGGAGAGTTTTAGCTTTGCATCTTCAAGACGCATAATGTATTTCCCCGCTTTCATTTTGTATATTCTCTAAGGTAAGGATAGGACTTTTCACTCCCTACAATTACTGAAACGCTTTTAAGCACTAAAGTACTAGCTAAATATAAAGGAGTTTCGGGCGATTGTCAAAGGAATAATAATCTATTTTAGTAGAATTCGATTCTTCATTCCTTTTTATCACAAAACAAAAACCCATACTTCGATTCGTATAGGTTCAGCTAAATATTCCCTAAGATATAAGTCCTCTTCTTTGCTTAGCCCCAAATAAGCCCCTATCTTAATCATGTCCCTACAATTCTTTCAGTTATGTCGTAGTCCCACCTAAATGAACTGCAAACTGTTCCTGATCATCAGATAATTTGGTTTTTAATTTACCAATTAATAAAAATTATTATTGTGTACAAACTACTTTTTGTAAGTAAAAAAATGATTCCTGTACACCGAAGATTTAGATTTTAGATTTGGTCAACTGCTGCATTCGAATATGTAATTACACAAATCCTATTATTATAATCTTTTTTATAAGTGGATAGTTTTCACAATCGATAATATTTGCGACGCATTTTCCTAGGCTTACACCTTTAATCAAACGCCATCCCTTTAAATAAAAATAGCCAACATCTACTCTTTTCAAAAAAAGGTTAATGTTATATAATAAGTTTGTTCAGTATTTCACAAACTTCTGTTGAAAAGTATCCATCCTAGAAGGATGGATACTTAGAAGGCTACATTAACAAGGAAATATAGATAGGTAATGTAATTAAAGATAGAATGGTACTAATTACAAATGAAGATGCTGTTTCAGTTGATAATGAATCAAATCTAGTTGAAATCATTGCAGCTACAGCAGATCCCGGAAATGATACTAGCAAAATAGCTTTAATTGTATCTGCATGATCAAGGCCAATTAGATGAGCAACCAGAATCATAAATAATGGAATAGCCACAACTTTTAAAATGGAAATACCAAAAGCAATTGGTCGTAGGCTAATCTTACGGATACCCACGGTTACACCAACAGCAAATAATGCAACCCCAGATGTCACTGACCCAATTTGATCAAGCGCATTTTTTATGATATCCGGTGCCTGGAACCCTAATAGTGTTAATACAACAGCAAGTAGGGGAATACATGCAAGCGGTTCGCTAAGACCATGCAAAACAATACCTAGAATGTTTGTTTTTTCATCTTTAGATTTACCCAATCTGGATTGTCCGACCGTACCAACTATTGTTGCTAATGGATCCAGAAGGGCATTCACCACAATACCGGTAATCGCAATAGGTATAGCTATCTCTTGCGCCCCAAACAAACTGCCTAATACAGATATCCCCATAAAAGCAAAGGCTGGCTGAGTTGCGTTTAATGAGAACATAGATGCTTTAGTTAAATCGTATTTAAACACCAAACGAGCCACTATTAAAAGGATAATGTAAAAGCCAATAACACCTATGGTCATAGTTAAGAAAAATGACCATTGATTAATTAAGGTTTGTTTTGAGGTTGTCGTGATCCCAATGAATAAGTGTGCAGGTAATGCAAATTTTGTAACTAACGTATTAAGCCCTTTGGATGATTCTGAATTAAAAATTTTAAAATAGCCACCCAAATAACCAATAATAATTGTAAAAAAGATTGGTATTAATGTTAAAAATATATTCCCAATATTCACTCGAGATGCACTTCTCTTTCCAAAAAATTGTCCTATTTAAAAGATTCTACTATGACTGACTTACCGGAGATCCCCTAAAACGGATCCCCTTTCTTTTGAGACAACAAAATAATCCCGGATTTATTTCCCACGAATGGTTTTGTACTCCGGCTTCCACATGTATTCTGTAATTGCTTTTTCAATATCTGTTATATCCGCTTTCGCAACGCCTTCTTCAATGGCTGTCTTTGCCACTTCGATGGCTACAGATTTAGAAACCTCTTGCAATTGTTTGATTGAAGGGAGTAAAGAAGCACCATGCTTACTGCTATCCGATAATCTTGAAACAGCAGATGATGCTGCTGCAAGCATGCCCTTAGAGATTCTTGTTGCTTCTGCGACAATTGCACCAAGTCCAAGTCCTGGAAAAATATATGCATTATTAGATTGTCCGATTGTATAAATCACACCATTATAGTCAACATCATCAAACGGGCTTCCTGTCGCTATTAAGGCTTTACCTTGAGTCCACTTTATAAGGTCTTCAGGAACAGCTTCCGCTAAGGGAGTCGGATTTGACATCGGCATAATAATAGGATGTTCCACGTGCTTTGCCATTTCTTTTACAACTTCTTCTGAGAAAGCTCCTGTTTGACCAGAAGTACCGATTAAGATGGTTGGTTTAACCTTTTTTATTACCTCTAATAATGGGATGATTCCGTCTTCATTCCGAGCCCATTCCTCAACTTCTTCAGCTTTCCGGCAATACGGCTTTTGGAATTTCAAAACATCCGGAATGTCATCTATCAACAATCCACGATAATCGACAGCCCAAAAGTTACCATATGCCTCTTCTCTTGAAATGCCATCAAGAATCATGGCTTCAACCATCTGATCAGCATTACCGATTCCTGCTGCACCTGGACCAAAAACAACAACTCTTTGTTCCTTTAAAGGAACACCAGTTACTTGTAATGCAGACTTTACGGCGGCTAGTGTTACTGCACCTGTACCTTGTATATCATCATTAAAAGTGAGAATCTTTTCACCATAATTATCGATTATATTTCGTGCATTTATATTTCCAAAGTCTTCCCAGTGAAGTAATACCCTTGGGAAGAAGGCTTGAGAATTTTTAACAAATAAATCAATGAATTCGGTGTATTCATCACCGCGAACACGCCCAAACCTGTTACCAATATACAGTGGATCACTAATCAGGCTTTCGTTATCAGTCCCAACATCCAGGACAATAGGTAGCACCCTGCTTGGATCAATTCCCGCAGCTGCAGTGTAGACTGCCAATTTGCCAATGGCTATGTTAATTCCACCAACTCCCTGATCTCCGATTCCAAGAATACTTTCAGAATCTGTAACAACTATTAAATCGATATCATCAGATGAAAGGTCCAGGTTTTTAAATGCATCTTCCATTCCCTCCATATTATCTATAGATAGGTATAGACCTCCTGGACGGTGATATTCTTGGGAGTACTGTTGAATGGCCTCTCCTACAGTAGGTGTGTAAATGATTGGAAGTATTTCACTTAGATGGTCTTTAAGTAGGCGGTAAAACAGTACCACATTCCTATTAAACAAATCATATAACATTCCATTCTTCCGAATATCGCTAGGTTGAGTGGAAAATTGTACATAAGCTCTTTTTACTTGTTCCTCAAGAGTAAGCACCTGGGATGGCAGCAAGCCTACCAATCCTAGTTCATTTCTTTCTTCCTTAGTGAAAGCAACCCCTTTATTAATAAAAGGGTTTGACAGAATACCTTTTCCTCTTAAAGTTGTTTCCAAGCCCTTTTTTGTCTTATCATAAGCTGTCATAGACGTACCCTCTTCCTAAAAATGTATATTTACAAATGATCATTACCAGGCAATAGAGTATATTCTTCCCTGTGGAAGTGTAATTACTAAAAGAAAACTGTAAAAAGGAAAATAAATATACAGCACATAAAAACATAAATATTTCCTCATTACTGCTTATTTGTTTAATCCCATGAAAAATTTATACATAACTCAATCGCCAGTGTATATCTTAGTAGTCATTTACGGGGGACACTAGCTTATTTAACTAATTTTAGTATTATGTAATTAAAAAAAGTAAGCAGCCATTTGGCTACTTACAGATAACGTTGAATAATATGGCTCTTGTCATCATTAAATTTGTGTTGGGAGACTGGTCGGCCTACCGTTCCATAGATTACCTTAACATCAAGGACCCCGATATCCTTCATGAATTTTAAATATTTCCTTACTGATACCCTGGATATACCCGCCACATTTACGACTTCCTCTGTTGAAAAGGGAGCATTTTTAAATACCCGTATCACATTCCATATAATCTTTAAGGTATCTTGAGCTAATCCTTTCGGTAATTCCTCTGGTAAATGATTTTCTTCTTGATGCAATATTCGATAATCTAATTCTTCTTGATTTAGCATATTTTTATCTTGGATAAAAGCTGATTTGTTCCGATATGCTGATAAGGCCGCGTTAAAACGTTCAAATTCAAACGGCTTAATTAAATAATCAACAGCACCTAGTCTCAATGCTTTCTGAATCCTCTCAATGTCCGACGCAGCAGAAATGACAATAACATCTATCTCTTTTTCACTTTCTCGAATTTGTGAGAGTAAATCGAGTCCATTTTTCCCAGGCATGAAAATGTCTAATAGAACTAACCCTATTCTTTGATTTTCCAATACATTCAGAGCTTGATCCACTGAGGAACAGACAGCAGCTAATTCGTAGCCATCGACTTGATTCAAATAGCGCTTATTGAACTCAGCAACCATCGGGTCATCTTCTACGATCATTACCTTAATCATCCTACATCATCCTTGCTTTTGTATGGTATATAAACCACAAACGTTGTTTCTTGACCTTCTTTTGAACTAATATCGAGATCTCCACCTAGCTTATCCAGGCTTGCCTTAACCAAATATAAACCAATCCCCCTGTCATCTCCTTTTGTTGTAAATCCTTTTAGAAGGATATGATTAAGATTGGCATCAGATATTCCCTGTCCAGTATCATGAACTTCAATAGTTAAAATATCATCTGCATAATCAAACTTTAATTCAATTCGTTTAACGGGCCTTTTTTCCACTGCTTCTATAGCATTGTCAATCAAATTTCCTATTATCGTAATTAGCTCATGAGTAATAGATGCATTTTCTGGTTCTGGCAATTGAAAGTCAGAGGATAATGCCAGCTTAGCACCTGCTTCCCTGGCATAACTTAGTTTTCCAATTAAAAAACCGGCTAGTACTGGATCTTTAACGGTTTTGGTAATAAAGCCAATCTCGTTCTCTCTGTGGTCAACAAGATCACTAATATATGCTGCAAGCTGATCATAATAATGCATATGCACCATACCAAGTATTACATGAAGTTTGTTCATGAATTCGTGCGACTGGGCCCTTAAAGATTCAGCATATAAACGGACTCCAGTAAGCTGCTCCGCCAGCAGATGTATTTCTGTTTTATCACGAAATGTAGCCACGGCACCCACGATTTCATCCTTTACAAATACTGGCACCCTATTCACTAGTAAGACACTATCGTTTAAATCCTGCTCTTTATCCAATTCGGCCTTGCCGGTCTCCAGGATTCTATCCAGGTTTGAGCCAGGCATGTAACCAGTTACCTTTTTACCCGTTGGATTTTCATTAATGCCCGCTTTTTTAAATATCTTTAAAGCTGCTTTGTTTATGAGAGTAATGGTTGAACTCTGATCTACCGCTATAATTCCCTCCCGAACTGATTGTAAAATGGCGTTTCGCTCTTTTAAAACCTTTGCAATAGCAAAAGGTTCCAGCCCAAATAATATTTTCTTAATATACCTTGCCAAAAGGATTGCCCCGGCAATTCCGGTTAATATTCCAAAAACGGTTCCCACATAAATATTAAAACGGCTTTTTAAAACAGCATCATTAACTTTTTGAAGAGAAATACCGACCACCACGGCTCCAATTTGATTATCCTCTGAATCATAAACAGGGGTGAAAGAACGCAATGACCTGCCTAAAGTTCCTTTGGAAATAGATATGTGCTCTCTACCTCGTAATACATCTTTCTCATCCCCCCCAACAAATTTTTTTCCTATTTTACTTGGATCGGGGTGAGTTTTCCGGATTCCATTATTATCGATTATTACTACAAATTCTACATCTGTCGATTTTTTTATCCTATTGGCAAATTGCTGAACTTCCTGATTGTTCCCACTTCCACTTAACGCTTCGATTACAAGCGGTGTTTGTGCTGCCATGCGTGCTACGTTTACTGCTTTTTCAGTCTGGCTCTTCTCTATTGTATCCGCTACTGTTTGGCTAATAAGAATATCTGTAATAAATAATGATAGGGCTACTACCCCACACACCAGTATCATAATAGTAAACTGTAGACTCCATTTCCCTTTTTTCACTACTACACACCTCTTTGGTCTAAAAACTCTATTAACTTTAAGGAAGATACTTTTTATGTTAAGTATGTTCATTTTGCCTACATCACACAATTATTCGGTACTTTATCAAGTTCCAAAAAGGTAGCCAATTGATTTAATTCAATTAACCTAACCATTTGCCAATCGTATCCTTAAAAATACTAATTCATCTGCAATATTTTCCAATGATAAAACCGACTATACCTTAGTAGGCTTGGATATAAATGCATACCTCGGTAGTTCAATATAAGTTATTTTTGCTATTCTCCTCCTGCACCAGGGTTAAAGCCACAAATTTTCTATTAGCATTATGCAGTTCTAAGAAGTTTCGCGGAATATCCCAGTAATTCTTACCATGCTAAAAGTTACTGCGCTTTTCTTTTAACCTTTCCAATTAGTTACTATTTAATTTTCAAAAATTCAGCTGTCTAACATCTTCTATCTCCCTGTTTCCGTTTATCTAAAGTCGACATGTTTAAAACAGGGGGTAATGATTAAAATACCCGCATTTTCAACAGATTTCAAATCAACAATGTATTAAGACAGTACTCATAGAAAAGATCATTTAATTACTAGAGATATGTTAATGATTATGAAAAAAGATTAGTAATTGTAGACATCAGTGCGGATGTAGACGGGGCAACTGCAAATCCTACTTATGTATATATAACATCAGTCTTTATTGTTTATATAACTTTTATCTGGAATCTGTTTTTTTTTGATTACACAAAAAAAGCTTGCAGATTTAGACCCTAAAAGGGACCTTATTCTACAAGCTGAACAACCTCCACTATCAGATGTTTTCCAGTTAAACTATTGATTAAAATGATATACAACCCAAATGTCAGGGATTTCTGTTCCAATGTATCAAGTTAAGTCGAAGCCTGATTGATTATGAAGTTCCTCCATAAATTCGCTCTATAGGTAATTTCACATAATAACAGGTAAATATAGCCCCGGAAACATGTTTAAGATACTATCAAAAAAACCTTTCGATATTTAAACAATGCTCCAGATAATGAAAAAACCCGTGTATATTACACGGGCCTCTCCATTATTTCAAATCCATTGGATTATATAATTCCACGTCAGGATTTTTATCTTGGAACCAACGAAGTGCAAATTCGTTTTCAAATAAAAATGCATATTTATCAAACCGGTCTTTAACAAGAATGCTTCTTGTGCTATGAAGATTTTCATCCAGCTTTTCATCTTCAGCCCAACGTGTGATCTTACTGCCCATGCGCTCCATCACGACTTCAACATTGTACTCATTCCTCATTCGATGCTCGAATACTTCAAATTGAAGTTGCCCAACCGCACCAAGCAGGTATTCTTCCATCCGAACCGTTTTGAAGAGCTGAATTGCCCCTTCTTGTACAAGTTGGTTAATTCCTTTATGGAAATGTTTCTGTTTCATGACGTTTTTAGCTGTTACCCTCATGAATAGTTCCGGTGTAAACTGCGGTAGCCTTTCAAACTGGAACATGTCTTTGCTTGTTGTAATCGTATCGCCGATTTGGTAGTTCCCGGTATCATATAAACCGATGATATCCCCGCTTACGGCTTCGTTTACGGTGTTCCGATCATCTGCCATGAATTGAGTAGATGAAGAAAGGTTGATTGGTTTCCCTGTCCTGCTCAAGTTGACACTCATTCCACGCTCGAATTTACCGGAGCAGATACGAAGGAAAGCAATCCGATCACGGTGTTTCGGATTCATATTCGCCTGTATCTTGAAAATGAAGCCGGAAAAATCATTACTGACAGGACTCATTTCACCTGATGTTGTCATCCGTGCTTGTGGGGCTGGTGCAAATTTCAGATAGGCATCCAAAAACGTCTGAACACCGAATGTCGTTAAAGCACTTCCGAAAAATACGGGACTAAGTTTTCCATTCGCAATGTTTTCTTCAGAGAATTGGTTACCCGCTTCCGTCAACAGCATGATTTCTTCCAAAGTTTGCTCATATAACTGGGAATCCTTAAGTTTATGATCCACTTCGAGTTCACCTTCGTCATTCAACGGAAGGAAACGCTCATCCCCTTCAGTTTTGAATTGTTCAATCCGATTATTGAACCTATCGTAAATACCCACGAAGTCTTTTCCCATTCCAATCGGCCAGTTCATCGGGTATGTTTCAATCCCCAATACCTCTTCAAGTTCGGCAAGCAATTCGAGCGGCATTTTACCTTGTCGGTCCATTTTATTGATAAAAGTGAAAATCGGGATACCCCTCATCCGACATACTTTGAATAATTTAACCGTCTGATCCTCGATCCCTTTTGCCGAGTCGATGATCATCACGGCGCTATCAACAGCCATCAGTGTACGATATGTGTCTTCACTGAAATCTTGGTGACCTGGTGTATCGAGAATATTAACACGGAAATCATCATAATCAAATTGCATGACCGAGGATGTAACGGAAATTCCCCGTTGCTTCTCTATCTCCATCCAGTCACTTGTAGCATATTTCCCTGTTTTTCTTGCTTTAACTGTTCCGGCATCACGAATCGCACCACCAAACAGCAATAATTTTTCTGTTAAAGTCGTTTTCCCGGCATCCGGGTGAGAGATGATTGCGAAGGTCCTTCGAGAGTGAACCTCGTCTTTTAATGTAGTCATAAAATGTTCCTTTCATTATTGGAGTCATCAATAAAAAATATATAGGGGATTTATCGTAATTTTTACATTGGAATGGCAACCTTTCTTTGTATGCAGCAAAGATCCTGATCATACATAATATATGTAAGAAGCAATATATCATAAGGCTTAAGCCTTGGCTACTCGGCATTCATTTCAATCAACCTTACTATTTTAACACGATATGAAGGAAAGATGTAGAGGTGAATGGAACACTATAAAAGGATTTGTTCAGATAGCAAAACAAAAGACGCTTAATCAGCGCCCCTTACCCGAATTCTTATGATTATCGTTCATTATTTCATTGTTTTTCCAACTTACCTTGCTGTTTTCATCGCTTTTTGATTCCGTTTGTTTTTCCATCGTTTCTTTACTTCTTTGAATATGATGGGAGCAGCAAATATGAGGGCCCTTTTTAATAATTTCTTCATTTATCCATCAGTCCTTTCTTCCTTATCCTATACCCGATTATTTTAATTTCAACCATAAAGGCTTTTCCTTTTGGGACATGGCATTCCCGTCAAATTTCAAACCAGGAGAATTCTGCACGACAATACCGTTATACTTCCCTTTATATAACCTCCCTAATAGTATTTTTCCCAATTCACAATGTATAAATTACTTCCATTTGTTTTATCCTTTATAAAGGTGGGTATATACTAAAAAATTGGAAATTGCTCCAGAGGTTAGTGGGTTAATTTTTACTTTAGGCTTTCACACATTATCAAGCATCTTCGTATGATACTTTAACTTGAATGTGGATGCTTGATAATGTGTGAATTGATTTTCCCATCCAGGTAAAATCATCACCATTAATATTTTTTAACTTTTTAGGAGGATTCATAGAATGACAGTAACAGGTAAGGTAAAATGGTTCAATAGCGACAAAGGATTTGGATTTATCGAAGTACCAAATGAAGATGATGTATTCGTACATTTTTCCGCCATTCAGGGAGAGGGTTTCAAGAGCCTTGATGAAGGTCAAGAGGTTGAGTTCGAGATCGAAGAAGGAAACCGCGGACCTCAGGCTAAAAACGTCGTAAAACTTTAAAGTAAAGTAACACAAAAATAAGTCTTATGCATTGCAAAAGGATGCCGCCCGTAGTAGGGCGGCATCCTTTTATATTTTATTCCTTTCATTCACAGTGTACAGGCGGCATATCTTTGTTCACCTTGTCACTCATTCGTTAAAATGATCTAAAATAAAGCCGGGAACATGTTCGCCAGAAAAACTCTTGATATCCACATCTCTGCTATCTTTATAATAAAAGGCAGCTGAATACTCTCCGCCCCAATCGATTTGGGCATTATCAATGGCCAAATCGATTTCCGGAGACGTGTTAATTTTCATGCGATTCGGCTTTTGTTCAATCTGTTGTACAAGCTTACTTTCAGAATTCGAATTATAAATTTTCGGATCCGTCTTTGCAACCAGAATATAAGAGATATCATCAGCCATTAACCGCGCTTCTTCCGCTTGTCCGGAATTTTCCATCCATTTTGAAAACTGAGTATAAGAAGAGTCCCAATTCAGATAAATGATTTTATTATTATTCAAAAGAATGTCAATGGAAGCATATTCACCAAATGAGGATGTCATTTGGGTGAACGACTGATTATTCAGGTCCTCCGACAAAGCCTGCACTGCTTCGTCCAGCTGTTGACCATCTGTAATCGTTACTGATTTTTCCACTTGTCCGCTCGCCGTTATCTTGATTTTAGAAACGTCTTCAGCGGAAACATTCAATAACTCATTAACCGTTTTTTTATATTCACTCGATTCATAAATTTTCGCCAAAAGCGGAAGGTATAAGTCATAGTTTTGCAAATGATACTCCCTCGCTAACCGTCTTCCATTCTTGAGTTCATACATCAGAAATATGGATTTTCCATCATCCAATTTACCAATTGAAACTTTTTTTCCCTTTTCGATAATTTGCTGATGCAATAACCTGATCGCTTCTTTATTTTCCTTCTCTTTAAGATAAGTGGGTGCATGATCCAACGTGTCATCATCAAAAAATAAAGGAGCATCGCCAATATATATTTGGTTAATCATCTTTTCATCAGGAATCTTGGACATATATTGAATGGGGTCTATTTTTAAAATAAGCGCCAGAACAATAATAAACACTGTGAATGCTGTATAACCTTTCAGGTTGAGCCGTATTCGCCAAGTCTTTTGCAGGACGATTTCCCCTAAATAATATCCAAGCAAAGAACCAACGATATATCCGAAGAAAATCCAGCCTGGTTTGCCTGTCGTTCCGCTAAAATAAAGCCCTGTCAGCAGCATCATGCATAGAGTCAGTCCGAATTTAAATAATGGCTTTATCTTAGGGAAAACAAATGCCTGCGATACATGCTCCAGCTTCCTCCTCTCATATAGAAAAAGAGAACTAAGCAGAAAAAGAAGGGTCAATATACTGTAGATTAATATATCAACTGAGAAAAAAGTGATTTTTTCCATCTCCGTTGCAGCTAATAAGGGTGAAATGGCATTCATATTGGCACTAAGATAATAATCTGCAGAAAATCCTGCTATCAAAAACTTCACATTGGCTGCAAACAAGACAAACAATCCCACCGGCAAAGCTAGAAAAATATATGTCAGCAAGCCTTGCAAGGCCGATAATCCCGTCACCATTCCAATTAAAACGGCAACAGAAAAGATCAAAGCTTCCAAAATAAATGTAATCCCCATCCAGGACCAAATATCCGGAATGGTATAAAGCCTTTCTATGTCTATTGCAGAGTGGAATAATATCAAGATTGAGCCTGTAAGTAAAATAGGCAAAACTATGAAGCCCATTCCCGTCCCAATCATATGAAAAAAGATGTTTCGTCTAGTAATCGGTAAACTATGAATAAAATCGGAAGCTTGTTTCATCTGTAAAAACCGAAAGAGGAAGATGGCAAATAATACTGGAATAACGATGACCAAGACATATTGAATCATCTGCTGACTGGAAAAAAGGTTTTCGAACTCAACATATTCATTATTCTCATTCAAAATAATCGTTAACATTTCCAGTGGCAGTGCAAATATTAGGCCGACGAAGTATAGGAAGCCAATCCAGCCAGTGCTTCTGAAAATATAGATAATCAATTCTTGATTAAACCAGGTTATTCTGGATGACATAACCTATATCCCCCATTTCATAAATGAATATCTCCTCTAGAGTAAGGGGGAGAATATCGAATATTTCAGGCTGAAATTGATTAAAGTGCGATTTAATCACGGATTCTGCACCTTTAACAATGCAAACGATCACACTGCCGCGCCTTTCCTTGTTAAGAATTTGAATTCCACGGTATAAACCATGGGGGATTTTATGTTTAAAGGCAATTTGCACTTTATGTACATCTGCTTTTAAGTCGTCCAGATCCTTTTGGATAACAAGCTCTCCCTTATGCAATATCCCTACATGGTCAGCTAGATCTTCAATTTCCCGGAGATTATGAGACGATATTAATACCGTCATATCCCTTTCCGAGACATCCTGAATCAACAACTGTCTCACAATTTTACGCATGACCGGATCTAACCCATCAAACGGTTCATCTAGGATGAGAACTTCCGGCATCGTCGAGAGTGCGAGCCAAAAAGCAACCTGTCTCTGCATACCCTTTGATAGTTTATGTATTTTATATTGGAAAGGCATCGAGAAAACTTCCTGTAATTGGTAAAAACGTTCTTGATTCCAATCACTATAAATATGGCTATAAAAACCTGCCATTTGCATGATCGTATAGTTAGCCAGGAAATATGGCGTATCAGGGAGGAAGAAACAACGATTTTTCACTTCACGGTTTTCAAACACAAATGATCGATCAATAAAGACTTCACCGGAATCCTGTATCAGATTGCCTGAAAGCATTTTTAATAGAGTCGTTTTCCCCGCTCCATTGGAACCTAATAACCCGAAAATGGAGCCTTTTTGTATGACCAAGGTGACGTTCTTGATTGCTTCTTTTCCCTCATATAATTTACTCACCTGTTTTATTTCAATCATGAATCTCCCCCCTTTGCCAATGGACTGATTTCTTTTACTAATCTATAAATTTCATGTTTATCTATCCCGATATACAGAGCTTCAGCGAGAACCTTTGCAAGCTCATTTCTGATCTTTTCTTCATTAAATGAATTTTTCAAAGATTTAGGAGGTGCCACAAAATTCCCTTTTCCTGGTAAAGTATAAATATACCCGTCGAATTCAAGCTGCTTGTATGCTTTTTGGATTGTATTTGGATTGATGGTCAATTCCTGAGCCAATATTCGAATGGATGGGAGCTGATTATGTGCCTGTAAAACTTCATTGATCATTAGTTCCTTAAACTTATCCATCAATTGCTCATATATCGGCTTTCTGCTTTGTACATCCAACTCAAACATCATCAACCCTCCTTGAACATTGGGTGTATTACACCTTCTAATACAGTTCATTATAAAACAATTTCTTCCAATTTAAAACCAATTAATAACCAAAATTCAAGCAATGCACTCCTATAAACCCCCTTTATTTTGTTTAATAAGACTTAAAGGCGGGAACTAATGATAGTAAGAATATACAAAGGAGTTGTTTTTATTGAAACCATTATATACAGCTACTGTTACCGTACACGGCGGTCGTGAAGGACATGTTAAGTCAGAGGATGGAATTCTGGATTTTGATGTGAGGTCACCTAAGGAATTGGGTGGTTCCGGTGAAAGAGCTACAAACCCTGAACAATTATTTGCAGCCGGTTATGCTGCGTGTTTTGACAGTGCCTTGAATCTTGTTCTGCAAAAAGAAAAGCAAAAAGTCGATACTTCCGTGACGGCAAATGTCACGATCGGTAAAGATGAGGAAGACGGTGGCTTTAAATTGGCTGTAAGGTTGGATGTTTCAATTCCTGACTTAAGCAGAGCAGAAGCCGAAGACTTTGTCAAAAAAGCCCACATGACCTGCCCCTATTCAAAAGCAACTCGTGGGAACATTGATGTCACCTTGATTTTGGTATAAAGATTAGGAAGGGAATGGGCCTTGCTCCATTCCCTTTTCCTTATTTCACTTCTTCCAAACCCTTCATTTTCAAAAGAAAGCCCAGACCAATTACCGCCATGATAATCAGTGACCCTAATGCCATCCGGCTCGCCAATGTACCGAGGTCATGGAAAACCAACGTAATCGTTCCATATAAAAGCGGACCGATTATTGAAGATACTTTTCCAGAGAATGCAAATAGCCCAAAAAATTGGCCCCTCTTCTCATCCGGGGTCAATTCAATTATATATGTCCGTGATGTAACCCACATCGACCCCAGCGAAATGCCGAACATACTTCCTGCAATCCAGAACCAAAGAGCGGTTTGGGCAAAGACCGCAATAAATAAAGCGACCAAGAGCAGAATTCCCACATATGTCACAGCTATCCGCGATCCCTTCGACTGTGTGATGTATCCAAACAGAAACGATCCGGCAATACTCGATACTGTCGATACCAAGTAAAGCAAAATGAACCCGCTTGAAGAAAATCCGACAACAGTCTTGGCATATACGGCCATCATGCCAATAGTGGTCGCAATTGCATCGTTTAAAAAGAAATAAGCAATCATGAATGTAAAAACGGATCGATAGGATTGCATCTCTTTGAATGTTGATTTAATTTCCTTATAACCGGATAAAAAAGGTTGTTTGGCTTTTTGCTGTTTTGGGGTCTCTTTTAAAAAAAAGAATAAGGGAAGCGAAAAAACCAGAAATAAAATGGACGTAGGCATAAAGGCTTCATGTGAACTCCCTTTACTTATGAATGGATAGATCGACAATCCCACTAACGTTCCAAGGTAGCCTACCGCCACTCCAAAGCCTGATATAAGCGGCAATTGCTTTTTCGTGCCTAGATCACTCATCATCGTATCATAGAAAACAAGACTTGAATGATAGAAAAACTTAGCGATTACAAATAAAAGAATGACGATCGCTAAGGAAATTGGGATGCCAAGAAACTTTCCATCGAATGAAATCCCTCCAAAAATCCCCATTAAAAATGTACTTGCAACAGAAATGAGTGTGAAAATCATAATGTATTTTTTCATTTTTCCCGTTCTATCGATCATGACCCCGAACAGCGGGGAAAACAAAACAAGAAACAAACTGGCAATCGCATTTGCGTAGGAGATGAAGGTACTGGCAATCTGATCTAGGACAGCATTTTCCCCTATCTGTTCCTGGAGGAAAAATGGAAAGAAAATCGTATTGATATTAGAAGAAAAAATCGTATTGGCAAAATCGTATAAGGCCCATGAAATAATGGGCAGGGAAAAAAATAAACCAAAATTCCCCTTCCACTTTTTAGACTTCGGTTTCACCTGCAATTCCATCAGCTTTCCCCCTTTATTGATACTTAAATTATAAGTATTCCATGCCTTTCCAATAAATCCTCTTAAGTCTGGATTGTGTTAAATATGTTTTTTTCCTATTTAACAAATAAAATTATGAAATGAAGCTGTCAAATTGCAAATTTCTTTTATTTTATTTAAGTTAAGGTAAAGGATAACGAAGATTTTTATTATTAATGTGTCTAAAAGGAGTGTGAACGGTGATTGCATTTTTACTTATTATCTCGGTTACCATACTTGTACTTGTTTTGTTCGTCCTCTACTCTAAAAGAACAAAGAGTGAATTCCCTGGGAACTTCATTATGCAGCATTCCCCCCTTAAGATAGGACATCGCGGTGCATCTGGATATTGCCCCGAGAATACAATGGCATCTTTTAATAAAGCAATTGAATTGGGAGCTGATTTCCTGGAAGTGGATATTCATCTTAGTAAAGATGGTGTAATTGTGGTTCATCATGATCCCACACTGGATCGAACCACAAGCGGCAAAGGAAACCTCCGTGATTACACGGCGGCCGAATTAAAGGAATTGGATGCAGGGAGCTGGTATCATGCTCGTTATAAAAACGAAAGGATCCCCTTACTTAGTGAGGTATTGGAGAATTTCGGGTCTGAAGTTGGAATCTTAATCGAAATAAAACATCCATCTTCTTATCCTGGCATTGAAAAGAAACTTGCTGAAGAATTAGGAAAGATCCAAGAATATTCATCAGGGAATAATAGGGTTATGGTTCATTCGTTCGATTTGGAATCCATGAAAAGGTTTCATCAGCTAATGCCGGACATACAAGTGGGCGTTTTGATAAAACGGCGAATTAATGACCAAAAATTAAAAGAGATTGCAGAGTTTGCATCATTTTTGAATCCAAAGCAAACGATTATGAGTCCTAAGCTGCAAATGCGCATCCAGGAGCACGGGATGAAAGTGTATACATGGACCGTCAACAATAAAAAACAAATACACATGTTCAAAAAGATGAAGTTAGATGGTATCATCTCCGATTTTCCTGATTATTTTTTGGATTGAAACTTTGAATGAATTAAAAAATAAAGGCTGTTTTCACATACTTTGTTGCTATTTACCAGGTAGTGAGTTGTGGTTGATTTCCCTCCAGATGCTCGCTTTCCTTGGTGCGGGCGGTGAGCCTCCTCGGCGTAAACGCCTGTGGGGTCTCACCTGTCCCGCTGCTCTCGCAGGAGTCTCGCACTTCCGCTCCAATCAACCTTAAATAGTTTCGTTTTAAAAACAACAATCTTTACGAAAAGAGCCTAAATAAAAAACCAATCCCTCATACGGATTGGTTTTTTAAAACATTGAAATGATGGTATTTCATGCGCGTCCGTTCCATAATAGGCCCATCGCTGGTGGCTTCGTCTCCATCTTTTACCTGCCACGGAGTTTTCGGTACCGTTATTTTGGTTGATTGTATCGGTCGGTTTATACTTCTTCACCTCATATTTGAACTTCCTTTTATCCATATGTAGACGAATGTCCATTTGTGCAATCTCGCTCGAATTACATTCACGATCTGGATTCTGCAAGACGTTTAATGTCAAATTAATATTCCAGAAAATATTCCCTGTGTATTTTTTGAAAATAACCCTATATTTTTTAGCTTTCATGCACTAAAATTTGATATAGTGTTCTTAATGATTTAAACTCATTAAATCAAGATAGTCATTCCTGGCCCCTAAATCAACGTGGAGGCCAGCGGAACTAAATTTTTTTATCTTAGAAAAAACGAGGGATTCCTATGTGGGAATTATTATTAGAATTCGATTATCAGACCGTTCGTCATGCGGTATGGGCAGGTTACTTATTGACCTTTGTCTTTCCACTGGCTGCGTTTTACTTCTTAAATAAAAAGCAATCGCTTTTGAATGATAAACATCAAGCTTCGATTCACTCAGATAAAGGTAAATCCCCTGTTCAAGCATGCAGCATTTTTGACTGGCGGGGTGCACAGCGCTTTTTCACATTTATCCGGCAAAAGCAAAAGGATTCACTCGATGATTCAGATGAACCAAGCCTCCTTATTGTTGTTTAACTACTTACAATTCGAGGAGGAATTATTTTGAAGAAGAAAAGCATGTTACTAATTACCGTCCTATTTTTAGCTACGACCCTTTTGACAGGATGCTCTGCAGCAACGAGCGGCCCATTTCATACAGCATTGGTTAACCCCATGACAAAAATGCTTGAATTCAATGCTGATATATTTAATGGTAACTATGGTTTAAGTATCATTATGATGACATTTCTCATCCGTCTAGTCTTGCTTCCACTGACTGCCAAGCAATATAAAACACAGCTCAGCATGAAAACGAAGATGAATGGGCTGAAACCAGAAATGGCAGCAATCCAACAGAAAATTAAAGAGACTAAGGATCCAGTTAAACAAAAGGCCCTGCAACAGGAAATGATGCAGCTATACCAAAAGCACGGAGTCAATCCGCTAAATATGGGCTGTCTGCCGCTTTTAATCCAAATGCCGATTCTAATGGGCTTTTATTATGCGATTCAAGGTTCCCATGAAATTGCGACCCATAATTTCCTTTGGTTCAGCCTTGGCCAGCCGAATATTGCCATGGCGATTATCGCTGGTGTCATCTATTATTTCCAATCAGTCATTTCCATGAGACAAATGCCGGAAGAACAGCAGAAACAAATGAAGGTGATGAGCCTGCTCTCACCAGTGATGATTTTATTCATTTCTTTCTCCGCTCCTGCAGCATTGCCACTGTATTGGTCAATCGGAGGTTTATTCATGATTGTTCAGTCCATCGTGCTGCAACGAGTTTATAAAAAAGATCATGCCAATGTGCCTGCGAAGAATGAAACGGTTATGAAAAAAAGCTAATCCAAATTGGATTAGCTTTTTTTTCGTTCAAGGACTTTCCATTCACTGACATGTCTCGAGTAAAGATTGCCGTCTATATAACAAATTGTAAACAAGACATTTTGAACCTTTATTACCATTTTTATTTTTGAAATAAAAAAGAGTCCTTTTGACACCCGTAGAATAGCATGTTTTTTTTATATTCCTTCCGTTCTCTTTTCAAACCAGAGGTATTTCCCCTTATTTTTCCATACACACTCTTCCTACAATGTGTTCATTTTCACGAAATAGCATTTTTAATTCCAAAATATGACATTTTTCTCATATGTTTATTGGTTATCATTAACATGGTTCTACATAGTGGCCAATTATTTAGAAAGGAGGAGAAATTGGGTATAGGCTGGTCGCTTTTTGTTCTTTGAAAATGGAATAGGGGGAAAAAACTTGCAAAACAAACGAAAATGGTTAGGTTTATTATTCACGATCATGCTTATTGGATCGATCATTCTGCCGACAAGCTCCATCACAGCAGCATCTAATAAACTTCATACTTCCGCTAAAGATGAATTATCGGGAAAGAATCAAAAGAAAGTTGCCTCTAAAGTACTTAAACAGTTTGAAAAAAAAGAAAAGGTAACCTTTCTCGTTAAATTCAAAGAACAAGTGGACACCAAGGACGTATCCTCAAAAGCTGCAAAAATAGCAAAATCACAAAAATTATCTGCAAATAATTCAAAGTTACTTAAACGATCAAGTGTAGTCTCTGAGCTTCGTGCTACTGCTCTTGAAACACAAGTCAATATTAAGAACTACTTAAAAAAGCAAGAAAAAGCCGGTAATGCAAAGGATTTTCAATCTTTTTATATTGTTAATGCGATTGCTGTTACTGCTACAAAAGATGTCATGAAGCAAATCGCCCTCTTTCCCGAAGTGGAAAGAATCATGCCAAATGAAAAGAGGCAGCTCATTCAGCCGGCAAGCAAAACTGCAACTTCAAAAGCCAGCAATAAACGGGCCGGTACTGCAGGAATTGAATGGAATATCGAAAAAATCGGAGCACCTGCTGTCTGGAATATGGGCATTGATGGTGCGGGTACGGTTATCGCTTCTATCGATACAGGAGTTCAGTGGAACCATCCAGCACTGAGAACAAAGTATCGCGGGTATAATCCTGCCAATCCAGACGTGCCAAACAATGAATATAATTGGTTTGATGCAGTTAGCGGACAAGCCGCTCCCTATGATGACTTGGGTCATGGAACACATACAATCGGTACGATGGTAGGTTCTGAACCAAATGGTGCAAATCAAATCGGGGTTGCCCCAGGTGCCACATTCATTTCCGTTAAAGCGTTTTCTGAAGATGGCGGGTCAGACATAGATTTATTAGAGGCAGGAGAATGGGTTATCGCTCCGAAAGATGCTTCTGGAAATCCCCATCCTGAGAAAGCACCTGATGTTGTCAATAACTCTTGGGGGGGCGGAGCAGGTCTCGATGAGTGGTACCGTCCAATGGTACAAGCCTGGAAAGCTGCAGAGATATTCCCGGAATTTTCTGCAGGAAACACTACATTATCAAATCCTGGCGGTGCTGGTTCAGTAGCGAATCCAGCGAACTATCCAGAGGCATTTGCCACTGGAGCAACCGACCTAAACAATAAGGTCGGCAGTTTTTCCTTACGCGGACCATCACCCTACGGAGAAATTAAACCGGATATTTCTGCACCAGGCGTCAACATTCGTTCTGCCGTTCCTGGCGGTGCATATGAAGGCGGATGGAACGGGACATCTATGGCAGGTCCTCACATTTCAGCGGTCGCTGCTCTATTAAGACAAGCAAATGCCAGCTTAACAGTTGACCAACTTGAGGAAATTTTACTAACAACTGCTACTCCATTGACAGACAATAATTATCCAGTAACGCCCAACCATGCCTATGGCTATGGCCTTGTAAATGCATTTGATGCAGTTTCGTCAGTTGTAAGCGGACTTGGGAAAATTGAAGGAAAAGTAACCAAGTCTGGAGATGACTCAGAAGCAGCTGTCATTTCGCATCAAGCACCAGAAAAGTCGTATAAAAAAATGAATCTATCGCTTCAGGCTGAAGTGTCTGATAATGTAAGTGTCACTTCCGTTACCCTTATCTATCAAAAAGCCGATGGAACTTGGGCTGAAATCAAAGGTCAAAAATCGGACGGTGACCATAAATCGGGAACGTTTGAGGCTACTATTCCGGGTTCGGACTTGACGGAAGATACCATCGTTTATAAATGGACCGCTACAGACTTCGGTGGTTCAGAGACAGCTACAGATGATTATACCATCGATCTTTTGCCTGGTATTGGATTAGGTTATACAGAGGATTTCGAAGAGAAACCAACAACTGGATGGAGCTCATTTGGCACGAATAATGACTGGGATTGGGGCGTTCCGTCAAGCGGACCAGATTCTGCATCTTCCGGTCAAAAGGTTTATGCAACAAATCTTGCTGGAAACTATTCCAATGGTGCCAACATGAGTCTGCAAATGCCTCCAATCGATGTTCCAGAAGGGACAAGCTATTTACAATTTAAACATTGGTACGAACTTGAAAAGAATTATGATTTCGCCCATTTATTTATCTCTGAAGATGGAACGAACTGGGTTCAAGCAGCTCGTTTTAACGATAAGTCAAATAGTTGGATTGATGGTGAAGTAAACCTTAGCCAATATGCTGGAGAACGAATCTATATTGCCTTTAATGTAACATCTGATGGTTCAGTCCAAAAACCTGGCTGGTATATTGATGATGTTAAATTGGCTGATACTGCCCTTCAACCGTCTGCAAAAGCTAAAACAGGATTAGGTATAAACAAGTCTGACTCTTCCGTTTCAGCCAAACCGAAAGTTGATCCTGATAAAATTAAGCCCATTGCAGAAAAAGTGAGTGACCCTGAAAAAGCTCAGCCTGCTCCATTACTTCTTCCATTGCAGGCTCAGGTCAGTGTTTTAGAAACAGGTAGATCTGTGTATACAAACCCACAAGATGGTTCCTACCAACTAACACATGCATCAGGTTCATACACTTTGCAAGCAGAAACTTATGGGTATCTATCGCAAACAGCAAGAGTCAACGTAGAACAGGATGACATAACAACTGCGAACTTTATACTTCAAGAAATTCCTAAAGGTACAATCAACGGTACAATCACCAACAAAATTTCTGGTGAACCAGTTTCTGGCGCTACAGTATACCTTCTTGAAGATGCTGCCATTAAACCGGTAACCACAGATTCAAAGGGTGAATACTCCTTAACTGCTTATGAAGGTAAATACACCTTGAAAGTCGTGGCTCCTTCTTATTACGGCAATGAAGCATCAGTAACGATTTCGGACGGTAATAACTCCACGAAAGATATTGAACTGAAACCGTTCATCGGGTACCCAGATGAGATTAAGTATGACGACGGAACAGCAGAAAATGCCCGTGCCTATAATGCGGCAGGAAACAGCTGGGCAGTAAAGATGTCGCTAGCTTCGGGAAATAAAACGGCAAATGTAACCGGCGCTCTCTTACGCTTCTGGGATACCACATGGCCTGTTCCGGGCGGGACTGAATTCCAAGTTTCTGTATATGATGCTTCAGGAACAGACGGATTGCCAGGTAAAAAAATCGCAGGTCCTTTCAATAAGACTGCGTTGCGTGACGGTCAATGGACACATGTTGATCTGAGCGAGCATGGAATCATGGTTGAGGGTGATTTCTTTATTGTTTATACCCAATCAAAGGCCAATCCGAATGCTCCAGGATTAGGTACAGATGAAGATGGGCCTAATGCAGGACGAAGCTGGCAGGGTGTCGGTGGTTCATGGTCGCAATCACCAACTGAGGAAGGAAACTACATGATTCGTGCCACTGTCAATTACGAAGTGAAGGAACCTGTAATTACCTCTCCTAAAGACAATGCGTATTCGAATCAAAAAGAAGTAACAGTTGAAGGTATATCCGCACCTACAACAAAGGTAGATATTTTTAACAAAGGTGAGAAAGTAGCAAGTACTGATTCAACTGAAGCAGGAACCTTCACTGTTCCAGTCACATTAGGGAATGGTGAAAATACTTTGACAGCAAAAGCTCGAACTAGTCAAGGTTCTACTGAGGCCTCTCCATCTGTAAAAGTGATATTGGATACGGCTAAACCGGAACTTGCGATTGCTGCACCTGTAGACGGTTCCAAAACCAACCGTGAATCGGTAATCGTTACAGGTGCGATTTCGGATGAAAATCTTAATAATGTCAAAGTAAATGGTCAGAAAGCTACTGTGAAAGACAACACCTTCTCCTATCGACTTATGTTGAATGAAGGTATCAATAACATTAAGGTAGTCGCACTGGACAAGGCAGGCAATAAAAGCACTAAATCCGTCTCGATCGATGCAAAGTATATCGCCCCGGAAATAACTGATTTATTGCCGAAAGAGGATAAGACCTTGAAAAGTGGCGAATCGGTCAAAATCGAATTTGACAGTGAACCCGGACTAACAACCAGTTTCTCGATACTGATGCCTTTGACAAATGCAAGGAGCATCGCAAATGCAACTGAATTGCCGATGAAAGAAACATCTTCAGGACATTACGTTGGCTACTATACTGCAACAGCGAATGTAAAGGCACCTGGTGCCGTCGTGGAAGTAAAAGCTGCAGATGGTCATGGAAATATCACAACACAAAAGGCGACTGGCATCCTATGGATTAACGCTAATAAATAAGTGCAAAGGCCATGCTTCCCATTCATGAAAATGGGAAGCATGGCTTTCCGATGTTATCGTGGTACTGAAAATTAGCTTTTGATATCATTTTGATTCAGATTATTAGAAAGTGCATTTCGCCCTGCGTAATGCACTTTCTTTTATTTTTTTGGCAATGGATTTGTTGCAACTTTTTCGAAAAACCGCTCTACATATTCAAAATCGGTGTAGAAGAACAATAATAGATCACCAGGTTGTGATGTTTCCCAAGCTTTTACGAATGCGTCCAATTCATTAAGAACGATAAATGCCTGATCTTTATGTAACCCTGCTTCTACCGCAGCTTCCTTTAGCAGCCTCGCTACTTCGAGAGGCTCCCTTCCCCGCAAATCATCGTCTTCTTTAATGATGAACAGATCAGAATTCATTGCCGCCACCTTGGATAGTCTGATGAGCTCTTCATCAATACGGTCTCCCGGTCCTGCCAAAACAGTGATAAGACGATTTTTGTTATAGGCACTGACCGTTTCGAATATGGCCTTTAATCCTGCTTCATTATGGGCATAGTCGATGATGATCGTTCGCTCATTCAACTTTTTTAAATTGAAACGCCCTTTGGACAAATTCGTATCAGGCATAAACGTGACAGCCTTCCTTCTTAGTTCTTCCATGGAAATACCTTGGGTTTGGGCTGCGGCTAACGCCTGAAGTAAATTGGCGATATTATGACGTGCATTGCCGGAAATCGTTATTGGAATCATCGAGCAATCCATAAACTGAGAAATGACACCATCTGATGAATGGCAGATCATACCTTGTTCATTGACAAACCAAACTTTACATCCTCCCTTAATGGCGGCCTTCACCTGAGGCTGGGTGGCATCTGTAGAAGTAAAAATCACTTCCCCATCTGTAAAAGCTTCCATGGCAGCTACATTCGGATCATCTGCATTCAGCACACAATAGCCTGTTTTTTGAACGATTTCGGCTACCAGCCTCTTTAATTTTATGAGATCATCCAATGTTTCAATTCCATCACGGCCGAGGTGATCCTCACTAACATTTGTAATGATGCCAACATCACACTGACGAAATGCTAGACCTTCACGCAGAATCCCCCCCCGTGCCGTTTCTAATACA
Source organism: Peribacillus sp. SIMBA_075 (assembly GCF_046534585.1). Lineage (NCBI taxonomy): Bacteria > Bacillati > Bacillota > Bacilli > Caryophanales > Bacillaceae > Peribacillus > Peribacillus sp. SIMBA_075. Next base: position 181,781 of record NZ_JAWRYN010000004.1, on the reverse strand, counting down.
GCTACATCAACTTCAGGATGTGCCAATACCATTCTTGCACTGACCGGGCCACTGCAGTCACCTTGATCCAATACCTTATCGCCGATATATACTCCATCGGAATTCGTCATTCCTACCTTCGTATTTTCATTTGAAAGAAAATAATGAACCAATCGGGTCGTTGTCGTTTTTCCATTTGTTCCGGTCACCGCGATGATCGGTATCGCCGCCTCTTCCCGTGTCGGAAATAAATAATCGATAATGGCTTTGCCTACATCCCTTTTTTTTCCTTCACTCGGATAGTGATGCATTCGAATTCCCGGTGCAGCGTTCACCTCGATTATCGCAGTCCGTGAATGTTCGATTGATTTTGAGATATCCTCACAGATCAAGTCTATTCCGGCTATATCCAAACCGATTGCTTTCGCGGCAGCACGCGCCATATTCTTAATGGTTGGATGGACCTGGTCCGTTACATCTATTGCCTTTCCACCAGTCGAAAGATTTGCATTGCCGACAACTTGAACCACTTCTCCTTGATTCGGAATTGTATCCAGTGCCCGGTTCGATTTTTCCAAATAACACGTCACGGTATGTGTAAGGGGGATTTTTGACATCGGTTTTTCATGACCTTCTCCACGCAATTCATTACGATTTTCCTTTTCTATCAACTTGCGTATCGTTTCCTTACCGTTTCCAATAACATAGGGAGGAAGCCTTAAACTAGCGGCTATAAGTTCTCCATTTACTATCAATAACCTGTAATCATGTCCTTCAATATGTCGTTCGACAATGTACTTCTCCACATGCGACTCCAAACAATTGACTACATTGAATAGTTCATCCTTATTTTTAATATGGGTGATGACACCCTCTCCCTGTCTACCGTTATACGGTTTTATAACCAGTGGAAAACCCAGCTTGTCCGCTGTGGTAAAGATTTCTTCAATGGAATGGGCAATATCCCCTTCAGGTACAGAAAGGCCACACCCTTTTAATATAGATTTGGTCAATGATTTATCACATGAATTCTCCACGGCAATATTCGAAGTCTGGCTAGAAATTGTCGCCTGGACATACTTTTGCCTTGAACCGGTGCCTATACGCAGTAAACTTTCATCACCCATTCGCTCGACAGGGATATCTTTTGCCTGCGCAGCCTTAAAAATGGCTTCTGTACTAGGCCCCAGTTTATTTTTATAATATATCTGCTCTATTTGTTTTACATAAAATTGTACATTTATAAGGTTTTCACCATTCAGGATGGCTTCCACGATATCTTTTGCTGCTAAAAAAGCTTGAAGACCTGACTGAGGCTCCTTATAGTCGAAGGTTACATAATAATGACCCTTCTTTTCCATCATTACCGTTTTTCCCCGAATGGCATCAATTCCAGCTAAGTTTTGAAGCTCAATCGTCATATGCTCTAAAATATGTCCCATCCATGTACCTTTTCTAAGCCTTTCAGCAAAACCGCCTCGATACCCTTTTGAACATGTATGGCTTCCCAGGTTCGGGAGCGTCCTCAATAATTTTTCATTGAATCCAGGAATCGAATCAGATGGTTTCTCTTCCAATTCCCCTATATCCAATTCAATGCAAATCGTTGGTGTATAAGCAAAATAATTAGGTCCTTTTAAATAACGGACTCGATTGATAATCATGGTTGGATCCCCTTTTTCATCAACAATTTCCTGGTAAGCAGGTCAAAACGGTATCCCCTGGTAAGTGCATGAAGATTAAATCCCGAGAGAGTCAACTCTTCACTGCCATTATCGGAAGATGTGATATTGATATAATCACTGTTGCTGCCATCAAGAACTAATACTTGATGTTGGCCAAATACTTCAAAATATCCTTCTTTAACTAAAATTGCTGTATTTTCATCAATGCCAATACCCATAATTTCTTTATTCCCTGCTATCGCACTTAACAGACGGTCAAAGCGGCCACGCTGGGAAAAATGTTGGTCAATTATCAGGTCGTCAAGGAAGCCGAAACCTATCCCAATCTCGACCTTTAACTTATTATCATTCAGCATCGTATCAGCAGCAACGATCATATGCTTACCTAAAATGGAGGCGCCAGCACTTGTCCCTGCTATCACCATTCCTTTATGCCAGGCATTAGAAAGGGTATGATGGAATTTGGATTTCCCAATCCGCTCAGATAACCGGCTTTGGTTTCCTCCAGTAATGAAGATGGCGGAAAAGGATATCAGCTGTTTACAAATCGCCGGATCGTCTGCATCCTGCCTTGAATCCAGCTTGATCACTTCCACCCTGTCCACGCCTAAATCCCTGAAAATCTTGATATACTCGGTACTCACTTCCTCAGGAATTTCACTCGCTGTAGGCAATATTCCTATTCCGCCATCTGAACGGTTTGCAAGCTCGACAAATTTATTTAATACTTCACCTTCAAGGCACTTATCCTCTGCCCCGCCAATGATAAGTAATTCACCACAATTCATTCCTCATACTCACCTTTACAAATGGATTAAGAATCATTAAGTTGCTCTATACAGAACACATAATGACTAGTATGGCAACTTGTCTAAGTCTTCATTCATAAAAATGGCAAACAGCAGAATTTTGTTTAACTTAATGAAAAGAGAGGAAAAGTAATAGAGTAAAAAATAAAAGGAGTGTGCAAAGATGAGCCAAAACCAATTAAAAGAAAAAGTATTGAACATCATCGGTGATCATAAAATAGGAGTTTTATCATCTGTAGAAAATAACAAACCACATTCACGCTATATGACATTTTTTAATGAAGAATTAACTTTATACACGCCAACGAATGCAAATACGGAAAAAATTGATGAAATTGAAAAGAATCCAAATGTTCATATCCTGATTGGTTATGAAAATGAAGGATTAGGCGATTCTTACTTAGAAATCTCAGGTACCTCGAAAATTAACGATTCAAAGGAATTAAAAGATAAATTATGGAATGAGTCATTTGAAAATTGGTTTGACAGTCCAAACGATCCAAATTATTTAATCCTTCAAATTAAGCCTGAAAGCATCCGGTTGATGAACAACAATGGTCAACCTCCACAAGAGTTAACATTATAAAAAATTATTATTTGGCATTCACGAGTAAATGTGCGAAATTCACGAGTAAATGTGCGAAACTCACGAGTAAATGCGTGAAATTCACGAGTAAATGTGCGAAATTCACGATTAAATGCGTGAAATTCACGATTAAATGCGTGAAATTCACGAGTAAATGCGTGAAATTCACGAATAAATGCGCGAAATTCACGAGTAAATGTGCGAAATTCACGAGTAAATGCGCGAAATTCATGAGTAAATGCGTGAAATTCACGAGTAAATGGCGAAATTCACGAGTAAATGCGCGAAACTCACGAGTAAATGCGTGAAATTCACGAGTATATGACCGAAACTCACATAAAATAAAACTATCGCTATAAAAGCCAGTTTAAAACCCGCACTCATATGACTTGAGTGCGGGCTTTTTTCACGATTACACCAACTCTGATTGTATATAATGCAAAATCAGATTGGCTGTATGCTTTAATGAGGAGATATGTGTTCTCTCGAAGGCATGGGAAGCATCAATCCCCGGTCCGATTAGACCATGCACGACATCATACCCTGCCCGGATCGCAGCGGAAGCGTCCGATCCATAATACGGATAAATATCGACACGGTAGTCGACAGCATTCCCTTGGGCAAGTGTGACAAGATGCTGACGCAATTTATAATGATAAGGGCCTGAGGAGTCTTTAGCACAAATGGAAACGCTGTATTCATCCGTCGATTGTCCATCACCGATCGCACCCATATCGACGGCTAAATATTCGACTGTTTTCTCTGGGATATTGGAATTACCGCCATAGCCGATTTCTTCATTGTTGGAAATCAGGAAATGGGTCGTATATGCCAATTTTACCTTTCCTTCGGAAATGAGGTCAATGATATGAAGGAGGATGCCAACGCTAGCTTTATCATCCAAATGCCTTGATTTCAAAAAGCCTGCATCTGTCATTTCCACTCTCGGTTCAAAGGAGACAAAATCTCCAACTGAAATGCCAATGGCCTCCGTTTCCGCCTTGGTTTTCACGACTGCATCGATACGGACTTCAATTGTCTCATCATCACGCTTGGCATCCCCGGCATTTTTATATACATGGACAGAGGTCTGATTGATTAAAATGGTCCCGGTGATAATTGCCCCATCAGCCGTATGGATTTTACAATACTCCCCTTCCACTGAATTCCATCGGAAACCACCGATCATCGTCAATTTAAGGCGGCCATTTGACTTAATTTCCTTTACCATGGCCCCTAGTGTATCGACATGGGCAGTCAGCAAACGATGTTTGCCATCATCTTCTCCTTTTAATGAAGCAAGTAATGCTCCTTTATTCGTGATCTTGTAAGGGACCTGCCTCCGTTCCATGAATTCGGCCGCATATTTAATGACTTGCTCCGTATAGCCGGAGGGACTGGGTATTGATACTAACTCTTTTATGTAAGATACGATTTTCTTTTCTTCGATAATGCTCATAAATATCTCTCCTTTCCTTTTTTTTATTATATCTTTTCATGCCAACTTTTAACATATAAAGGACCGCCAAATGGCGGTCCTTATATCGATTTAACTCATGTGGGCCAGAATAGGCAAGATGGCCATGACTAATGTGGTAATTCCATATATCGCTAAATTCTCCATATTCACTCTTCTTTTCCATTTAGCGCGCCATACTTTATATCTGCTCATATCTTCGTTTCTCATGAAAAAACCTCCTCCATAATGAAAGTTCAACTTACTTCAACTTTCTTTGCTTGTCGGACATTTTCTTTCATAAATTCCAAGAAGGTCATTCTCATTCCGTCTAGGAAAGGCAACAATGTCTGCAATGATTTCCTGAGGTTTCAGTAAACGGCCAACCGATTCAATAAACAATATTTCTAACTCTCTCTTTGTTCATTAGGATATCTCACTAACATAAATACCACCCTTCCAATTACTTACTATATAACCTTAATCCACACCCTTGAAACGCAAAAAAATCGGCCGCCCATAAAGGCAGCCGATTGGATTCATACAATTTTTTATTTAGTGACACCGACATTGAACCATTTATATTGTCGCTCCGCTAGGTAATCATATCCCGTAACGCGTTCATTCACTCCCGCCAATTGATAACGGAATAATGTCGGAATGACTGGAACCTCTTCATGGATCAATTCTTGCCACTCATTATATGTGTCGATCCGATATTGATCATCGAAAGCTTCCTCTGAAATCCCTTTAGCAAGAAGCTCATCATTTTTATCATTCACCCAGCGGGTATAGTTAAATTCTGCAGATCTAGACCATAAGCCTGATGGATCCGGATCGGAAGCTACTCCCCATGCAGCTTGGTAAATATCAACTTTGTCATTATCCTTTTTCAAAAGGTCATAGAATGAATTGAACTCATGAAGCCTTCCATCCTGCAATTCAACGTCCAATCCCACTTGTCCCCATTGTTGGATATAATACCTTGCTAGAGGCTCAGAAACATCGGATCCACTCATGGAAGCAAAGTTGATCTTGAACTCTTTTCCATCCGCATCTTCACGAATGCCATCCTTATTCGTATCTACAAATCCTGCTTCATCCAAAAGTTTTTTCGCTTTTTCAGGATCATATTCATATGCTTTTACATCTTTATTATTATATTTAAAGTTCGGTGTAATGACCGAGTTGGCAGGGAAGCGAAGGCCCTTGAACATCTTTTCGCCAACTTCTTCATTATTAATGGCATAGGCCATTGCCTGACGAAGGCGCTTGTCTTTGAATTTTGGATTCTCATCCATAACATTTTCTTCTTTTTCCTTATCATAATAACCGAAATTGAAACCAATATAGGAATAAGCCAATTCAACTTTGCCCAATAATTCGACATTATCCAATTCCTTGGCCTGCTCATAATGCTCAGCCAGGACCTCAGCTACATCAAGGTCACCATTTTCAAGGGATTTAACGACAACAGACGGATTCACGACTTTCAATGTCACGCTGTCCAATTTAGGAGCACCGCGCCAGTAATCCTTATTCGCTTCGAATTCGACCGCTTCCCCTTGAACGATCTTCTTCACTTTAAATGGTCCAAAACCAATCGGGTTTTTACGGATTTTATCAGAAGATTCCAACTTTGCAATTGGTACATCTTTTAAGTATTCTTTATGAAGCGGATATGTCCATAAACCAGTCGTGACGGATGGATTCCCTTTCTTGAAAGTGAAAGTGATTTTCTTTCCGTCCACTTTAATGCCTGAAATGCTATCGGCTTTCCCTTCATGATACTCTTCCATCCCCTCAATTAAAGCCATCTGTTCATCATAGCGTACACCTTTGTAATCTTTGCTTCCCATGACGAGATACGCATATTCTAAATCGGCACCAGTCACCGGTTTCCCATCTTGCCAATTTACATTATCCTTAATCGTAAGTGTAACCGTTTTATGATCGTCTGAAATCTCATAGGAAGCGGCACCTTCATTCGTGAAAACATAGTTTTCGTCTGTATCCAACAAATCTTCATCAAAGAATGTGATAACTTGGTTATCGGGTTCGCCTTGATAGAAAACTTTGTTTAATATCCCTTCAAACGGGGTATTGGATACCAATCCATATGTCAAATGACCGCCTTCAATAGGCTCTCCTTGGTTAGTCGTCTTTGTCGGGAATTTAGAGGTATCAACCTGCTCGACATCTTTTCCTTTTTTCTCTTTCGTTGATGACTTCTCCGTATCATCCGAACATGCAGCAAGCAGTAGAGACGAAATGGCCAATGCACTTAATACCTTACTGTAGCTTTTGATTTTCATATCCTACACTCCCCTTTTTATCCTCTTCTTTGTCTTGCATCGGCGGCGCGTTTTAACGCTTGACCAACGAAATTTATACTCAGCATCAACACTAAAATCATGAGTGATGCGGGTACCCATATCCACCACTTGTTTTCCAGAACATCTGGATTTTGAGCATAACTGATAAGCGTCCCGAGACTCGGTGTGCTCTCCGGAAGACCGAATCCTAAGAAAGTCAAACTGGATTCTAGGCCAATATTGCCTGCAAGATTCAAAATGAAATTTACGATAATCAGTGAACTGACATTAGGCAGAAGCTGAAACAAGATGATTTTCCAATGTGGCGTCCCGAGTGTTTGTGAGGCGTGGATATAGTCCAGCTCACGCTCTGACAAAGCTTTTGAACGAATTAGCCGTGCCTTTCCTGTCCATAAAAACATCGTCATGATCAATATGAAAACATACACATTGAATACTGGTACAATCGTGACTACAACGATGATGAACATCAATTGAGGTAGGGCAATCACGAAATCTATAACACGCATGATCACATTATCGGTTGCGCCGCCAAAGTAACCAGCAAGAAGCCCTAATGATAAACCGATGATTGCCGTGAATAAGGTAATGAACAAACTGATGGTAAATGAGTTTCTCGTACCGATGATCAATTGTCCGAATACATCCCGGCCACCATAATCGGTACCGAGCCAATAGTCTGAAGATGGTTCCAGATAAATGGAGAGGAAATCGACCTTGGCAATTTCCTTGGCATCCATGAAGAAAGCCGCACCATAAACAAACAGCAAAATAGCTGCTAATATAATCAATGAGCCCATGGCAAGTTTATCCTTTTTAATTTCCTGCCAGATGATTTTGATTCCTGAAGGGCTTACATCTTTCACTTGTATGTTCTTTCCGGTTTCTACTTTCATTTCCATACGACTCACCCCGCCCCTATTCTATCCGTATGCGCGGATCGACCGCACTAAGTATGATGTCCGAAAGAAGGGTGCCAAGCAGAGTGGCAAATCCCGTCATCATGACGATGGCCGTCACTACACTGAAATCCCGCAGACTGACTGAGCTAAGGAAAAGCTGCCCAAGTCCCGGATAACTGAAAATGGTCTCGATTATGACCGCGCCGCCGATCAATCCAGTAATTTCATAACCTAAGAATGCTGCTATCGGTAAAAAGGAATTTCTAAGGATATGACGTGAATATACTTTTGATTCAGGCACTCCCTTTGAACGCGCAGTCCTGACGAAATCCTTGATTTTATTATCGATGATTTCATTTCGTAAATATTGGATCGTACTTGTAGTTGCAATTAATGCTGTACTTAAAGCTGGTAATATCAAATGATTGATCTTACTTACAACATAGGCGAATGTGCCTTCATCCACTTTTGAATCGACACTGCCGCCGGATGGGAACCAATCCAAGGCGAATCCGAAAATGAATAACATGATTAACGCAAAGATGAATATCGGTGTGCCAAACCCTGCATAACTATAACCCGTAACGGTTTTATCCACCCACGTATCGTTATACCTTCCGCTAAGTATGCCTAATGGAATCGCAAGCATATATGTAAAGATCAGAGTGACCAACGCCAGGAACACCGTGTTCCAAAGCCTGTCTTCGATAACATCCATAACGGGCGTTTTATGTGTATAGGAAATACCGAAATCCCCCTGTACAGCATTGGATGCCCACCTTAAATATTGTTGATACCAAGGATCATTCAGACCCAATTCTTCCCTGATCCTATCGAGCTCGGCTGGATTGGCCCTGGGGTTGATTTCCTGGCCTGATAAGGCATCTCCCGGCATGGCTTTGGCCATCATGAAAACGATGATGCTCAATAAAAAGAGCTGCGGGATCATACCTAATAAACGTCTGAGGATAAACTTCCACATATTCTTTCCACCTCCTTATTGTAATGCGACTCTATGTGTTGCCGAGATTGGCTTCAAATCGTAAGCACGTCCATTCTCATCGAAATATTTCGAGTAGGTTGACTCATATTCTGAAGTGAGTTTTTTTCTAAGCCGCACTTTATCCTCACGAACTTCTGGCTCTAAATCCGGAATGGCGGCAATCAGGCGTTTCGTATAAATATGTTGGGGATTTTCATAGATTTCCTCACTTTTACCTTCCTCTACCAATCTACCTCGGTACATAACACCCATCCGGTCACACATATGCCGGATTACGCCTAAATCATGCCCGACAAATAAATAAGTCAAATTGAACTCCTGTTGGAGATCCTGAAGGAAATTCAAAACTTGTGCCTGAACGGAAACATCCAGGGCTGATACCGGTTCATCAGCAATGATCAGCTTAGGCTTCAATGTCAATGATCTGGCTATTCCAATCCGCTGGCGCTGGCCCCCTGAAAATTCATGAGGATACTTGTGAATCGATTCAGGACTAAGCCCGACTTTGTCCAAGAAGTCCTGGACGATTTTCTTTTCCTCCGCTGGTGATAACCGTTCGAAGTTCCTCAGCGGTTCGGCAATGATGTCCAGCACCCTCTTCTTGGGATTCAATGATGAATACGGGTCTTGGAAAATCATTTGGATATCTTTTCTAAATGGTTTAATCTCTTTTCTACTTAATGATGCTAAATCCCTGCCTTCAAACAGGATTTGTCCGGATGTCACATCATTCAGCTTAACCACTGCCTTGCCTGTCGTGGACTTGCCGCTACCGGATTCTCCTACCAAACCATATGTCTCCCCTTGCTGCAGTTCAAAGGAAACACCGTCCACAGCCTTTACGTGATCGACCACCCTTCGGAAAAAACCGCCCCTTATTGGAAAATGCACTTTTAAATTATCTACTTTGAGTAATGTCATGTGTCGATGCATCTCCTTCAGCTTGAAAATAAAATTCCTTATAGCAGGTACATCGTACAAAATGATTGTTGCCCACATCGTGAAGTCGGGGCGCCTCTTCATGCGCATGTTTTGGTATCCAAGGGATTCTATCCTGGAAACGGCAACCTATCCTATCCATTTTCGCTATCGATGGGACGATTCCCTCAATAACGTGCAAACGGTTTTTCTCATTTGTAGCCGAAGGAATCGAATTTAATAACGACCTCGTATATGGATGCAGCGGATTATTGAATATCTCTTTAACAAATCCCGTTTCCACTACCTGTCCGGCATACATGACAACGATCCTGTCAGCGACCTCTGCAACGACGCTCAGATCATGTGTAATTAAGATGATCCCCATTTTTGTCCTGCTTTGGATATCTTTCAGCAAATCAAGTATTTGCGCTTGAATCGTAACATCCAGTGCCGTCGTGGGTTCATCGGCAATGACCAGTGCAGGGTTGCAAGCAATGGCAATCGAAATCATCGCCCTTTGCCGCATTCCACCCGAGAGCTCATGTGGATATTGCTTGTACGTCCGTTCAGGATAAGGAATTCCGACTTGTGTCAAAAGCTCTATTGTCCTGTTCTTTTTTTCATCCCTGGAAAGTTCAGTATGGTAATCAAGATTCTCCTCGATCTGTTTTCCAATGGTCATGAGCGGGTTCAAAGCCGTTAAAGGTTCCTGGAATATCATGCCCATTTCCTTACCACGGACTTTATTCATTTGCATATCATTCAACTTTAGTAGATTTTGGCCTTTATAATTTATGGTTCCTTCGGATTTCGTTCTCTGCTTATTATGTAATTGCATGATAGATAAGGCCAATGCACTCTTTCCACAACCTGATTCACCAACAACTGCAACAATTTCATTTTCATTCACCGTAAATGAAACATCATCCACCGCTGCATGATATTTGTTACGGATTCGAAATGAGGTAGTTAGGTTCTCTATTTGCAAAATAGCTTTCTTCATCCTTGATCCCCCTAAACTATTTTATCGAGAAAATAACTAATCTTCTGATAATTATTTAAAATTTTAATCAATTTTTTACATTTATACAATAGTTTTCATCCAAAATAATCACATTTTTTTCATATTTTATAACTACAGGAATATTTTTCTGCAATAAAAAATCATTTTCTTTATGACTGTTATACAGTAAAGTTATGAAGCCCGGTTATTTGTGCAGAACGATTATTTAAAAATTTATTATTCTTAAATAACTATCGATAAGTTTATATCTATTTATTGAACATATCGATTTACATACCTTAATATGATTTAGAATAAAAATATTTTAATATTTCAGAAAAGTTAGTTTAATTGTAAGGATATCATAAAATAGGTAATTATTTCATATATATTTCGATACTTTCGAAAAAACAACTAAATTTATTAAATGTAATGAAACCTTTTTAAAACAGATCCGTAGAAATCGGTAGCAAATAAATGATGAGGTGATTGAATGTATTCACAAACTGTACAAACATATATGCCTTCCGTGATGAGGACGTTCGCGTTATCTCTAGCAGTTTCCGTTTTAGGGATGGCTCTCGGCACTTTTATTCCGCCATCCTTGTTTCTTCCCTTAGCGATCCTCGAGATCGCCATGTTGATTGGAGCATTCATCATGCGGAGGAAAAAATCTATCGGGTACACATTCTTGTATAGTTTTACGTTAATTTCAGGAATAACCACCTATCCGATCATTGCACACTACTTAGCAGCTGCAGGGGCAAATGTGGTAATCTTAGCCGGTGTTACGACGACAGTTGTATTTGGAGGACTGGCGGTTTATGCGACAACCACCAAAAGGGATCTTTCTTTCTTGGGAGGCATGTTATTTGCAGCCTTGCTGGCTTTAGTGGTCATTAGCCTTTTCAACATTTTCTTTCCATTAAGCTCTACAGCCATGCTGGTCTTTTCATTTATTGGTATTTTAGTTTTCAGTGGTTATATTTTATATGATTTCAATCGAATGAAGCATTACGGGGTAACAGCCGAAGAAGTACCACTCATGGCCCTGAATCTATATCTTGATTTCATTAACCTTTTCATTAACATCTTACGTTTCTTTGGTATTTTAGCAAGTGATGACTAAAAGGATGGTATCCAATCCTACATGGTAACAGAAAAAGACGCTTGGCTGTCCAAGCGTCTTTTCACGTATGTGCCCCATTTGGGTAAAAAAGCATCTATCAGGTATTTTATATAAATCACTGTATAAAACCAATTCATGAGAGTTCCCCAAAAATTTTGAACCCCTGGCAATGAACTGCTGAAGGTACTGTATCTTATTTATATAATCCTGGATTTGATTGATCGGTCCATGGCAGTTTCACACCGAAGGTACTTGCAATGAACTGTGTATCTTCTCTTCTTTTTTTCCTTATTTGGGCCCGTTGTTTTGCCGATTCATTTAAATTCATTTCCATCTCTGTTTCGGGAACCAAACGCGGAACCGGAATTGGTTTACCTACTTCATTAATGGCAACAAAGGTCAAAAAGGAAATGACGCATAAATTCCGATCTCCTGTAACTAAATCCTCCGCAATCACCTTTACGATGATTTCCATTGATGTTCTGCCCGTATACGTCACGAAGCTTTCAAGGCAAACTGCATTTCCTTCGTGAATAGGGTGCAGGAAATCGACAGAATCAGTTGATGCCGTCACGACGTTGCTTCTCGCATGCCGCATGGCGGATATAGCCGCTACATCATCAATGTATGCCATTAATTTGCCTCCGAACATCGTACCAATATTATTTGTATCCGGCGGGAGGACAAGGCTTGTTTTTATGACCAAAGAATCCCGGCAATGTTTTATTTCTTCCATGGTGACTGCACTCCTTTTTGTCTGATTTCTCACTAGTCCACTTTATCGAATTCTTACCTGTAAAGCAATATACATGCTTATTTTCCTGCTATTAGTCAAAATTATTCGGCCTTAAAATAACCTTTCACTGCCCTTTTGGTTGCTTGCCTTGTTGCAGCTCACGCAGGCTCAAGCCAAATGTCATTTGTAAATGAGGATAATCCTTAAACCCTGCCCAATCCCCGCCCCAATCAAAACCTAACCCTTTAGCGATGGTTACGACTTCCATCCAATCCGACTTCCCATTATGATTGCCATCATAACCCATATCCCAAATGGCCTCGCCTTGTTTGTTAAGGAGGGCAAAATCTATCGCCAAACCGAAATTATGAAGCGACTCCCCTCCTTTTGCATTCGTTACGACTTTGCCCTTGGTTAATCGGCCTTTTTCATAGAGTTCATTTTGCTCGGCTACTGACCGGAACCCCGCTGTAATGATTACCGGGATGCCTTTGTCATTAGCCTGTTGAATGAGCTCATCTTTTTTTTCGGCGACGATCGGATTAAGCTCGTCAGTCAGTTTGATTTCATCTAGATCAGGCGGCAGCATATACTTGAACAAGAGCCCCAACAATAATCCGAAAAAGCCCAATACCAAACATGTCCTTACCCAAGTAGCTTTCACTGAAAAATCCTTCCTTTACGAATAACAGTCAGAAAGTGAAAAACTCAACCAAAGAAGGATGAGTTTTTCTTCTATTATAACTTTGATTTCAATTCTTCTATTTGCATTAAATGCCGTTTTTCATGAAGTCCCACGAAAGTAACCCATTGCTTCAAGCCTAATTCTTTAAACAAAGGGTGAGGAAAAGACTTTTGTTCGAGATCATTTCGTTTTGCATGATCAACGACTTGTATAAAGGCTTTGCGGGATTCGGACAACTTATCCTTAACCTTGCTCAAAGTTTGGAATGATTCTGACGGAATGACAAATGGCGGGGCCAGAACCTTCAATTCTCGATTTAAAGTAAGCTCGATTGGTTTATCCACAGCTGGAATGCTTTCATCGCTTTTCAATTTATCGGCAATATCCTTGTTATGGCCCTCTCCATTAAATATAAATGATCCAATATCTGAATGATGCTCCAACGTCCTTCTTCAGGATGGGCGTCCAGTTGTTCATCCGATAGTCCTTTGACCCCAATTAAAAGTTCTCCCCTGATATTTTCATTTATAGCATCTCCTCTTATGGCCTAGCTAATCTCCTTTAATTATTCCATTTTCTATATGAATGTGTAAAATAATAATGCTTTTTGACGAAACGAACCGATTTATAGTTGTCTCTTTTTCAAAAAGCTCTATGATAGTCATAAAGGTAAAATTTACCTAATACAAATAACTTCCGAAATTCCATATAGCTCCAAATAGCAATGACTTTGCGATGTTGTAAGCAATAATAAAGAACATAAAGAAAAATTATTACAGCTCACATACTATATATACAAAACTATAGGTAGTATGTGAGGAGACAATACCTATAGTGAAGGAACCTAATGCCACACCTAAATCATTGAATAAAAAAAACGTTGAAGTTGCTAACCCTTTTCGCTCAGTATTTACTGACTGAACAGAAGAGTTTGCATAGCAGGTTGAAGAACACCAAACTCTTCCCCTATGATTGCTCCCGCACTTAAAAATGCATTCATGGAATGTGCTTGACTCAAAATGATCATACCTATGATAAAAATTAATACGAATGGATAGACTATATGATTTGCTCCATTACGATCAAATAGTTTTCCAACAAATGGACGTGACAGTTTTATAAAGAGTGCGAAGATTACAAAGAAATAACTTGTAATAGATGTCATACCTAATGCCTCAGCATAAATAGGGATAAAAGTAAAATACGCCCGCATAAGCAAAAGTAAGAACAGCAGCCATTAAATCAATGGGAACAGTCTCAATCTCAAAAAAACCCGGATAAGGGACACTTTTTTATGTATGTCCGTTATCCGGGGTATAATTCAGCCTTCTGTGCATTTTTACTTTCATTTGAAATGATAACTTTCCAAAATCCGATTCGTAATGAGCTGATATCCCTTTTCATTGGGATGAATCTTATCACTGAAATACTCGGTTTTCTTTTTATTCTCAAAAAGATCATTTGTAGGAATGAATACCATCCTTTTATCCTTTTTCGATATTCCCATTATTGATTGGTTATAATCTTGGATGTGCTTTTCAAGTTTTTGATTATCTTTAATCGGATTATACAGTCCCACTACAAGTATATCCGCTTTATCGTTTGCCTTTATCAGTGTCGAAGTAATCTTATCAAGATGGTTGATATACTCCCGTTTACCCTCATCGATTTTTCGATCACTTATTTTCTTCAAGTCACCGCCGTTACTATTGATCAAGTCATTGGTTCCAATATAAACGATGAAAGTATCGGCTTTATCAAGTTTCGATTTAATGCGGTAATCATCAAGCTGATTCATGATCCCATCCGTTTCCTGACCTTTTATCCCGTAATTCCAAAAACTCACTTTTTGTTCCGATTCCGGATTATTCAATTCATCCTCCAGACCTTCTACATATCCCTCCCCGTCCTTATCCCCTTTTCCATAGGTTAACGAATCTCCAAAAGCCATTACCCTTTGCACATCTTTCGACTCCGAGGCCTGAAATTTATATGCAGCAAAACAAATAACTAGTACAATAATTAACAAACCTGCTACTTTTTTCATTGGTTTCTCCTTTTGTCTATTTACTATGAAGTATTTCATCATTTTAAATACCCAAAAATCTGTAGTTTTAACATACAAAAATGAATTGTCAGATAAATAGTAAAGAGTGTATGATAATATAAAACTTTCAATGGATTGGGCTTCATTCTCCGGCCTTTATGTAAGCGGGATGATACCCATTATTCTGGAGATTGAATATAAATGATAGATAGGAGTTTAAATGATGGCAGAGCACATAGAGTTTAGGGAGGCAGCACTTTCGGATTTACCCAGAATCGTTGAAATATATAATTCGACAATTGCTTCAAGAATGGTCACGGCAGATACGGAACCTGTATCCGTACAATCGAGGGTTAAATGGTTTGAGGAACATCATTCAGAAAGTCGACCGCTATATATCATTACTATAGAAGGGCAAACTGCAGGATGGATGAGCTTTCAATCTTTCTATGGCCGGCCAGCTTATGATTCTACGGCCGAAATCAGCATTTATATCGATGATTATTTCCGGGGAAAAGGAATCGGACAAATTTCGATTCAAAAGGCAATTGAAGTGAGCCCTAAATTAGGGGTGAAGACTTTATTAGGTTTCATTTTTGCCCACAATATACCTAGCCTGAAGCTTTTTTCAAAATTTGGGTTTGAAAAATGGGCAAATTTGCCTCGAGTTGCAGAGCTCGATGGCATTGAAAGAGATTTGATTATACTTGGGAAACGTGTCGATAATTAAAATATTCATTTAAAAGCTATTGCCTTGAGCAGTAGCCTTTTTCAGATTAAACGAGGCCGAAATGGAGAATTTAGAAATACCTATATACTTTCTTAAGGGAAAAATATTCAGAATCTCTTTTATTTGTTAAAGCATTCAACAGCGTATCCAATTCTTGGCTTGCTTGAACAGTTAGAAGACTTGTTAAACCATAAATTGCCGCCAATTTAATCATTTCTTGTCTCTTCTCTTCTACTTTTTCTACAGTTACCTTCTGGCAAAGCATCAAGCCACCTCCCATTTATTCAATTTTTTTACACCTTCATCATAATGAAACTTATAGTTAAAATCAACTATTTTTTTGAAATTAAATGTGTAATTTTACAGTTTAAATGTGACAAAAAGCCTATTTCATTTTCTAAATATGTATATATTGTGTCATCCCCTATATAAACATAAATAAAAAAAGCATCCACAAGTATAGACTGCGAATGCTTACATCATATTCCTTATCCCAAGATTATAGCCTATCGGATACTATGTCATCCATTCCGAAGGAGACTCATTATTTGGTCTATTTATTACAATCTTATATTCATTTTCAAGTACTTTTAACGGGGCATCATAAAGGTGCCTTTCATCAGAGGTTTTGTATACTCCATTGGCCAATAACTCTTCAATAAGCATTGCCTTCCTCTGTTCAATCCTCTTAAATAATTCTGCCATGTAAATGGCTCCTTTCCTAGTCATCATAGAGCCCGCTTCTAGTTGAGCTAAACTGTATTAACCGGTTTGATTTCACCAAATTATATATACCTTTTCTAGTATGCCACTAAACGTTATTCCGCAAAAATAAAAGCCTCTTCTAATTCAAGAAGAGGCTTACAGTGTCCGTACGGCTCTTCTTATCTTCCAAGCAAATGCTTGTTGGATTTAGCACAGTTCCCAAAATGGGTCTGCTGCCGAGGTTTCTTTGGGCCAAGTCCCTCCACCTCTCTGGATAAGAATTCAATATATAAATGATGTAGAAATGATTTTATCCCAATAAACATCAAAAGTCAATTACCTGGTTCTTCCTTTTCCACTTGCCATAAATGGGTTTCCCCTTTCAAATGTGGGTTGCATTTTCTTGTCTTTCTGATATGATGTCAGTAATTACATACAATTCACACCACTAGGGGAGTCTTTTTTTAGACTGAGATGGAATTAGTTCCGGACCCTTTGAACCTGAACCGGCTCATACCGGCGGAGGGAAGTGGATGATATCGTCCATTTGCAGACTTTATCCATCTACCCCGTTCCGTATTCAGGAGCGGTTTTTTTTATGGATGTAAATAGGGGATCTATTCTAAAGGAGGATGAACAATGGAGAATACTAAATTAGAAACCTTCAGTGAAAGACTTCATGGACGGGCAAAAGAAATTTGGAAAAGGAACCATTCACATCCCTTTGTCCAGGCAATTGGAAACGGCACGCTACCTGAAAAGAAGTTTTCTTATTATTTGAAGCAGGACTATATCTATCTCATGGAATATTCCAAGCTTTTTGCTCTAGGTGTCATCAAAGCTCATAATATCGAAACCATGGCAAGATTTTCCAGTATTTTAAACGAAACTCTTCAAGTGGAAATGGATATCCATCGGCAATATGCTTCGGAATTCGGAATCAGTACCAAGGAATTGGAAGAAACAGAACCTACGCCTACCACTTTAGCCTATACGGGTTACATGCTAAATGCAGCTCAGCATGGGACTTTGGCAGACCTCATCGCTTGTCTCCTACCATGTGCTTGGGATTATTACGAAATCGGTTTGATATTAAAAAAACAAAATGGTGAAGCATTGGAAAACAACCGCTACGCAGATTGGATAAGGTCCTATTCATCTCCTGAATTCGGTGAGGCACACAAGTGGCTGATTGCTTTATTGGAAGAATTAACAAGAGGCATGCCTGAAAAGGAACTTCTGAGATTAGAAAAGCACTTTTTGGTGACTTCCCGATATGAATATTTATTCTGGGATATGGTTCAAAATGAACAGGATTGGCCACTGTAGGTATTGACATGATGATGAATCCAATCAAGAAAATGACGTTGACTGCCATGATCACGGGTATAACGACTCTGACCAGTTCAATTATTTTCATCCCTGTCGGATTTGCTAAAATCTTCCCGATACAGCATCTGGCAAATGTCCTGACAGCCGTTTTATTGGGACCTGCCTATTCGGTAACACAAGCTTTATTAGTTTCCATCATTAGAAACATGTCTGGTACCGGTTCAATTTTCGCCTTTCCTGGCAGCATGATAGGTGCACTATTGGCTGCCGTCCTTTATCGAAAAACACAAAGCTTGAAATTCGCCTGTCTAGGGGAAGTGATTGGGACCGGCATTCTCGGATCCCTGGCCTGTTATCCACTTGCACTCCTCCTATTGGGGGAAAAAGCTGCTCTTTTTGGTTTTTTACCAGCTTTTATGCTTAGTTCATTCGCAGGTGCGCTTTTAGCTTTCATATTACTTAACATACTTCTAAAAAATAATTATATGAAGGGGATTTTTTATGAAAACAGCATTAACCATCGCAGGCTCTGATTCAGGGGGCGGTGCTGGAATACAAGCAGATTTAAAAACATTTTCTGCACATGGTGTCTTTGGAATGTCTGCCATTACAGCCGTTACTGCACAAAACACAATGGAAGTGCGTTCAGTTCAGGCCATCGAAACAGCTATCATCTCGGATCAAATTGCTGCCATCTTTGAGGATATTCATGTCGATGCAGTAAAAATAGGAATGCTTGGATCAAAAGAAATAGTGAAAACAGTCGCTGCGTCCATTAAAACCTACTTACCTTCCATCGTTATCCTTGACCCAGTCATGATTTCAAAAAGCGGCCACCATTTGCTAGACGAAAAAGCTGTCACTGCCTTAAAAATGGAATTGCTTCCGCTTGCAACACTTGTAACCCCGAATGTACCAGAAGCGGAAGTCCTTACTGGCTTGTCGATTCGAACGAAACAAGATTTTTACAGGGCATGCATATCCATACATGAACTAGGTTCTAAAGCCGTTTTACTTAAAGGGGGCCATGCAGCAGGAAATCCAAACGATCTTTTTTATGATGGAACTGACTTCCAATGGATCAAGGGAGAACGCATTCATACACAAAACACACATGGTACAGGCTGTACCCTATCATCCGCCATTACATCCAACCTGGCAAATGGACTGCCATTGAAAGAGTCGATTGAACAGGCCAAAACCTATATTTCCGAAGCGATACGTAATAGCTTTTCAATCGGTAGGGGGCATGGACCTGTCCATCATTTTCATTCATTTTCAAAAAAAGAACGGAGTGACTTAATATGAATGTTGCTGCAGCCGATTTATTCGTGAAAGTACGAGAAAGAAAACCTCTCGTTCACCAAATCACCAACTTTGTTACGGTCAACGACTGTGCCAATGTCACCCTTGCCATCGGTGGCTCACCTGTAATGACATCGAGCCCCAGTGAAGTGGCGGATATGGTCAAATTAGCGAATGCATTGGTCCTGAATTTCG
The DNA here is from genome assembly GCF_046534585.1 of Peribacillus sp. SIMBA_075. Classification (NCBI taxonomy): domain Bacteria; kingdom Bacillati; phylum Bacillota; class Bacilli; order Caryophanales; family Bacillaceae; genus Peribacillus; species Peribacillus sp. SIMBA_075. The sequence continues at coordinate 162,237 of NZ_JAWRYN010000004.1, read as the reverse complement.
GTACGATTGATGATAAAGCCTTAGAAGCAATGGAGATTGCCGGCAAGACGGCAAATGCCCTGAATATCCCAGTCATTTTGGACCCGGTGGGAGTGGGTGCCACCTCCTATCGGACAGAGAAAGTCACAGAGCTCCTAAGTAAGGTTACTTTCCAAATCATTCGCGGAAATGCGAGTGAGATCCTTCGATTGATGGGGGGGGATATCGTTACACGCGGAGTGGATTCAGGGGAACTAGCGATTAGCAATGCAGAGCTGGCTGCACAAGCAGCAAATAAATTGAATAGTATCATCGTGGTCAGCGGGGCTAAGGATGCGGTCAGCGACGGAAAACATACGTCAATTATCGACAACGGGAATCTCCTTTTAACTAATGTTACTGGTACCGGATGCATGGCCACTGCTCTTATCGGCACCTTTTCCGGAGTCACGGACGATTTCTATTCTGCGGCAATTGCTGGTATCTCGACCATGAGCATTTCAGGGGACCTGGCAGCTGCAAAACTTCAAGAAGATGAAGGGACAGGAACGTTTCGAGTGCGATTAATGGATGCAATATCAAGAATGGATAAGGAAATTTGGATGCATGAGGTGAAAATAAATGAAGAAGTCCCAAATTGATTTAAGTCTATATTTAGTTACGGAAGAGTCGATAGCAATAGAAGAATTGACCAAAATCATTGCAGAATCGGTTTCAGGAGGAGTTTCGATCGTACAACTTAGAGAGAAAAACAATTCCTCTCTCTCCTTTTATAAAAAGGCTTCTGCATTAAAACAGTTATTGAGCGAGCTGTCCATTCCCCTTATCATTAATGACCGGGTAGATATAGCACTCGCTGTTGAAGCGGACGGAATTCATATTGGGCAAGATGATCTTCCACTGCCTGTCATCAAACAAATGGTTCCTGACGATATGATTGTCGGTGTTTCAGTCTCCACACTTGAAGAAGCTCTCGAAGCCGAACAAAATGGAGCAGACTATATCGGAGTCGGTTCCGTTTTCCCGACGAAGACCAAACAAGATGCAACGCTAATGGCCATTGAAGATTTGGAGGAAATTTGCCGCAGCGTATCGATTCCTGCCGTAGCAATCGGGGGTATCACAGCCGATAACATTTCCTCACTTTCAGATAGCGGGCTATCCGGTACCGCAGTCGTTTCAGCCATCATGAATGCAGATAGTCCAAAGATTGCCTCCGAACTCCTTTTAAAAATAATAAAAGACTTTAAGTAAAGAAAAGAGGGGACTGATTGGTCCCCTTCCTTCGTTTATGTCAAAACGGTATTCTTTGTTTCCTTCCCAAAAGCCACAGCAGCGGCTCCCACTAGAATAGCAATTGTAAATATGGTGAAAATCGTTGAAATCGGGGTACCGGCAGCAACTAAATACCCTACAAGCAATGGCCCCAGGACACCGCCAATCCTGCCAATACCAGCAGCTAGCCCTGTACCGGTTCCACGAACTGCAGTTGGATACTGCTCAGGTGTATACGCATAAAGCGCACCCCATGCCCCTAAGTTGAAGAAAGATAGGAACATTCCAGAAACTATCAGCAGTGCCAACCCCTCTGCCGATCCAAAGAAAAAGGCACTGATGGCTGTTCCAATTAAGTATGTGATCAAAACGAATTTACGACCCATCTTCTCTATCAGCCATGCAGCTGAAAAATAGCCCGGAAGCTGTGCAAGCGTCATGATCAAAACATATTCAAAGCTTTGAATCATACTGAATCCTTTTAAGACCATCACACTTGGCAGCCATAAAAACATCCCATAATAAGAAAAGACCACGCAAAACCAAAGAATCCACAAAACAAGGGTCTGGCGAGAATATTCCTTTTTCCAGACACTTTTCATGTTGCTTATTACTGTTGGTCTCTGCTTCTTTTCAAGTTCCGTAAATTTCGGTGAATCTGGTAGCTTCAAGCGCAGATACAGTGCATATAAAGCGGGAACTGCACTTAATATCAACGCAACCCTCCAACCATAAGCCGGAATGATGAAATAGGAGATGAGTGCTGCCAATATCCAGCCAACCGCCCAAAAACTTTCAAGGAGGACGACAACCCTTCCCCTTTTACTAGCATCAACACTTTCAGAAACCAATGTCGATGCAACCGGAAGTTCGCCTCCAAGTCCCATTCCAATCAAAAATCGCAATATCAAGAACAAGCTGAGTGTACCGACTGCTGCAGACAGGCCACTTGCGATTGAAAACAATAATAATGTAATGATAAAGACATTCTTGCGTCCGACCCTGTCAGCCATCGCACCAAAGAAAACAGCTCCGACAGCCATCCCTATAGAGTTTATGCTCCCTATCCAGCCAACCTGTTCACTGGTTAAGTTCCATTCCTGTTTCAAAGCAACTATAATGAAAGAAAGCATACCGACATCAAGTGCATCGAACATCCACCCAAGACCCGCAACACCTAATAATTTACGCTGCGATATCGTTTTAACATCATTTCCCATATATTCCTCCTGAAGAACTTTAGACCTTCTAGTTATTTTATCCCTATTCATTTTAACTATTAACTTTAATTTCCGCTATAGTATTTACACATGTCATGACAAAAAACTTCATCGTTAATAAAAGAAGAATGACTCTTGATTGGGGTATTATGTCGAATGATAAAGATTGAATATTCCCTTTTTTTCATTTATTATAAAAATTGGCATAGATCATAGCGTTATCAAATAAGTCATCATGTTTTGCCCAAGATATTCATTATTCAGGAGGGTACTAATGACAAATCTAACGTTAGAAGTAAGTGGAAAGCTGCAAAAATTTTTAACAGGACCAAAAAAGCTTTATATTAATGGTCAGTTTGTAGAAAGTGCTTCAAAAAAAACCTTCTCCACTCCTAATCCTGCTACAGGACAAAAACTTGCCGAAGTATATGAAGCAGATAAAGAAGATATCGACTTAGCCGTCAAAGCTGCACGCAAAGCATTCGATGAAGGTCCTTGGTCAAGGATGAGCGCCGCTACCCGCAGCAGGCTTATGTATAAGCTGGCAGATTTAATGGAAGAAAACAAAACTGAACTTGCTCAATTGGAAACGCTGGATAATGGGAAACCAATCAGTGAAACTACCAATGCTGACATTCCTTTAGCTATAGAACATATGAGATATTTTGCTGGCTGGTCCACCAAGATTGTTGGACAAACCATTCCGGTAAGCGGAAATTACTTTAACTACACAAAACACGAGGCTGTTGGTGTTGTGGGACAAATCATCCCATGGAACTTTCCGCTTCTTATGGCGATGTGGAAACTTGGAGCGGCACTTGCTACAGGCTGTACGGTCATATTAAAGCCTGCTGAACAAACACCGCTTTCCGCACTTTATTTGGCTGAATTGTTCGCTGAAGCCGGTTTCCCTGATGGGGTGGTCAATATCGTTCCCGGCTTTGGTGAAACCGCGGGACAAGCACTTGTCGACCATCCGCAAGTAAATAAAATTGCATTTACCGGGTCGACTGAAGTTGGAAAATTGATCATGCGTTCCGCTTCATATTCATTGAAACGGGTCACATTGGAACTTGGTGGGAAATCCCCAAACATCATCCTACCCGATGCGGATTTCTCAAAAGCCATACCTGGAGCTTTGAATGGGGTCATGTTTAACCAAGGGCAGGTATGCTGTGCCGGATCCAGGGTTTATATTCAAAAGAAACATTATGACAACGTTGTTGCCGATATGGCCAGCCATGCAAAAAATATCAAACAAGGGGCAGGTTTAGATCCAAGCACACAAATTGGACCGCTTGTTTCCCAGGAGCAGCAAAATCGGGTAATGGGCTATATTGAAAAAGGGAAAAACGAGGGCGCGGAAGTTCTTGTCGGCGGTAACAAACCGGGTGAACAAGGCTACTTTGTTTCTCCTACCATATTCGCTGGTGTTGAAGAGGAAATGACGATCGCTAAAGAAGAGATTTTCGGGCCGGTCATTGCCGCAATGCCATACGAGGATTTAGACGATGTCATTAACCGCGCAAATGCCAGTGAATATGGATTGGCTGCTGGCTTATGGACAAGCGATTTAGCCAATGCCCATTATGTTGCAGGAAAACTCCGTGCTGGTACAGTGTGGGTGAACTGTTATAACGCTTTCGACGCGGCTTCCCCGTTCGGCGGTTACAAACAATCAGGAATCGGACGTGAAATGGGATCTTATGCACTTGATAACTATTCGGAAGTGAAAAGCGTCTGGATCAATTTGGGTAAGTGATTTTTTGAATATTAGAAAGGGGGTCTCAAAGAGACCCCCTTTCTTTCAGTCCGTGATGAACTGAGAAACAACAAAATATTGCGACTGCTCAAACCTTTCCGATAGTCTTTCCTTCTTTAGTTTTGGTAGGTTGCAACATGGACAAAAAGAATGTTGAAGGCACCTTTACTGCTGGAGCTAGCGCGGGTGTACGTGTTCAAACCCCGGTGATGGTGTTGAGGCGGCCATTAATCACCTAAGTGAAATTAATTGGGAATGTTATGTGGACCATGATTTACTGAAAAGTTGTTTTTGATCTTATAATCTTTCATTGAACTATAAAGTTTTTCCATACAACGATGTAAAAAGTTTCTTTTTTATCTGACAATAAGTACAATTATAGATGTAGAAAATGGAAAAGGAGTTTTTAAATGATGAGTGATTTTCAGACGAATTTAGAAAAATATGCAGAGCTGGCCGTTAAGGTCGGCGTTAATATCCAAAAAGATCAAACCCTGGTTGTAAACACTACATTAGAGGGAGCTGACCTTGTGCGTCTCATCGTAAAAAAAGCATATGAGAACGGCGCGCGGAATGTCATCGTTAATTGGAATGATGATATCGTTGCACGTACCAAATATGAACTGGCTCCGGATGAGGTGTTCCACGAGTATCCAAAGTGGCGGGCAGAAGAAACGATCGAACTTGCGGAAAACGGAGCTGCGTATCTGTCCGTCATCTCCTCAAGCCCTGACTTATTGAAAAGTGTACAACCTGAAAGGATTGCCAACTTCCAAAAAGCATCCGGGACTGCTCTGAAGAAGTGGCGTCAGTATATGCAATCGGATAAAGTAAGCTGGTCCATAGTCGCCGTCCCTTCAAAGGCTTGGGCTGATAAAGTATTTCCTGAAGAAGCAGAAGGAAAACGCGTTGATATGCTATGGGAAGCCATTTTCAAGGCAGTTCGTGTTGATGTGAAGGATCCTGTAGAGGCTTGGAAAAAACACGATGATACCCTGCATGAAAAGGTTGATTATTTAAATGATAAGCATTACCAAAAATTGCATTACACGGCTCCTGGAACCGACCTGACAATCGAGTTGCCTGACAAACACCTCTGGGTCGGAGCAGGAAGCGTTAACGTACAGGGTCATGAATTCATGGCTAACATGCCAACCGAAGAAGTGTTTACGGTTCCATTGAAAACAGGTGTTAACGGTACGGTTTCCAGTACGAAACCCCTTAGTTATGGCGGCAACATCATTAATAATTTTTCCGTAACCTTTAAGGAAGGACGGATCATTGAAGTAAAAGCTGAAGAAGGGGAAGAAATCCTAAAACAATTGGTTGAAACGGATGAAGGTTCACACTATCTTGGGGAAGTGGCACTCGTTCCATTCAACTCACCGATTTCCCAATCGAATGTTTTATTCTTCAATACATTATTCGATGAAAACGCGTCAAACCATCTCGCTATCGGCAGCTCCTATGCTTTCTGTATTGAAGGCGGAAAAAATATGAGTCCAGAAGAGCTTGCAGAAAATGGGCTGAATGAAAGCCTTGCACATGTCGATTTCATGATTGGATCCGTGAAAATGAACATCGACGGCATCAAACAGGATGGCACTTCAGAACCTGTCTTCCGTAATGGGGATTGGGCGTTTTAATTAAAGCGTTGATATAGAGGGGTTTTTAAGGTCCATAGCCTTGAGTTGTCAAAGAATTGGTCACATCACATTTCATTAGATTTAAACAAATTATCCATCTCATTGGCCACGTGTTTCTGCATACTAGGAAGCACGTGGCTATAAAGTGTACAGTTTATTTTGGAAGTCCCTTTAAATAGTCACCTGTTGATGCTCTTTAATTAATTTGTCTAGTGTTGGTCTTGATCCACCTAATTCCTTTGCAAGCTGAGAATTCTCGAATGGTATATCTTTTATATTGCTTGTCGAAGTCTGGAATCAATACTTCTTTCCTTCCTTACAACTTTCCTGCTGCTTTACCTATATGATACTCATGGAAAACAAGCCATTTATATACAGGTTATGAATAAAATTTTGTATATAAACAGCTTATTAAATATTTGTGTTATTGAACTCAAACCAGCGTCTAATAAGGCAAATGTTCATTTTAAATTAACGTCATGTGCAAAATTAACTAATATTACTTAATGAGGCTAGTAACAACCATGTCCATGATGACCGCCATAACCCATACCGTATCCAGAATGACCGCCATAACCCATACCATAACCAGAATGACCGCCATAGCCCATACCATATCCAGGATGACCGCCATAGCCCATACCATAACCATGATAACCACCATAGCCCATACCGTATCCAGGTTGACCGCCATAACCCATGCCATAACCGCCTAAACCGCCATAACCCATGCCATAACCGCCTAAACCACCATAACCCATACCATAACCAGGATAACCGCCAAAGAATTGTCTTTCCATTTATATCTCCTCCTCAAATTGCTTCAAAAATAGTGTATGTGTCCATATTCAAAAGGGAATAGACATTTGCCTATATTAAAAATTCACAAGTGTTTACAGACAATTAGCCAGTCAAAAAAGGTATGGGGAGAATATGAAGAAGCATTTAGTGGGCAATGGATTAATATTTATTTTCCCGATCCTAAAATTAGTTTTAGGCATCCTCATTCCTTTTATAATATCCGAATGTGCAGAACCTTTTTAAATATGCTCTGTTCAAGGCAAAAGATCTCACAATACGTCCACTTATCACGTTTAGGAAGCTACATAATATATCATTGGAATATCTTGAACACATTTTTTATTCCCAAATATGTTATACTATTAATAAAGAGGGTGCATAAATTGAAAAGCAATAAGTATAATACTGGCGAAACAGTAACTATTCAGGATACTAATGAATCAGTAACCATTAATAAATGGGCATACGTAAAGAACATGAAAAGATATTCTTATACGGTAAAAGAACATCCAACTACTTTTTTCTTTGAAGAAGAATTAAAAAAAGCTTAATAACACGTCCCTAAAACCCTACTCCGCTCAGAGTGGGTTTTTTTATGCCTTCATTTTTTAAAACAATAAAAAACAGACTCCAGTAGAGGAGTCTGTTCATATAGGTTACGATTTAATTTTAAAATTAAGCTTTTTGAACGTTAGCAGCTTGAGCTCCACGAGCACCTTGCTCAACGTCGAAAGTTACTTTTTGACCTTCGTCTAAAGATTTGAAGCCTTCGCTTTGGATAGCTGAGAAATGTACGAATACGTCGTCTCCGTTTTCACGTTCGATAAATCCAAAACCTTTTTCTGCATTAAACCATTTAACTGTACCTTGTTCCATTTTTGTTGCCTCCTAGTGCATAACACACATGTTATTACTATTTTTAACCATTTGGAAAATAACTAGTATCCTCTTCCACAATCAAAAACAATTCTTTATTAGATTAACATGAAATGATTAATATAGCAAATTATCTAGAGATATTTTAAAAATACAAGGATTACATCTTCTTCGCCTTCCTATTGGATAGATTTTTTCAATTGCCCATTTCCCTCTTTCCTTTATTTACTTTATTTATCCAATAGAATGATTCAGATAATGATGAAAGGGTATATCAAATAAGAAACAGTACCATTTCACTTAAAGAGTAAACAGCAAGGAGGTCAATCAATGAAATATTACAAAGTTTCCAATAGCGGTTTTGAAAGCAAGGTTATTGTAGCCTATAGCGGGTATGAGGCACTTGGATTCTATTTAATGGAAATCAATGATCAACTTGGTTTTGTTGATGATATAGATGTGGAAGAAGTAGATCCTGATGAACAAGTCGAGATTTCCTACACCGGGTATCCCGTCTATAAGACACTTAAGGAAATATATCAAGAAAACGATTTTTGGGAAATTCCCAATGTTGTCGTGGAAGTCGAATAATAAAAGAATCCCCCGTCTATAAGGAAAGGGAATTCGGATTATGCCCCTGGGATGGTTATCTCCCAATTAATTCAGTCAAATAATATTTGGTAATAGCAAGATATTCACGGGTATACGATTTCAACAATACCACTTTTGGTGTCTTTGCCGGTATTCCCTTCATGTCCAAGCCTTCTTTTTTTGCTATTTCAACTGCCCGGTAGATATGAAAATCATTACTGACAATCAATCCGGAAGCAGCTTTATCAGGAATGAGTTCTTTTGAGAAAACAATATTTTCGTGAGTTGTTGTAGATTTGTCTTCCATCATGATACGCGCTGCTTCTATTCCATGCGCGATTAGCCCCTGTTGCATTGCCTTTGCTTCCGAAATATCTTCCCCCGGACCTTTGCCGCCAGATACAATAACCACAGTATGTTCATTCGCCGATAAATATTCTGCAGCTTTATCAATCCGGTATTGTAAAGATAATGATGGAACCGAACCTTTGACCCTTGCTCCAAGAATTATGAGGTAATTGGCATTTTCCGGAATTGGCTGGTGAATGCTTTGTTGAATTTTCATATGTAAAAAACCAAAATAACCCAGTAACACCACAAATCCAATTACGCCAAATTTCATCGTCCTCTTCAATGTTTTTCCCCGCTTCGTTTTACTTTCATTATATACCACTTTCCCCTCATTTCCCCTTATAACTAATAATATGGAAGAGCGGGAATCATAATTGACTTCCCGCTCTTCTTCTTATTATAGTGATGACCATTCCAAATCGGATAATCTATTCTGAGACCATATCATCATATATCAACTTTCCAATTTTACTTATTACTTGACGGCTTTCTTCCTCTGATTTCATATCTTCAGTTAGAACTGCAGCATAAACTGTTTGTGTTTCTGACCGAATGATTGCACAATCATGGGCAACTCCCCGAATTCCGCCCGTTTTGCTTGCGACCTTAACTCCTCTGCCCATCAGTGATGGAAGTTTATCCCGTATTTGCTGATTATCAAATACACGCATTATTCTTTCCTGGCTTTCTTTCGTTAAAAAGTCGCCTGTATGTATGGCTTTTAAGCAGGTAATCGTATCTTCCGCCGAAATGGTATTGTCCCGTCCTTCCATTAATGCCTTAAAATCCTGCATTTTTCGTTCAAGGATGGTATTTTTCAAACCAAGTTCCTTGATGCATCGATTAATTTCATCAATGCCTAACAGGCTCATCATCATATTCGTGGAAGTATTGTCAGAAACGGTTATCATCAATGTCAATAAGTCCTCAACCGTTAAAAATACCTTATTTGATAAGGCATGCAGGACCCCAGATCCGCCGGTCACTTCATTAGGGGGGATGGTCACTGGTTGATTCAAATAGATTTTCTTTTGTTCACTTTGACGATAACCTTCGATGATCATTGGTATTTTGATTAAACTAGCTGATTGAAAGGATTCATTCACGTGATATCCAATAGTCTCTCCTAGACCATTTTCAATTTTATATGCAATTTTCCCATTAAATGATTCAACTAATGCCAAGATATCATGTTCTATGGTTTGTAAGGTCATAAATTCCCTGTTCCTCCTTATTATTTCATTTAAGTCCCTTTAAAAACTCCCTTATACCTTAACTTATTCTACCATGTTAAAAGCAGTACAATCTTCTACGAAATTCCAAATCGAATTAATTTGTATAAAAAGCAAAATAAAAGAGCCTTCGTCTTGAAAGCCCCCTTAAAAAGTGGTATTTATCTTGTTTTAACAGCCCGGCCCTTAACTGGGAATCGTTTCTTCTCAGTTGTATCCACCTGAGTGATTTCACCGTCATGTACGGTTATTATGACGGATCCATATTGTAGATCTTCCAAGCTTGAAATGATATGCCTAAATTTGAATTCTTCTTTCTTTTCCATAATCTCTCCCCTTCACTACTGGTAATAAAGATTCGTTTCATACCTAATGTTAAAAAGAGATCGTACGAACATCACACGTACTCTCCCCGCTTTCCATGTTTTCTTGAGGAACTTGGTTTACCTATCATATCCTCATCATACTTTGCGTATAAGAATAACCAGTTAATAGGAACTCCACATTCCCCTCCCCCCACTATAAAAATAAAAGGCACCCGCCATCTAACAGAAGTAGATGTAAGGGTGCCTTTAGTTGACTAATCGGCAATATTTGAGAGTTGCATATGTTATAGAAAAATACGATTTAAAGCAAAAACCGCATTATTCTTACCAACTAACTTGGTATTTACTAATATAATCCAATTCCCTCGTTTTGTCAATATGAATTAGAATTTTCTGATTAGTATGTGTTTTACATTTTACCTATTTACCACTTTACCAAACTAAACTATTTAAGATATACTATTTTAGTATAAGTTGTCGGTATTAACACACACTTTGTATTTAAGAAAGGTTCGATTATAAATGGTAAATAAAAAATGGGGTTTATTGATTTTGACCACATTCGTAATCGGGAATATGGTCGGCGGCGGAATTTTCATGCTCCCTGCTCAATTAGCACAAGTATCCAGCCCATTAGGGGCCACATTGGCGTGGGTGGTTACTGGACTGGGAGTTTTTCTAATAGCTCTGGTGTTTGGTAACTTGGCAGTCCGGAAACCGGACTTGAAGGCTGGACCTCAAAGTTATGCTCAAGCATTATTTAAATCTCCGGCTAAAGGAAGGGTTTCAGGATATAGCATGGCTTGGGGTTATTGGGCTGCAAATTGGGCTGCGACAGCTTCTGTCATCATTTCATTTGCTGGTTACCTATCAACATTTTTCCCGGTCATGCATAGTACCAAAGTGATTTATACTGCTGGTTCATTTGATCTCGAAGTGGGTAAAGCACTAACATTTGCGGTATGCTCCATTGCACTTTGGGGGATCCAGGCAATCTTGGTAAGAAATTTTAACAGTGCTGGAAAACTGAATCTTTTTGCTACGGTTACCAAAGTGCTTGGATTCTTATTTTTCATCATTATCACGATATTCATCTTCGATTCTTCCAATCTAGGGAACGGTGCTGAATTTTATGATAAAGCAGGTTCAGCCATCTCTTTAGGTGCTCAAGTGAATGCTGCTGCAATTTCAACATTATGGGCCTTCATCGGTATTGAAGCTGCCGTCATGCTTTCAAACCGTGCTAAGTCACAAAATGATGTAAAGAAAGCGACGATTCTTGGTTTACTTATCGCTGTTTCCATTTATATCGGCATTACCTTATTGACGATGGGTGCCATATCTCAAGATGATTTGAAAATATCCCAAAAGCCACTTGTTGACGCACTACAAGCTATAGTTGGTTCAAGCGGCACGTATTTAATGGCCGCTCTTGCCGTCATTTCCTTATTGGGATCAACAATCGGGTGGATTGTCGTTGCATCTGAAGTTCCTTACCAGGCAGCGAAATCAGATCTGTTTCCGGCCTACTTTGCAAAGGCAAACAAAAATGGCACACCCGTCCGTTCTATGACAATAACAAATATCATGACACAGATATTCTTATTCTCCACTATTTCGGGAACGATCCTGGAAGCTTATAAATTCTCAATGATTGTCGCAACACTCGCTTACTTGATTCCTTATCTTGCATCAGTTCTGTACCAGTTAAAGTTAGTCATGACTGGTGAAACATATGACATCATGAAAGGCTCAAGGGTACGTGATGGCATCATCACCATCTTAGCGTTAGTCTACTCGATCTGGGTCATCAAGACCGGTACAGCCGATATGAATACATTCATACTTGGCATTGCCTTATATGTATTTGGAATCGTTCTATACCCACTCTGGATGAGAAAGAAAGCATAAACTTAAACACCTTGGCATTCAAAAGTGCCAAGGTGTTTTATTTATATCTCTTTCATTATCAGTCTAGTCTTCAGCTGAACCATTTCCCCTGAGCTTAGCTCCCGCAATCCAGTCAAATCCGCCGATAAATCCAGATTAGGAGCATTCGTTACCCATGTATATGGTTCCGGACAGACGAACCCCTCCTGATTGAACAATACCCAAAACTTAAAACGTTGATCGCCTTGATAAATGACTTGTATGCCAGCATCTTGATCAGTGAGAACACACTCGTTTTCCAGAGCACTTTCCTCATCATAGCCAAAAAGATCATCAAACCGCCGACCTTCCAAGCTAAATCCATTTTGGATTTCCAACGTATTGGCCGTTTCATGAATTTCACCAGTGGGCAATGACCTTTCATTCAACTCCCATTGTTTATTGACGGGAAGTGATATTCTGCAATCCTCCATTTTGCTCCCTGGTCCAAATGGAAAATTGAATACAGTGTGATAACCTGCTCCCCACGGAAAGGGTTCAATGCCCTTGTTGGTGATTTCCAATTGGATATCCAATGTATCATCCATTAAAGACAAAGACATATTCACAGTGATATCTTGTGGGAAGCTACCTTTTAGATTAGTAAAATCACTGCTTGAAAATTCAGTATTAATGACGATTTCATTCCCGTTCACTTCCTTTTTGCAGACTCGCCACGGCTTGTCATGCAAAAGACCATGAATATGATTGTATTTTCCCATTTCATTGATTGGAAACTTATAAGTATTCCCCTTATATGTAAATTGACCATCTTCAATTCGATTGGGAGGAAACAAGATTGGCATACCGTATAATATGGGGTCCTTTTTATAATCTTCCAAACTATCCGGAGTTCGCAGCACCTCAATATCCTTTCGCTTGTACTTCAACGAAAGCAGATTGCTGCCTAAAGATGGTGCAAGCATCGCTTCCACATTTGCATTGCCGAACTTTATGGCCTTTTCATTTAAAAAAATGATATCCTCTATATACCCTGTCACTTATTCTCCCCCTTTGGCTTGAACATATATCCATCCTACTTCCAATGACCACTTTTTGCAACAAATGGAAAATACATTTCTTTCTTAATATTTCCCTGTTTGAATTAAGTGTTGGTAATCTAGGATTTTGCTTAGTTTGCTTTACTATTTTTCTGTTTCTCTTTTATACTTTTTACTGTGCACTGCTCGACTACCGTTACTTTATTAGGTACCTTATTAAATAAAGGCTGTTTTCACATACTTTGTTGCTATTTACGAGGTAGTGAGTTGTGGTTGATTTCCCCTCCAGATGCTCGCTTTCCTTGGTGCGGGCGGTGAGCCTCCTCGGCGTAAACGCCTGTGGGGTCTCACCTGTCCCGCTGCTCCCGCAGGAGTCTCGCACTTCCGCTCCAATCAGCCTTAAATAGTTTCGTTTTAAAAACAACAATCTTTACGAAAAGAGCCTAAATAAAAAAGGATGCCTTTTACGGCATCCTTTTTCATATTATCGATTACTTTCACTTACTAATGCCACTATGCCCTCTTCATCATCCAAAACAAGTTCAATACCTGAATATGGATCTATATTCAAATATTCATCGAGCCATGAGCGAAGCGCTTCTATCAAGTTGATGGTAATTAACACTTGTTTCCGGCCATCTACAAACGTTTCAGCCGAAAAGCCATAATCATCATCATACATTAACTCCACTTCTACCTCATTAGGTTCTACCTGCTTTTTACGGGCAATGTAAACACAAACCGCATTGATGATATCTTGTTCGGAAATCTTTAGCCTCTCCATGGGTTTGGATCCTCTTTCTTCTTCTTATCTTTGAAGTATGTGAATATTTTACGGATTACAACGATTAATGCAATTACCGCTAACACGTTGATCATTAGTCCAAGTATAGAACCAAGGGCTCCCATATTGGCGAATAGGCCACCAAAAAGTAAACCTGCTAGTCCTCCTAGCATAATTCCTTTCATTAAGCCGCCTTTAGAGAATGATTTCCCACTTTTTGTATCAGTCTTTGCTTTATTAGTGGTAGTGACATCGGATTTCTTCGTTTCTTTGTTTTGGAAAATCGATTTATTATTGTTGTTGCTATTAAAGCTTCTTTTCCCAGACTTGTAACCCCTTGCATCGACTGACTCCGAATGATCCTTGAAAACATAAGTGCCGACTGGCGAGAATGCTAGTGTAATTGTAAGTAATGCTGCCATAAATTTTTTCATCATTTTTTTTGCCTCCGTTTAATAGTATGGAATGTTGTTTCATTATATGTCTTCCCAGATTTACTGAAAGTCCACATCACCTATCCCTTGTTTTATCTTATAGTATTTACGTTTAATATCAAAATAAGTTTCACTTTTCTCGATATTTTTCAAAAAAAATATAAAAAAAAAGCAGGAGCGTTTACTCCCCTGCTTATTAATGAACTATTAATTTACACGAACGACACGGCCATTGAATACCCCTGCCCAATATCCACTATTCATATTGGCGATAGCAACACCTGTTGAACTTTGAGAACCGATAAACTTGCCGCCGCCGACATAAATACCGACATGCCCATCAGTTTTATAGGTATTGAAAAATACTAGATCTCCAGGTTGCATTTGGCTTTTAGATACTTGACGTCCTGCACTTTTCAATGCATCCGTACTTGGTGGAAGGTTCACACCAGCCTGTCTATAAGCCCATGCAACGAACGCTGAACAATCGAATCGGCCGTTAGCAATATCGGAAGCCGTTCTTCCGCCACCAAATTTATATGTGGAGTTACCGATATATTTATACCCTGCTGTAATTGCAGAGCCAGTGTTTGCACTGCTTGGCTTACTTGATGTTTCAGTTTTACTCGCTGCAGGTTTATTAGCAAAACTGTTTTTAGATGAATTTGAAGATGATGATGATTCACCTTTAGACGAACCTGATGCAGATGCTTCACCTTTAGGCGAACTTGATGATTCTTCACTAGAAGAATTTGATGATTCTTCGCTAGAAGAGTTTGAAGAACTCACTTCTTTAGCAGCACGGTCAAGTTCTGCTTTCTCTGATGCTTTACGTTCTTCCTCTTTTTTGATATCTTCACGAATGGATGCTATTTGCGCTTCCAAACCTGCATCTTTATTCTCTAAAGATTGTTTAAGGGCAGCTGTTTCCGATTCCTTCTTTTCACTCTTTGCCTTCATCTTCACAGTTTCTGCTTTTTGATCTGCAATTTGGGATTGCATGCCTTTAAGCTCCACTTCCATATCCTTCAGGCTCTGCAATTTTCCCTCAACAGTCGCTTGTTTTTTTTCTAAGTCAGCTTTATCCGCTTCCTGCTCCTTAAGAATCTGTTGGTCAGCTTCCACAATGGTAGCTACCGCTCCAACACGATTAACGAATTCACCAAAGCTTTTAGAACCTAAAACAACTTCTAGGTAGTCAACGTCTCCACCGCTCTCTTGGAATGAAAGGGCACGCTCTTTCAAGACTTCCTCACGTTTTGCGATTCTTTCTTCCAAAGCTTTAATTTCCTTCTTTAAAGAATCTATGTCTTTTTCGGTGTCATTAATTTCTTGTTTAGTGTTTTTAATTTTTTGGTCATTTTCTTTCATTGCCGTTTCTATCTGGGCAATTTGGGAATTCATTTTCGATTGTTCATTTTTCAATTCCTTAATAACCTGTTCTGCCTCTGAAATATCTGATTGTACTCCTGTGCGTTGCGATTGAATATCCGAGATAGATTCAGCTTTAACCGACGGGATGGCAAAAGCGCTTCCTAAGCCTAGCATAATTGTCGTGTTCAAAACGATAAGTTTTTTCTTCAAACTCATTTCCCCTGCTTTCCTCCCCTTGCATTTCCATCGACCCACATCTTTTTCTCTATGAAAAATAATTAGTCAAAATAAATTGCTGGGAACTCTTCTCTATTTTTTTTACTCATTATGTAATCTTCTAAGGTTGTAATACTATTGAATACATTGCTGAAACTCTTCTATGTTTTTACCTAAGTCGTAGTATATCATCAGATTTTGTCAAATACGTAATAACAATGTTACATTTACATTTCATTTTTAACATAATATATAAAAATTCGACTTTTTCCTGTGATAAACCAACCAATATTTTACATAAGCATCTTCGTTTTTTGATGCAAGACTTTCTATCTAGTGTTTAGAACCAAGGGACCATAGACTATTGGCGGTAAAAACTCACCAAAATCCAAACCGCATATCAACTCTGTAGCTGATGCCAGCTTATAACCTTTCATATAGGGTAGTCACTAATATCCTCATTAAAAACTAAAAAACCGCTCTCAGCGGTTTTTTCGTCAATATTCGACCCCTGCTAAATTCCAGCCATATAGTCGACAAAGACTTTCAATTCTTTTGGTCGGACAAACACCCTTTCACCTTTCCTTATTTCCAGATTCATATAATGCTCTTTTGTCAGTTCGATTTCTAGCGGTTCGTTTGTATCCTGACGAATCACTTCTATCCGGACAATGGGGCCAATTGTATGAATGTGATCAATAATGGATGCAATCGAATCCTTTCCTGATGATTCTCTTTCTATTATAAAGTTATGAGCCCTTACATAACCCGTACTCTCTCCATCTTCACTGTCCGGAGCATTCATTTCCACATTCCCAGTTACCAATTTCCCTTGGTGAACGTTGCCCTTAAAAAGATTGACACTGCCGAGAAAATCATAAACAAATGGATTTTTCGGATGATCATACACTTCTTCCGGAGTTCCAATCTGTTCAATTTTCCCTTCATTCATGATAACGACCCGATCAGCAACATCCATCGCCTCTTCTTGATCATGCGTCACGAACACACTCGTAACATTGAATTCATCATGAAGCCTTCTTAGCCAACGCCGAAGTTCTTTTCGAACTTTAGCATCCAATGCCCCGAATGGTTCATCAAGCAAAAGAATATTCGGTTCAACCGCAAGTGCCCTTGCCAATGCTACACGCTGGCGCTGCCCCCCTGATAATTGGGATGGGTAACGATCTTTATAGCCTTCCAGCTTGACGAGCTGAAGCAATTCGGTAACCTTTTGTTCAATCACTTTTTTACTGGGCCTTATTTTTCTAGGGCGGACCTTTAATCCATAGGCAATATTATCAAAAATGGTCATATTACGAAAAAGGGCATAATGCTGAAAGACAAAACCTACATTCCGATCTTTTACATGCTTATGCGTGTAATTCTCTTCATTGAAGAGGATCTTTCCGTTCTCTGCCTGTTCAAGCCCCGCGATGATACGCAATAATGACGTTTTTCCAGATCCGGAAGGGCCAAGAAGGGCTACGAGTTCCCCGCTCTTTATTTCCAAATCGATGTTCTGGAGTGCTTGATAGGACCCGTAATATTTTGTAACATTTTCAATGATGATACTCATTTCCTTCCTCCTAACTCGCTTTGGTTGATTTAAAGTCGGTTTTCCATTCTATGAAACTTTTAATGATCAAGGTTATGATTGCAAAAATGGACATCAGGGATGCAACGGCAAAAGCGGCCGAAAATTGATATTCATTGTATAAGATTTCAATATGAAGCGGCATCGTATTTGTCATCCCCCGTATATGGCCCGATACGACCGATACAGCTCCAAACTCCCCAATTATCCTTGCATTGCAAAGGATGATTCCATATAGAAGTCCCCATTTTATATTGGGAAGCGTCACATACCAAAATGTCTTGAACCCTCCCGCCCCCAGCGTGAGTGATGCCTCTTCTTCAGACGTCCCCTGACTTTGCATGAGCGGGATCAATTCACGCGCAATGAATGGGAAGGTAATGAAAATGGAAGCGATGACAATCCCTGGTATTGAAAAGATCACTTTAATGTCAAAGGTTTGCAGCAATGGACCAAGTGTTCCATGTAGGCCGAACAGAAGGACAAATATCAACCCTGCAATGACGGGTGAAACGGAAAAAGGCAAATCAATCAACGTTATTAAGAAGTTTTTTCCCTTAAAATCATATTTTGTAATTGTCCACGCAGCCACTATCCCAAATATGGCATTGAGTGGCAAGGTGATGAGAACAACTATCAATGTTAATTTAATTGCAGCCAATGTATCAGGGTGTGCAATAGCCGCAAAATAAGCTTCAGCACCTTTTTCAAAGGCCTTTACAAAGATTGCGATTAATGGGACAACTAAAAACAAAGTCAGAAATAGCAATACAATGGAAATAAGGACCCACTGTATGGATTTAGGCTCTTTTGTTGTGTTTCTCGTTATAATGACTGGATCATTCGTATTTACAACCACTGAATTATCATGTTCCAACATGTCCCCTCCTACTTCCCTGAATATCTTTTGCCAGTCCACCATTGTAAGATATTGATGGTGAACAAAATTATAAATGTAATAATGAGCATGACGGCTGCTACCGCTGTTGCACCTTCATAATCATACTGTTCAAGCTTTGTCATGATGATCAGCGGGGAAATCTCCGTTTTAAATGGCATATTTCCAGCAATGAAGACAACGGATCCATACTCTCCAAGTGCTCTCGCAAAAGAAAGTGCAAAACCCGTCAATATTGCTGGAATCAATTCCGGAAAGATAATTTTAATGAATGTCTGCATTCGATTCGCCCCTAGAGAAGCAGATGCTTCTTCCATCCCTTTTTCTATATTTTCAAGTACCGGCTGAACCATCCGCACCACGAATGGGAGACCTATAAATATAAGGGCGATGATGATCCCGGTAGGGGTGAAAGCGATTTTAAAGTTGAAAAATTGCCCAATCCACCCGTTCGGTGAGTACAAAGTGGTCAAAGTAATCCCTGCCACAGCAGTCGGCAGGGCAAAAGGCAAATCCACCAGCCCATCGATGATCCGTTTGCCGGGAAACTCATAACGAGTAAGCACCCAGGCAATTAAAACGCCAAAAACTGCGTTCACGAAGGCCGCAGTTAACGCTGATAAAAAACTCAATTTATACGAAGCGACAACCCTTGGTTCAGTTATGGTCGCCCAAAAATCCTGAAATCCCATTGAAAATGTGTTTAGAAAAACCATGGATAATGGAATCAAAACGATGATGGAGAGATACAGCAACGTAAAACCCATCGTCAAACCAAAACCGGGTATAGTCCTCTTTTTCTTCTGTTTACCTTCTGTCATTATATTCATCGCTTCGCCCCAGCTCTTCTTCTTATTATGAAGGAGAAGATGTGTCTATCCATCTTCTCCCCCCTGCTTATTGCGGTTGATAAATTTCGTCAAATGTACCACCGTCATTGAAATGTGTTTCTTGGGCTTTTTTCCACCCGCCAAACGTATCATCAACGGTCACCATATCGATATTTGCAAATTGGTCTTCATATTTAGCGAGTATCTTCTCATCCCTTGGACGATAGAAGTTTTTCGCGGCAATTTCCTGACCGGCATCCGAATATAAGTATTCCAGGTAGGCTTCAGCCACTTCCTTTGTTCCTTTTTTCTCGGCCACCTTGTCAACAACAGCTACCGGTGGCTCTGCTAATATACTGATGGAGGGATTGACGATTTCATATTTGTCATCACCGAATTCTTCAAGTGTTAAATAGGCTTCATTCTCCCAAGCAATAAGTACGTCACCAATTCCCCTTTCTACAAAAGTGGTGGTTGCACCCCGTGCCCCTGAATCCAGAACCTCAACATTCTGATAAAGCTTTTTCATGAAATCCTTAACCTTTGTTTCGTCACTACCGAATTTCTTCTCTGCATATGCCCATGCAGCCAGATAATTCCACCTTGCCCCTCCGCTTGTCTTTGGATTTGGTGTAATGACGGATACATCCTTTTTGATTAGATCATCCCAATCTTTAATGCCTTTAGGGTTATTTTTTTTCACCAAAAATACAATGGTTGATGTGTAAGGTGTCGAGTTTTCCGGTAAACGTTTCTGCCAATCCTCCGCTAATAGGTTACTAGCTTCATAAATGGCATCAATATCATAGGCCAATGCCAATGTAACGACATCCGCTTCCAATCCATCAATAACGGCCCTGCCCTGTTTACCAGACCCGCCATGGGATTGTTGAATCGATACATCCTGACCCGATTCTTCTTTCCAATGCTTCACAAACGCTTCATTGAATTCCTGGTACAATTCACGTGTCGGATCATATGACACATTCAATAGCTCGACTGGCTTTGATGTTCCGTCCCCTTCCGTTTTTTCCGAGTTGCATCCTGCGAGTACACCGAAAGCCAATATCAAACTTGTCAATATCATCAATTTTTTCATGAACTTCCTCCCGTTTTTCACTTTTTGCAACAAAAAAGGCATACTATTCCCTTCTTAATTTTATTCAAGGAGATAGTATGCCTTCAGTTCTCTGATCAGCGAATATTCTGATTTTATGTATCATTACCATAAAACAAAGTATACCAAGTTGTCAACTATGTTTTTTGTTTTTCACCAGTCCTTTATTTAAACTTATTCACGTATATAAGGTTAATGCATTTTCCAAACGAAAGGAGCTCGATCCAACGGAGAGATCGAGCCCATTCATCCCCAGCTAACACTTAAGGATTTGATTCTTTTTTATATAGCTTATTGTCCACAATATACTGATAACACTGATCAGGCAGTAAATATCTTGGTTCCCCTCCCATCGCAAGTTCATCCCTTATATATGTAGAACTAATTTCCATTGAAAGGCCTTTATCTATAAGGTGGAATGTATTGCCATCATCATAATTCCTAAGCAACGGACTTTTCGATATGATTTTTAACATATCGATCCCATCCCGTGCCATGACGATGAATTTATGATTGGCAATCAATTTTTCCCTGAATTTCCATCGTAAGTGTACCGGTAACTCCTGATTGTCAATATCCTCAAGTAAATCTGCACCCATAATGAAATAAACTTCATCCTTTGGATATCGTGATTTAAAATATTCCATCGTATACCAAGTATATTGTTTACTCATTCCAGCGCGTTCATTAATTTCATAATCACTAACTTCGAATAACGGGTTGCCCCCTATTGCGAGCCCAAGCATCTCCCAACGGTGTTCATTGCTCGTTTTCATCTGTTTATCGATACGTCCATTTGCACATGGCAAAAAAATCACCTTGTCTAGCTTAGCACGATGCGCAATGGTGGATGCTGTCCATAAATGCACATTGGTGACTGGATCGAAGGAAGATCCATAAACTCCAATTTTGCCCATTCCCATATCCCCCTTATCAGCCTATCTTTTTCTCCACGGCCTTGACCGGACTGCCATCCTCTCTTTCTATTGCAAGCGGCAAAGCAGCCAAATCGTACAACCCAGACTCCACCTCGTCAAGAACAAGCCCTTCCAGGATAGGAATCCCTCAGCCTAAAAAAAAGGGGTCAGGTTGCTTTGGCTGGATTTACTTCAACCGGTGGAATCCATTCAGGAAAACGGCTAAGGTCATAGTATAAATCAAGATCAAGTTCGGTGATGTTTTTTTCCTATCCATCAAAATGAAAGGGAGCATCCAATATGGATTCCTAAATGGGTACTCATCCGAATTTCCCCTACGTTGACGGATGACCCTTCCGTTAATGAATTCAACCAAAATGAATATTGCGTTTCTCCAGGCCAATATCGCGAACTTTCATTAAGGTGCTGGAAATATCTAACCATTGACTCATGCATATTCCCCTCCAGTCAAATCTTACAGCTTGGTCCTTAATGTCCAAAGCTCAGGAAAAAATGGCTGTTCGACCACTTTCTTCAGATAACTTACACCGGATGATCCGCCCGTTCCCGTCTTATTACCGATGATACGCTCTACAGTGCTCATATGATTGAATCTCCAGAATTGTTGCTGACTTCCAATATCAACGAGTTTTTCGGCCAGCTCATACAAATCCCAATATTTATGCACGTCACGGTAAACTGTCAGCCACGCGCTTTCAACACTGGCATTTTCCCGATAGGTTTCAGGCCAATCCCTGTTCAAGACCGATTCATCAACAGGAAGCCCTCTTGCAGCCAATGCCCCTATAGCCGCATCATAAATACTAGGTTTATTCAAAGTTGCTTTCATCGACTCATAAAGCTCAGGCTGATGACGGAAAACGGCCAATATTTGCGAATTCTTTTGACCCATCGCAAATTCTATCAACCTGTTCTGAAATGATTGAAACCCTGAAGAGTTTCCTAGTTTCTCCCGGAACTCCATATAATCAGATGGCGTTAAGGTCGAAAGCACATTCCAGGATTGAATAAGTTGCTGTTGGATCCTAGCCACTCTGGATAGCATCTTAAAGGATGGCTCCAAACGTCCTGCCTCAATATGGTCCTTTGCTGCAGTCAATTCATGGAGGATCAATTTCATCCATAATTCACTTGTTTGGTGAATAACGATGAACAACATTTCATCGTGATGACCGGAAAGCCGATGCTGACTTGATAATATTTGATTTAATTGCAGGTAGTCCCCATAGGACATATCCTTATCAAAATCAGTTACCATACCTTCTTCCAAACCATCTTTATCCATTGGTCCCTTATCCATACCATCCCTCTTTCCCTTTACCTTCTTTTGATTTTCGACATTAATAAATAGACGATGCAAAGAAAGACCAGCCAAGGTACACCGAACTGGAGAACGATTTTAAACGGGCCAGTGAACCAAGTAGATACCGTCAAAGCAAACAAAAGTAATGCACCAAGAATCGTTAAATACGGAAAGCCATACATTTTAACCGGTAATTTACGCCCCCCTGATTTCTCCCACCTCTTTCTAAAAAATAAATGGGAGATGAACACCATGAACCAGGTTAAAATGGCACCGAACATCGATACCCCCATCATGAATGCATATGAAGTATCCGGGAGAAGGACCTTTACTCCTGCAGCAAGAAATATGCCCAAAGTGGATATGAGAAGGGCCCTTATCGGGACTCCTTTCCGGCTTACTTTTTGAAATAGGGCTGGAGCCTGCTTTTGCTCGGATAATGAAAATATCATTCTGGTGGAGGCATATAATTGACTATTCATTGCAGATAAAGCCGCCGTTAAAATAATGAAATTCATTATCCCCGATGCTCCAGGAATATTCAGGATTTCCATCACCCTAACAAATGGGCTTTTATCAATACCAGCGGATTGCCAGGGTACAATTAGTAACATGAGCCCGATTGTCAGTACATAAAAAGTGGTAAGCCTTAAGACAGTTGCCTTCAAAGCTTTAGGGACGGCAATATCAGGGTCCTTTGCTTCTCCCGCCGTAACCGCAATCAACTCCGTTCCTAAGAAGCTGAAGAGAGAAATAAATATAGCGACCCAAAGCCCCCAAAACCCAAAAGGCATAAAACCTCCATCATTGGCATAGTTCTCTACACCGATCCCGCTTGAAGGTTCGGCGCCAATCACCACGTAGGCGCCCAGTAGAATGAAAATGACAATGGCGCTAATTTTGATCATTGAAAAAATATACTCAAAATTCCCGAATGTATTGACACTCGTTGCATTTACATAGATAAGCAATGCAGCAAAAAGGAAGATCCAAATGCTTCCTGGTACATCCGGGAACCAATATTTCATATATACAGCGATGGCACTCACTTCGACACCAATGGCCAGGACATTCGCTATCCAATATGAATACCTCACAACAAAACCCGCAAATGGACTTATATATTTTTCAGCAATGGTTCCAAAGGATCCCGATGTTGGATAAGCTACAGTCATTTCCGCCAAACAGCCCATCAATAGAAGGACAATGAATGCACCTATTGCATAGCTGATCAGTACACTTGGACCTGCCGTCGAAATCGCAAGGCCACTTCCCAAAAATAATCCGGTGCCTATTGCACATCCCATGGCAATCATTGTGATTTGATTCGATGATAATTCACGTTGCAGTTTACTTTTCTCCATATGGTGCTCCATTCTAGGCAATGATTCCCCTTTTATTTTCATAGTTTTCATATAACCTGCCATCCATGATCTTTTTAAGGACCTGTACCGTTTCATAAGCTTCCTGAAAAGAGGTATAAAGAGCAACAGGTGCTAGACGAATCATATTCGGTTCACGATAATCGGGTATGATAGCGTCTTGTTTCAATGTTTTACATATTCTTGCAACCTTCTTGATGTTCAATGATGATATGACCTCCCCTTTTTGATTCATCTCTTGGGCTGCCAATTTCAAATCCCTATCCCGATAATTCCGAATCGATTAAATCCATAAGATATTGAGTCAACCTCAAAGATTTTTTCCGGACTTGTTTTATTCCTACTTCCGTAATCATTTCTAGCGAGCCCAAAAGGCCTATGCTTAATATATGGGGGGGCACTTCCCACTTGTCAAACCGATGCGGAATGGCACCCACGGAATGACAGGCATCGAATCCAATCTCGATTATACGCGCATGGGCTTCCTTTGTTAACCTCTGACCGCTACGAAATAAGATCGTCGGAAGTACAATGAACGCTTTTCCTCGTTCATCTCTGCAGATCTACCCTTTCCCAGTGATATCTATGCACTCAAAGCCGCTTCAATTACATGGACTGAATCCTTCGACACATTTAACCCAGGTGAAAAGCCGGGGTGGTAAATTCCATGAAGAATATGAAATCATTCCGCCAAAATCTTATTCCTGCCAGCTCTTGGTTCAAAAAAGGTGGCCGCAAGCTGATGCAGATTAGCTGTAGTTAACACTGCCATCACTTCATCACCTGCAGCCCCTACCAATTGGGCGCTCAATTCACCCAATCTCTCAAAAAAGTAAATTAGTGCTCGGCACCGTCCGTCCACACATCGATTCCATGCCTTTTCCAATCCACCAATGACTTCATTAAACTTTTCTAAAGCCCGCTTCGATAAAAGGGCCAATGACTTCGTTAACATATTTATTGATGCCCATGTTCTCCTCGCTTTCTTCCGATCCACTACATTTCACTTGTAAATCCCTACTCCTTCCCATGCCAACCTTATCATTCTGTTAGGATCTTTTTCAATATAATCCTTTTTATCAAAAATCATTGTGTAGTGATTGGTTTCATCATATTTTGGCCATACTTCACCTTCCGGGGGATTTGGGTTTCCACGCTTAGCAAAGTTGACCCAATGGCCCTGGATTCTATTGGATACCTTTAAAGCCGCTGGCCTGGAACCATATGAAGTAATCTGTTTGCCCAATGACGAGTCGAAAGTCTGGAAGGCAAAAGGAATTTCCATACCATGTGTCGCCCCTAATTTACTTATGCGCATTGCCGCCGTTTTATAATCAAAACGGTACATCCATGTTTTTTCAAAGCGACTGTATGCCTCCGCATACCAAACCGAGGGAATATGGAAAGTCGCATCACGGCCAATGCCTAGCAAAGCCTCCTTTTCCGGGTAGTTCAAATAAGCATTCGTAATTCGCTCTTTTGCCTCAGGATCAGTATTTTCGAACATTTTATGAATCATCTCTGGATTAGTCGGGATTAACGGGTGATCCATCTGGTCGAATAATGTAGCTTCATCCCTATTTGTTCCTATAAGCAAGGGTTTTCCCTTTGCTTTTCCTGATCGAATCGAATCTAGTGGATAATCAGGCAGGAAGTCACCATCCACGACAGGTCCAAATGATAGGGAACCCGGCAAGGCTTGTGAGTTCTGCCGTAAGAGTTGGTAGGACGCCGTGACAATTTCTTGAACTGGAAGTGTTTTTAATCGATGGATTTCTTTCATTCCAATGCCCAAGATTTCAAGAAACCTTTCACTGAATTGGCGTGCAAATCCTTTTCCGTAAACAGATGTCGGAGCGGGACTTTCTGCAATAGCCTGTTTAAAAAGACCCCTTGCAGAAGGGACAGTAAGTAAGGTCGTTACGGCATTCCCTCCCGCTGATTCTCCAAATATCGTAACATTTTCAGGGTCGCCGCCAAAGGCTTCTATATTCTCTTTAACCCATTTCAGAGACGCCACTTGATCACGTAAACCTAAATTGGTTTCGAATATTTCACCATCAACTGATAACTCGGTAAAATCCAAATAACCCAGTGCACCCAGCCTATAGTTTATGCTTACAACGACTACGTCTCCATTCTTAGCCAATAAATGTCCATTGTACATATCAAGAGATCCGGCTCCCGTTAGATATGCTCCACCAGGGATCCACACCATTACAGGACGTTTTTTATCATCAGCTCTAGGTGACCAAATATTCAGGAACAAGCAATCCTCATCCATTTTTTCATTTCCTGCCATTCCTGTTCTTACAGCCCGATCCATCAGCTGTGGGGGAATGGGACCAAAATCCACTGCATCCATGACACCGCTCCAATTCTCAACGGGCTCAGGTGAGCGGAAACGCAGAGAATCAACCGGCGCTTTCGCATACCTGACTCCACGCCACACGCAAATATCGTTTTCCAAAGTGCCTTGAAGATGACCTTTAGCCGTCGTTACTATTGATCCAATCATTCACTCTCACCTCTTCATATAGTCGTAGATACTTATGTTCTTCTTTTTCCATTCCCCAGTATCCTTCATCTTTATCGAAAAAGATTATTTGGCCATTCCAACAAAGTACCACTATCTTATATAAAAGTTAAAGTCATGCCTAGGATTTGAAAACGTTTTTGAGGATATTACCCCATGTAAATAAAAGGACAAAAAAAGACCCAATCAGGTCTTATTTTGGCAAAATCTTAAGAGAACATGGCAATGATGCTCAATAAAGAGCTGCCCCGAACGGAAAGCTGTTTTGCAGCATATGTTAACTGCCGTTCATCGAGCTGTTCCAGTAAAGGCTTTAATTCAAGCAATTCGTTCTCCAGTCCTTTAAGGTCTGTAGATAGCTTGTCCACCATCAAGAGCACTTGCTCAGAATCAACAGTGGATTCAGACCAAACAAGTAACCGTTCCTTGATTTCAGTCAACGGCATATTCTGTTCTTTATACCGATTAATCATTTGAAGACGATTTAGAGCATCTTCGGTATAATATCGATATCTTGACCCAGTTTTTTCATAGCTCAGCATTCCTAATTGTGTGTAATAGTCAATGGTTCTCCTCGAAACATTCGCAAGTTCAGCAAGCTGGCCAATCCGATATACATTCACCCAGATAGTCACCTTCTTTTAAAATCTACTGTTAACGATACTATAACATAACTATCCTATAAGGTGACCTCGAGGATGAATCTATTAGACTACTTTATCAGAATTGCCCTTCAACTGCTTCTTGGCAAAATACAAGGCATCTTCTTTCGATTTAAAAAAGTGCTGTTTTTCTATCTTATGATACAAACCAGTGCTGAGTAACAATTCCTTTGGTTGCTGCTGGATTCCGGAAATGATTAATTTCCCCTTATATTTTCCGATTCGATTAACAATCGCCAATAGTGCAGCCTCTGCTGAAGTGTCCATATATGTTACCCGGCGCATGCTTAATACCAACACTTTCGTCTTATTATCCAGGTTCGCCAATATCGATGACTCCAGGACGTCTATCGAACCAAAGAAGAGGGGACCTTCCAAGTTATACACGTTGATCTTTGAATCCGAATTATCAATTGGAACAATCTCAGTGATCTCATTACTTCTTTCCCTAACCTTTAACGTTTGGCTCATTTTTGCAATGAAGGTGATGAATGCAATCGATAAGCCGATTCCCACTCCCATGATTAAATCAGTGAAGACAGTGATGAGGAAGGTGACTAGCAAAACCGTCGAATCCGCCGTCTTCGTTTTCAATACATGAGCGAATTCCTTTCTTTCACTCATATTCCAGGCAACAAACATCAATATGGGCGCCATGCTAGCCAAAGGTATATGCGCTGCATATGGAGAAAGTACTAGCAAAACCAGTAAAACGACAATTCCGTGAATGACTCCGGACATCGGGGAGGCTGCCCCGCTTTTTATATTGGTAGCTGTCCTGGCAATAGCACCTGTTGCCGGTATCCCACCGAAGAATGGAGTCGTGATGTTCGCAATCCCTTGGGCAACCAATTCCTTATTACTATCATGCTTGGTTCCCCCCATATTATCGGCCACTGTAGCTGATAACAATGACTCGACACCGCCCAACAAGGCAATGGTAAAAGCAACGGGAAGGAGGGTGATAATGATCTCCACTGAAAGCTCCGGCACTTGGAATTCAGGAAAACCTTTCGGAATCGCTCCATACGTGGAACCAATTGTAGCCACCTTATCGGGAAATAAAAAGTAAGCTGCCATTGTGGATATTAGCAGACCCAGGAGCGGTCCTGGCACTCGTGGCAGGAGTCTAGGTGCCAGCAGTATGACGACAAAACATATGATCGCAACAAACACACTATATATATTGATCGTGTCTGCTTTAATCACCAGTTCCTTCATGTTATCCATGAATGCTTCATGTTTTTCCACTTTCATACCAAAGAAGTTGGCAATTTGCCCCGAGAAGATTATTATCGCAATTCCTGTTGTAAATCCAATGATTACTGGACGGGGGATGAACTTCATCAAATTGCCTAACTTAAGAAGACCCATCAAGACTAATATCATTCCCGCTAAAATTCCGGCAATTAGCAGACTTTCATACCCATATTGCATAACGATTCCAAATAATAAAGGAACAAACGCCCCGGTTGGTCCTCCAATTTGATACTTGGAGCCACCCAAAATCGATATGAGAATTCCAGCTATGATGGTCGTATATAACCCGTATATCGGTTCGACACCTGAAGCAATTGAAAAAGCCAACCCTAAAGGAATGGCTATAACACCTACAACCAATCCTGCCGTTACGTCTTTTTGAAAACCCTTCATGTTATATCCCTGAAATCTAGAATCTTTTATCATCTTTTTCAAACTCACATCCTTATTCGTTTTTTAAGATTGGAATCTACCATCATCAGGAAAAATGACATTCTTTCATTTAAGAGGGAGTTACACGATCGAAAATAAATTAACTATTGTAGAGGATACTATCCTTTCAACGGGACTGATTCGTTCACTACAAACATGCGGGGGGCCTTTCCAAAACTAAGGAATAATCGTCATATGCACTCTCCTTTTGTAAGGTTATTTGACATGGTTCTTGCCACGCTTCAACATTATACAGTAAAACGTAAAACTGTACATTGTTAGTAACGTTAACATTTGTTTACAACTTTTTGCATCTTTTTACATTTACATTACAATCCGGGACCATACTTCCAGCCTGGTAAATTTGAAGCCGGAGATTTAGACTAGGAATCAGGAGGTTTGACCTTTCGACTAATTCCCCATTCAGCTCATGGTGTAGTTTTGAAACTAATTTGGATCAAATTAAGACCAGGAATCTTGATTAATGAACAATAGAAAGAGCATGTTTGAAAAGGTTGCTCAAACATGCTCTTACCTTAGTCCGACTAAATGATGCATTCAATCATTACCTTATAAATAAGAAAACCTCTTGATTGAAATCAAGAGGTTTTCTTATTATTTACAGCTCTTCCCCTCTCGTCTCGATAATATGCTTATACCAATGAAACGACAGCTTCTTTTTTCGTTTTAACTGATCATGATGATCCACGTAAATAAATCCGTATTGCTTCTTATACCCGTTTAACCAACTTAATAGATCAATGACAGACCATGCATAATACCCTTTTATATGGATGCCTTCTTTGATTGCACGCTTAATCACTTTTAAGTGTTCCTCAATATATTTAATACGGGGAACATCCACTATTTCACCATCGATAATCGGATCCTCATCACCAAGTCCGTTTTCTGTAACATACATTTTAATATCACCATAACGCTCTTTTAACATATGCAGCCCATCTAAAAATCCTTGAGGTGAGATTTCCCAGCCCCATTTTGTATATGTTTTATCTTCCATTTTTACGGTCCGATAAAAGCCATCAAAAGACGGGTTCCCTGGAGCGAGGGTAGATGTTTCTCTTGAATGCTCCACGTTTGAAACAGCTTCGCGATTTTTTTCCACCCGAATGGGCTGGTAATAATTTAGTCCAATAAAATCATTGTTCTCCGCATTTCTTTTTAACGTATCCAGTTCTTCTTCAGTCCAACTTGGCGTCCAGCCTTTCTCCTTTAATTGCTCAACCACATAAGATGGATATTCACCTTTTAAAATTGTGTCATAATACCAAAAAGTTTCATATTCATTGGCATGCCGAGCAGCTAATACATTCTCATGTTTATCATCTATACTGTAAGCTGGCAGGAAAACATGGGTAATCCCAATTTCTCCGTAATGATTCAGTGCCTTGTATACCTCTACCGCTTTGGCATGTGCATAAAAAACATAATGTGTCGCTTGAAAGTATTTATTTTCATCGTTTTGGATTCCAGGCGGGTGCGCTCCTTTTAAATACCCTAAACCGCAAAACATAACCGTTTCATTAAACGTGATCCAATGTTTGACGCGGTCTCCGAATGCGCGAAAACAAATCTCCGCATACTTGACGAATGCTTCAGCTGTTCGCTTATTCGTCCATCCCCCATCTCGTTCAAGCGTCAAAGGCAAATCCCAATGATACAGCGTAACAAATGGAACAATCCCATATTTTAAGCATTCATTAATCACATTATTATAAAATTCCAAGCCTTTTTCATTTACTTCCCCATCACCTGTTGGCAAAATACGGGCCCATGAAATGGAGAAGCGATATGATTCAAGTCCCATCTCTGCCATTAATTTAATATCCTCTTTGTAACGATGATAATGGTCTATGGCTACATCCCCGTTTGTACCTTCAAAAGTTTTCCCCGGAATCTTTGAAAAGACATCCCAATTCGTTACACCTTTTCCATCCTCATCCCATGCACCTTCTATTTGAAAAGAAGCAGAGGCTGCTCCTAATAAAAAATCGTGCGGAAACTTCATTGCAACGCCCCTTTTTATACCATCTTATTAAATTGATAATAATACATTTTATTTATTGGTACAAATATTAATGCAATTATATAATTTTTTTCAGTATATGACTACAGAATCTTCGTAAAAACATATGTGTTATAGATAGTATTCACTGTAATGAAATGATTAAATCGAGTGCCAATACTAAAATAAACGTTTGTTCGTTCTGCTGATTCAATGCTTCTACTTTGGCCGAAGTTGATATTCTTTTTTGAACTAATAGAATAATAAAGCAATTTGCCCTAGAAACAAGCTTTTCGGCAATTAAATATACTCGGTTTCGAATGTGCGTAATATACGTATGACAGTTACATTTTAATTGAATTCCACATCAGATATTTTATCGGTTTGCCCGTTTCTCAATCTCGGTTTATTGTGTGAATGCAACAAAAACCCGTCCACCTATAGAGGACGGGTAACTCATCTATTCATGGTGTTTCATCATCACTCCACAACCGGGAGCCAACCTTTTATCCCGATCAACTTTTCCCAAAGCGGATCTGGAATGACAAGTTCTTCCTGATCTTTTTTCGAAAGGGTTGTCCGTATTTCCACTTCTTTTCCAGACCTGATTTTTTCAATCCAATGCGGTTCCATAAGAAGCTCACGGCCAAGGGCGATAAATGGGACACCCGTTTCCATAGCTTCTGCAACTTCATCAGGGGTATGCAGGGCCCCTACACCGACAACCGGGATACGATTCCCAACTTTGTCGTAGATCTTAACGATGCGAGACTTTGTCCTATCACTCTCACGGAAAGACCCATTCCAGAAGTGACCTACCGATATATGTAGATAATCCAGGTTTTGATTCGCTAATCTATCAACAAACTGGAGCGTATCATCCAAAGTGATTCCAGGATTGCTGCCTTCTTCTGGAGAAAGGCGGTAGCCAATTATAAACGGCTTTTCTGCATGGTCGGCAACCGTTCTCTCGACTTCATTCACAATGGTAAGCGGGAAAATCAATCGTTTTCCCAATGTTCCGCCCCATTTATCCGTACGGCGGTTCGAGTGTGGCGAGAAGAATTGTTGAAGCAAGTAAGTATTGGCACCATGGATTTCCACACCATCAAATCCTGCTTCGATGGCCCTTCTTGTTGCTTCTCCAAATGCCTTAATTACGTCTTGTATTTCATCCTCACCCATTTCCCGCGGTACCGGTGCTTCATCGTTGGAAGCAATGGCACTTGCAGAAACAGGTTGGCTATCTGGCAATAATTCCGGAGGACTTTGCCGGCCTCCATGATATATTTGCAATATCGCTTTTGACCCATTAGACTGAATCGTTTCCGCTAATTTTCTCAAAGATGGGATAAATGAATCGTCATCTGCACTAAATTGACCCGGGAATCCCTTTCCTCCGGCAGATACATAGGCACATGCCGTGACCACCGCACCTACACCAGCCGAGCGTTCAGCGTAATAGGCCAGTTCATCATCGGTTACAACACCTTGATCATCCGAAGAATAAGTGGTCATAGGAGCCATCATGATACGATTTTTCACTTCTACCCCTGATGGAAATTTATATGGTTGAAAGATCTTTTCGTATTTTTGATTCATGCCAAATCCTCCCCCTTAATCTTAATTGTGATGATGTCCGTGCGGCTCTTTAGAAGGGTTCGTGATTTCAAAGCCTTCTTCAGGTACATAAAAATATTTAATCCAGACGCCATCCAGAAATTCCTCACGTGAATCAAGCAAGATATCGATATCTTTATCTGTTTTGACGATTTCATCATGCTCTGCCGGTGTATCTAGTTTCATCTCATAATGGGCATGATCGCCATGCATATGCGTGATATATACACGAATCATTTTCCCTTCGGCTTCATCAGTGCCCAGCATTTTTTGTAAGACCTTTGCTGCATTACGATTAATTTTGCAATTCATGTCCATTCCTCCAACAATAAAAATTTCCATGTACTAAATTCTACCCAATTAAGGGGTAACAGTAACATCCATTTATATCCTTCCTGCTTGGCCATGTCCAATTAAGTTCTTATAATCGGTCTGAAGGAAAGACGACGCCAATTTGCTTTCTTGCTTCATCCATGATTTCCATAGTCAACAGTGAATTAGAATATGAATTTATATCGGACTCCATTTTCCCCTGCTGTATCAATTCAACAAATTCTTTCGCTTCATAATACATGGTAGGCATATCCTGTTTAGCCGAAATGCTTTCAGTTGTTCCATCCCGATACTGGATTTCCACCGCTTGCGGTCCTGAAATTTTCTGAATGAGGATGCTTCCAAGTTCACCTTGAATTTCCGATGGCAAATTGGATTCGGTAATCTTCGAAAACATGACGACCGCCTCCATTTCATCATAGGAAAGCAAGATCGTACCCTGTCCATCAACTCCTGATTCAAGCATCGTTCCTGACGCCTGCACCTTATTTGGTTTACCGAATAGTACAACAAGTGGATAGAGGACATAAATACCTAAATCCATTAAAGAACCATTAGAGAATTCAGGATTGAATGCATTCAGCACAGTGCCTTGTTTATACGAATCATAGCGAGATGAATATTGACAAAAGCTTCCCGAAAAACGTCGTATCTTCCCGATTTTATCCAGATTCCCCTTTATACTTTCGAAATTCGGCATGATGGTCGACTTCATCGCTTCCATCAATAGCACTTCATTTTGTTTTGCAGCTTCAAACATTTCCATTACTTCTGCCGCATTTGAGGCCATTGGTTTTTCACATAATACATGTTTTTTATTTTGTAAAAACAACACGGCTTGCCTGCAATGATGAGAGTTAGGGCTGGCAATATATACAGCATCGATCTCATCGCTGGCCGCCATTTCTTCTAAATTTGTAAAAATCGTATGTACATCGTATTTATTGGCAAATTCCTTGGCTTTCGCTTCTGTACGTGAATACACGGCGGTTAAAGATAAATCCGCTACATGCTTTACAGCCTCCAAAAATCGTTCCGTGATCCAATTTGTACCTATTACCCCTATTCGTATCAACAGCCTATCCCCTTTCAAGCTAACTTATCATGTCCTCAATATACAGACATTTCCTTGAAAAACAAAGAATAATGAACACTGGCAACCGTTTAAATTGGATTTTTCAGGCAATATTCGTTTATAATTTTCCTATATAACCACTGCCATGATGTTTCTACATACTCCCTAAACGGGAAAGAAAACTTAAAAGGAGCGTGTGAAGTTTATGACAGATTTAATGAGAAACAAAGTTGCCATCATTACCGGTGGAGGATCTGGAATTGGCCGCGGTGCAGCACTTAAACTTGCTGAAAACGGCGCAAACATCATCTTTTTTGACCGTACAGTCGAAAATGCCGAAAAGGTGAAGGAAGAAGTGGAAAACCTGGGCAGAGAGGCTTTAATCATTAAAACGGATGTTTCCAAGGCTGAGCAAGTTGAACATGCCTACAAGGCCGCCTATGACCATTTTGGCAAAATTGATTTTGTATTTGCAAACGCAGGCATAAACGGAGTGATAGCCCCTATTGAAGATATAAAGCCAGAAGATTGGGATCAGACACATACCATCAACCTCAAAGGCACCTTTCTCACCATCAAATACGCCATTCCCTATATGAAGGAAACGGGTGGCAGCATCGTAATTAATAGCTCCATCAACGGAAACCGATATTTCAAGAATTTTGGATTTTCCGCCTATAGCTCATCCAAAGCTGGTCAAGTCGCTTTTGGTAAAATGGCTGCACTCGAATTGGCAAAATATAAAATCAGGGTGAACACCATTTGTCCCGGCTCCATCGATACGAACATTCACGATAACACTTTCCCGGAAGATGAAAACTTAAAAAAAATCAGGATTCCAATAGAATATCCGCAAGGTTCTCAGCCCCTGGCGAAGAAAGCAGGGACTACCGAACAAGCTGGTGATCTCGTATTGTTTCTAGCATCAGACATGTCCTCCCATATTACGGGCACGGAAGTTTATATCGATGGAGCAGAATCTCTATTATAATTCATACTTCCCCCTCTAGATATTCCATTAAAAGGAAAAAGCTGAAATCCCATTTAGGATTTCAGCTTTCAGACTGTAGCGTTGATTTCCACTCCAGGCACTCGCTTTCCGCCGGCGGTCCGGGAGCCTCCTCGGCTTGCGCCTTTGGTGTCTCCCCTAGACGCGCTTTTCCCGCAGGAGTCTCGCGCCTTCCGCTCCAATCAACTTTGTTATAAAATTTAGATAAAATCTCTTTTGCCTACAGTCTTTTTTGTTTTAAAATTTCTGCAAACATGACTATGTTTACGATGAACATTTTTTTTGCCCATCGGCGAGATTTTAAAGTACTCAACAACGAATTACGAGGGCTATCGCGAGACAAAACACCAAAACACATTTGTGTGACATGTCCATTTTTATCAAGGTGACCGAAAGTACTGACCATCAAAAAGTAGTGACACGTCATATCTGGCAAGATTATATGAAAGAAGCCGATCATCTGCGTCATCATCAAGATGTAAAACCTATCTATGCGGAGCGTGTTTTCGCAGATGCAAAAGAAAAGCATGGCATGCGTTGGATTACTTTAAGGGGACTTAAAAAATTGTCGATGCAGGCGATGCTCACTTTCACTGCCATGAATGTAAAGAAGATGGCCAATTGGACATGGCAAGGTCCAAAAATGGCCTAACATAGGGGGCTCATAGAGACCCAATTCCTTAATATTGAGCAAAATTCAAAGGGAATTTCAAAAGGGGTTCGGAATGTTTTAATTCCGAATCCCTTTTGTCTACAAACTGAAAGCTGAAAGCCCATATTAGGATTTCAGCTTTTCCTTTTTAAGTAACTTTCCTTAACCCACGACGGGCAAGAATCAAATAAGCGAACATGGCAACGAAATGACAACTTACCATCACAATTCCCATCGGCAAGGATGACTCACCTGAACCTAGGCCTACCAGCGGAGCCATTAGTGATCCCAATATAAAAGGAAGCAGTCCGATTAGAGCGGAAGCACTGCCTGCTGTTTTTTTCTGATTTTGCATCGCTAACGAAAAACTCATTGTACCGACGATACCGACGCTGGAAACGGAGAGGAACAAAGCGACCAAGATTCCTGCCAGCCCAATTTCGAGAAAGACTGAGGCAAGAAGGAATATTCCTCCAAACAAAGCAAGACATAATCCCATTTGAAGCAGCTTTTCTTCTTTAACCTTCCCCGCCAGCTTTCCGGCAACTTGGGAAGCAATGATGATTCCCATTCCGTTTATTGCAAAGATCAGGCTGAATGTCTGTGGGGAAACCCCATAAATATTCTGGAGAACAAAAGGCGATCCGGAAATATAAGCGAACATAGCGGCACTTATGAACCCTTGTGAAAAAGCATAGCCCATAAACACCCTATCCTTCAATAAATTCCCAAATGTCTTGATTGTATCGTTTATCCCACCAGCACTCCTGAGATTAGGCGATAAAGTTTCCCTTATCCCAAAAAATGCAGCCGCAACCATAAGGACACCTAATACACAAATGACTATGAAAACTCCCCGCCAAGAAGTGAATTGCAAAAGTTGACCGCCAAAAACTGGTGCCAAAATCGGTGCCGCCCCATTTACCAGCATTAACATGGAGAAGAATTTGGTCAAATCCGTTCCTGAAAAAAGGTCACGAACTATGGCCCTTGAAATGACAATGCCTCCTGCTCCAGCAATACCTTGGATCAAACGTAATAATAAAAGCAATTCAATGGATGGAGCAAAAGCACATAACAATGATGAAATACTATAAATGGATAATGATATGATTAACGGTGTCCGTCTTCCTTTTGCATCACTTAGCGGCCCTAAATAAATTTGGCCTAAAGCTAATCCTAACAAGCAGGCAGTCAAACTCAGCTGGGCTAAAGACGTACTGCTTTCCAGATCCACAGCTAGTCTAGGGAGACCCGGTAAGTACATATCAAGTGACAATGGTCCAATCGCTGCAAAAGACCCAAGCATAAGAGCCATCAACAGCCTTTTGGATTTAGTCATTTCGTTGCCTGTTGATATCGTTTCTTTCATTTCAATCATTATTACCCTATCCCTTTCAACTAATTGTTTTTTTCCCTAAATAAAACCCGACTTTCTTTATTTTACAAAAAACCCGAACAATTTACGATAAGTATGCTTCACTTGAATTGGATGCTTACTGACAGCAATCCTTCAATGTGGTTCCCTATTAATCTGCCTATGCTTCGAAACTCCAAAATCTCAGTGAAAAGAACAAAATCAAATATCAGGATACTTGATTTTGATACTGCGAACCTAAGGCAAACATGGCCCTCATAAAACAAATTCCACCTTTTAAAGGCGAAACAATTCCCCACCTTCAGATGTGACTTCATTTAAACATTATTTTCAACTTCGGCTTATGACTAAGGTATCGATTGAAATTCCCCATAAAAAAGACCCCATTTTGGGGTCATTTTCCTTTATTCAACAATACTAAATTACGGGGAGAATCACCAGATAATCCTTCCTTCAAGTTTTGTACAGCAAGAGTTGCCATTTTTAATCTTGTGGCAATACTTGCACTCCCGATATGGGGTAATGTAACCACATTGGGCAATGTAAGCAGAGGGTGATCCAAAGGAACGGGTTCTTCTTCAAATACATCCAGTCCAGCCGCCCAAATCTCCTGATTTTTCAGCGCCTGATATAACGCGTTTTCATCAATTATCCCGCCTCTTGCGGTATTAATGAGCACAGCCGTCCCTTTCATTAATCCCAGCTGCTCCTTGCCGATCATATAAGCGGTTTCCGGTGTGAGCGGCAGCATGACACAAACGAAATCCGAGATTTGGAGCAATTTTTCAAGGGGCTGATATTCGATTCCCAATTCTTTTTCCTTTTCATACTTTCGGCTACGATTAAAATAAACTAAGTTCATATCAAATCCCTTTGCTCTTTTTGCAAGGGCTTCACCAATCCTCCCTAACCCGATGATACCCAGCGTCGCACCGTTTACATCTTGTCCGGTCAGTTGCATTGGCGACCACGTTTCCCATCTCCCACTCCTTAAATAATCTTCTGCCTCCATCAACCTCCTTGCCGTTGCAAGGAGCAAGCCGAAGGTTAAATCGGCTGTCGTTTCCGTTAAGACCCCCGGTGTGTTCGTTACCATGATGCCCCGTTTAGTTGCACTTTGAACATCAATATTATTATGGCCTACTGCCATATTCGCGATGATTTTCAGATTAGCCGCCTTTTCAATCAGTGACTCGTCGATTTGTTCCGTCAACAAACAAAGCAGCCCGTCTACTTCTTGCATTTCTTGTTCAAGGACTTCTCTAGGGACCGGTATATCCTCTTGGTCCCACATCCTGACATCATAATTCCCACTAAGACCATCGATGATTTGTTCCGGCAATTTCCTTGTAATATAAATTTTAGGCTTCAAACCATAACCCCCCATACCGTTTTTTTATTCATGGAGCCACACTTGCTTCATTCGTCATGCATTCAGATTTCATTTCATATAAGACTTCAAAATAAGTAATGATAATATTGGCTAAGTAACCGGCTTGTTTATTCAATTTTAAAATAAACTAGATAATTAGACCATTCATTTCCAATCATTCTTACTATTAAATTATTGTTTATCTGAAAGCTTCCGCTTGACAGTTTCATTTCATTCAACTAATCATAAATAATAACCTTTTAATTCTATTCTTACTTTATTTAGTAATGTCGCAATTTTTCAGATGAAGTTTATCTCGATTTAGGAGGATATGGGACGTTCATGAAAAACAATAAAATTTATCCAATTATAGCTCCAAGCGCTTTATCTTTAAAAAGTATAAACTTTTATTTAGTCAAACAGGATGAATCTTTAACATTAGTCGATGCTGGTATGAATGATGACGTTTGCTGGAATGCACTGCAGCAAACCTTAAAGGAAAATGGATTTACCGTTGGGGATATCACGGGAATTTTATTAACCCATCATCATGGGGACCATGTTGGTTTGGTCAACCGGATTACTGAACTCCATCCTATTCCCGTCTATGCCCATTCTAAATCCGTTCCCCGTCTAAAACGGGACCCTGACTTCTTAAATATGAGAATAGAATTTTATAAGCAGCTTTACATTGAGATGGGCTGTGGCGAACTTGGAGATAAACAAGTAGCATACCTTTTCAACGCGGTCGACAATAATAAAGATCAAAAACTGAATTGTGACATCATCGCAATCACAGGAAAACAATGGCTGAATTTTGAAGTGATCGAATTTCCCGGGCATGCCCCGGATCAAATTGCTTTCCTTGACCAAAAAGGGAAACTGCTTCTTTCCGGTGATTTATTGATTGAACATATTTCAAGTAACGCCTTGATCGAACCTGATGAAAACGGCAATAGGATGCTGACCCTTGTCGATCATATCGATTCATTAAAGCGATGTTTAGCATTACAGGTGAATCTCCTCTTACCAGGTCATGGCAACATCATGGAACAACCTGGTCCATTGATTGAAAAAAGACTCAATAGCATTGAGAGAAAGTCACAAAAAATCCTGGCCTTAATAGAATCTGGAATTTCTACAGGAAATGAACTGGCAAAGGAATTTTACAAACAAAAGTATACATCAGAATTCCCGCTCGTCATGTCAGAAATCATCGGCCATTTGGATTACTTGGAATATCAGGGGAAGGTCAAGAAACAACTTATCGAATATGTAGTTCATTATCAAACTAAGTGACAATCAATAAGGCTGAATAGATATTATCCCCACTGTCCCCTCAGTGAGGATTTTACTATGTCTAGAAAAAATAATAGCTTCTTGAAAGTTAAAGATTCAAGCAGTTCAAGGTTATCTAAATGGTATGGATACCGTCGGATGAAAATTGCGCTGCGTGGTGAACTGTCATTTTGGATTGAATTTTTCTTTTCACATTTATAGGCCTTTTTAGGTGTTTTTAATAATCCAACAGGAAAAAGAAGAGAAAACGAAGAATTTATCTGAATATTGGATATTTTCAAAAAAGGAGAATGAATGTGAAAAATAAGCTTTTTAAGGTTTTAAGTTCAACAGTAATAGCAGCAGCATTACTTGGCCCTAATGTCAGCTTTGCTGAACGAGGACCAAACCCGACAGGTGGAACGAATCTTTCTACTGAAGCATTCCTTAATTATGACGAGCTTGTAAAAAAATTAAATCAACTTGAGCAAGTGAGTAAAGGGAAAGTAAAAGTAGAAGTGGCTGGACAAACAAATCAGGGGCGTTCCATTCACAAGGTAACGGTCGGTCATGGTGACAAAGTCGTTCTTATTCAAAGTGAAATTCACGGAAATGAAAAAACAGGAACTGTTGCGTTATTGAACATTCTTGAAAACCTTGGTCAAAGCAACTCGCCTGAGGTAAAGAAAATGCTTGATGAATTAACAATCGTTGCTATTCCAATGATGAACGTAGACGCCTCAGAGCTTGATCGCCGTGGAAATGAGATGACATGGTCAGAGGTTGTAGGGAAATTCCCACAACTTTCAAATGTGAAACCCGCTTGGAACTATTACACGATTCCCAGATCTGGAGACGACTATGCTAGCAAACCGGGATTTGATGTTAATCGTGACTTTAATCCAAACCTTAACTATGTACCAAAGCCTCAAGACTTCCCGGGGGCATCTGAAAAGCCGGGCTGGTTTATTACACCTGAATCGCAAACGGTACGTGACATATATAAAGGGTTAAAATCGAAATTTGGTAAAGTGGATGTTTTTATCGACCTTCATCACCAAGGGTTCCCATATATCGAAGGAACTGATGATCGTGTAACAATGTCAATATCCGGAAAATTCGTTGCCAACCCAAGCACTCCTGCAGGGGCTAAATATGCAGAGTATGCAGATAATTTTAAATATGATTTCTCCCGTCAGTTGACACTTACTGCGTATAACGCACTACAAGCAAAAGGGAATTCCGTGTTTACAAATATTTCATTGTACGATCAATCTATCGACCTGCCAGGTACTGCTTTAGGAACGTTTGCTTTAAACGGAAGTGGTACGGTTCTATTTGAAGTAAGTGGACAAACACAAAACTTTGGGCAAAAAAAGAAAGGCCAGCTAGTAAACACGGTTGAAACGGGTCTAATGGGTATTATCAATGGTGTAACAGATGGATCGGTTCATAATCTTAATCCATCAGACTATGAAAATATTCCTGAAAGTTC
Organism: Peribacillus sp. SIMBA_075; assembly: GCF_046534585.1. Lineage (NCBI taxonomy): Bacteria > Bacillati > Bacillota > Bacilli > Caryophanales > Bacillaceae > Peribacillus > Peribacillus sp. SIMBA_075. Next base: position 121,247 of record NZ_JAWRYN010000004.1, on the reverse strand, counting down.
ATCTACACCGGGATTCTAATCACGTTGAAACTTAAATTTAAAAGCGGCTATCTCAATAGATAAATTGATATTATCCCCTCTAAGTGGACAGTGTAAAAAACGTTCATTCTTGGAGAGGGATTTTATTATGCCTGGAAAAAATAACGCTACTCTTGTGAGTTAAAGATTCAAGCAGTTCAAAGTTTTCTAAATGGTATGGATGTCCTCGAGTGAAAATTGCATTGCGGTCGAGGCTTTTTCGTCATTCACAAAAAAGTATATGCTTAATGTGGGAATTACAAGTACAGTCCATTATTAGAAGGGAAACCGCGTTTCTTTAAAGGCGAATACTCTAGAACCTATCCACATTTGAACGGAAATTTCAGAATAGAGCCCACTGAAGTACTCGTTAGGGATATTACCTATATTTGCTGAAGTGTGGATTTTCATTATTTATCTGCCGTATAAGACATTATAACAATGAGATTATTGCTTGGAAGTTGTCTTCACGGAAGGGATTTACATCTTGTGTTGGATAGATTAAATTCAGTAACAGAAAAAAGAAATGTGTACAGAACCATTCTCCATTCGGATCAAGGGTTTCAATACACATCTCACGCCTATCATAAGCAATTAGCACAACTGGGTGTTATTGGAAGCCCCTTTCGTAAGGGAAACTGTCATTTATAATGCTTGTATTGAATCAGAATGTATTTTTGTAAATCACTTTGAATCTGAAAATAACTACAAGCAGCCATTGTGAACGATTCCAAATAAGACTCTGCCACATCGCACCGATAGAATATCGATGCCAGATGGCAACTTAGCCTTTTTAGTTGTCTGTTTTACAGGGGTAACTTCAAATTCTTAAAGATTTCAGCTTTTTTCACCTTGCTGACGAAACTTATACACACACTACAACTTGTCTGGAAAAAATGCCTTTCCTCGCTACACAGCGATCAGCAATTTCAAATCCTGCTTCTTCAATCATATGATCCATCGTGTCAATCGTAACGACAACGACCTTGTCAGCAAAGCCCCTCGCATGTTTAAGGATCGATAGCTGATCTTCCGGCGTCGCATGCGTATATAAATTGTAAGGCATATCGATAATCGCTACATCATATTTACTGGTGACCTCCGAAATCGGACCTGTAGTTACGTCACCTTCGAGTCCGAAATAGGCAATGTTCTCCCTGGAACCGTCAGTAACAAGTGGGTTGATATCTCGGCCAACAATATTTATCCCCATTGATAGTGCTTCCACCAATACCGTTCCAATTCCGCAGCATGGATCAATGGCCTTCACTCCATCTGGATGTGGAACGGCTATGTTGGCAATGGCCCTCGCCACTCGTGTGCTAAGTGCTGTTGAATATTCACGCGGCTTCTTCATATGATGTAACCAAACCGCTTCAGGTTTTACATACTTCCCAAAATACCAACGGCCGCCCAGGGTCACTATTCCATAAACCTGATCAGGATTTCTCACATCGGCATCCCCCTGAATGTGCCAGCCAATCTCCCGTTCAATTTCACGCTGTCCATCATAATCTATTTTTTCTTCTTTATTAAGATCATTAATTTTTACGAATAACACTTTGAACGTCGAATCAGGCAATTTTATATCCTTCACTTGCTCAACAATTTCGGATATGCTATCCCCTTCAAACATGACATCGACCCGTCCTTTTATAAAGGGACTTCTGCTCGGTTCAATTTTTATATCACTTTTTAGTATATTTTCTGAAGCCTCAAAGCCAAAGAACGAGCGCATCTCCATTTTAGATAATGAGCGTTCGTCAGGGCTGCACGTAAAGGTGTATATATATGCCGGTATACGGCTTTGATTAGTCAATCCATTCCCATCCTTCATTTGCTATAGATTATATCTTTCTATCAAACATAGCTGTAATAGGATGGAAAAGCAAATGGAATCGTACAGAAAAAACAACAGGAATGCTTTTCTTTCATGCTCCCGTTATTTTTTCCCATTTCCAATTATAATTTTCAAAGTTAAAGTATGGAAATCATTAATCTAATTTATGCAGCCGACCCTTTATATACTTTGCACGGCTCTCTATGAATTTCAGGATAAAATCAGGCTCATTATCAAAAGTTTTCTTATTATCCTTGATATATGGATCTTTTGAAACATAAGGACTTATTTGATCATGCATTCCCTGAATGATGGGTTTCATATGCTTAACGTTAAACCGGGTGTTCAAAATCCCCTTTAGGAGTCTTTGGTATCGAACACGAAATGCCCTTACATCAAGGATTCTAGCAGTCAATGTATTGAATCCCTCGATTCCCACATAATCCTCTTCCATCACTTTTCCGTTAACATCCCTGCCCCATGTCGCATCATAATCCCATGGAATCATTTCAAAGAGTCCAGTATCTCCATTTCGATACAGGGCATAGTTGTGAACAAACCCATCATAGTTTTGCGTGAATATGACACCAGCCAGCCAGCGCAGGTACTTTTCCACATCGACATAATTTACGATTTCCCTTTCAAAATCCGCCCTTGAAATTGTATTGATTTGGATAATCAATTCTTGTAAATATAATTCATCCTTTGCTGACCCGCATTTTTTTTGATATCCCATTTCCAATGATTTTTTGATTCCTTTATCCAAATCACTCATCAATGAAAAATTTGCATCACCGTCCACTGCATAGAAAATTGATCCCTTAGGAAGATCCCTATTCTTCAAATAAAATTCATCCACTGATTCCAATTCTAGATATATTCCCTCGTCCTTCCCGTTCAGATTCAGGAAAACAAACTGGGATTTCGGTGATAAAGTCCCGATATCCGCAAAAAAGTCTAAAGATAATTTATTTCTTAGTAAAGATTTATCCTTATACTCAGCATTTAAATGAACTTCCTTAGCATTCCTAAAAGTATTAGGTTTATAAAAGACTACATTATAAGACTTTTTCTGGAAACCGCGGATATGTGAGCCACGGTAAACAATATCAATATCCAATTTTTTTCTGTTAATGGTTAACTTTGCAGGTAAAGGATCATTGCACCATATATCCCTGCGAAGTTCCTTTAAATTTACCGGTGGAATAAAAAGCTGATATACAGGCAGCTTCTGGTCATTATTCATATAGCCCTTCCCTTTCACTTTCCTATTAAATTATGGGAAAAAGCGAAGGACGTCACAAAAAAACAACTTTTTTTTTCAAAAAAGTTGTGCGTTTATCACTAGCACATTACGTACAAGCCGAATAGTCTAACGTATAGAAAGGAGGATATATATGTCAAACATCATTCGTGATATACAAAATGCGGTGGATAGAGCCAATTCCTTCGGGTTAAGCGATTTCATGTTTAATGACCCACGTTCAAATTGCCGTTCTTCACGTAAAAGAAACAAAAAAAGACGGTCCACTTGCAGCACTCGAAGACGCACTAGCAGGAATCGGTCCACTTGCAGCACTCAGAGGCGCACTAGCAGAAATCGGTCCACTTGCTGGAAAAGGTCCACTTCCGGCACACGATGGGGATCTTGCTGGAAACGGAGATCTACTTGCAGCACGCAAAGGCGCACTAGCAGAAATCGGAGATCTACATCCAGAAACCAAAGGCGCACTAGCAGAAATCGGAGATCTACATCCAGAAACCAAAGGCGCACTAACAGAAATCGGAGATCTACATCCAGAAACCAAAGGCGCACTAACAGAAATCGGAGATCTTCTAACCACGGCAGCGGCAACAGGAAATGGAATTGGAGCTTCTAGTTTCATCGTCCCTTTCATGTATTTTAATAATTTATAAGACAAAGAGGTGTTTACATCAACGCCTCTTTTTTATATCCTGAAAACGAAAATTGAATGATTTTTTAATCCTCAAAAAAGGATCCTATCGGTTTCACATACCGGTAGGATCCTTCCATTTTCCCTTATTTGACGGAGACCAACTCGAACTGTGCATACACATCCTTCAGTCCTGCTTGAATGGCTTGACCAGCTTTCCCACGATAATACTTTTGTACACGATCAATCAATTCTTCGATACCATCTGTCAGGCAATACCCTCGCAGCAGGTGACGAATGAATTCCCTGCCATGTTCTGTAGCAAGTGTACAGGAAGCCTCGACAATGACACCATGTTTAAAATCAAGTTCTACCGTGATCGTGATGGAATCATATATATTTCTCGCTGCCATCCCTTGTGGAAGTTTTGCATGCCCTGCAATAAAGTATGTGTTCATCATCTGATCTCCTCTATCTATAATTAATGTACGGAAATTTGCTCGAAGGGCCATGCAGGCAATTGCTTGCGAAGCCCTTTATCTTGTCTGTAGCCAAGAGCGTATTCACCCTGCATTACAGTATGAATCTCACGGGTTCCTTCATAAATGACCGGAGCCTTTGAATTCCGGAGAAAACGTTCGACTGGATATTCATCCGAGTAGCCATAGGCACCATGAATTTGAACAGCATCATTGGCCGCTTCGTTAGCAGCATTACATGATATCCACTTGGCAAGTGATGTTTCCTTCGTATTCCTTTTTCCTTGATTTTTTAAGGTACCCGCTTTAAAGACCAGCAATCTTGAAATCTCTAAATTTGCGGTCATCTTGGCAATCATCTGTTGAACGAGCTGATGCCTGCCAATCTCTTTTCCGAAGGTACTTCGTTCATGGCAATACTTCAAGCTTGCTTCAAGGCTTGCTTCAATTAAACCTACAGCACCTGCGGCCACTGTAAACCGGCCGCTGTCCAATGCCGACATGGAGATTTTAAAGCCCTCACCTTCTTCACCAAGCCTATTCTCCACCGGAACTTTTACATCCGTTAAAAAGACTTCGCCTGTATTCCCCGCACGGATTCCTAATTTCCCTTTAATGGCTTTCGACTCCACTCCCTCAAAAGTCCGTTCCACTATAAAAGCGGTAATTCCCCTTGAGCCGGCATCATGATCCGTCTTGGCGAAAATAAGGAAATGATCTGCATAATCACAGAGCGAAATCCAAGTTTTTGATCCATTCAGGATATAATGGTCCCCAACACGTTTTGCCGTTGATTTCATTGACGCTACATCAGATCCTGCATTCGGTTCAGTCAGCCCAAAAGCGCCAATCTTGGTCCCTTTTGCTTGAGGAACTAAGTATTTCCGTTTTTGTTCTTCCGTCCCCCATTGCAGCAGGGTCATGCTATTCAACCCTGTATGTACAGAAACTGCGGTTCGGTAAGCCGTATCGCCTCGCTCCAGTTCTTCACAAACGATGGCCAGGGTATTATAATCCATTCCGACTCCACCGTACTCTTCTGGTATACAAACGCCCATCAACTGCAATTCCGCTAATCTTTTTAAAATATGTGGCTGGAATTGACCCTGCCTATCCCACTCTTGAATATATGGGATAATTTCCCTATCCACGAATTTCCTTACCACTTTCTTTACACTTTGCTGCTCTTCTGTTAATTCGAAATTCATCATTAAAATTCCTCCTAAATAATTTTATTTTCCTTGAATTTGCTTATTTGGTCTGGACTATATCCAATTTCAGCCAAAATGGAATCGGTATGCTCACCATACAACGGCGGATGCTTTCTCATCGTAACCGGCGTTTTCGAAAGGTTCAGGGGCGATCCCGTCACTCTAAGATTTTCGATTGTCGGATGTTCCATGTTCACCAACATGCCTCTTGCGATGATTTGTGGATCCTCGAACATCTCTGCGATATCATTAATCGGACCATTGGGTATCCCTGCATCATCAAACAGCCTTTTCCATTCTTTCTTTGTCTTTCCTCTCAACGAATCCTCTATAATCCGTATTAATTCTTCCTTGTTTTGCAAACGTTTTTCATTATGCTTAAACTGTTCCTGCTCGGCTAAATCAGGTCTGCCTAAAACGGTTGTGAATCTCCTGAACTGATCATCATTTCCTACAGCCACGACAAGCTCCCCATCCCTTGTCCGGAACGTCTGGTATGGAACGATATTGGGATGTTGGTTTCCCATTCGTTCTGGGGTCAAGCCACTGAATAAATAGTTGCTGGCAACATTCACCAATGAAGAAACCTGACAATCCATTAACGAAATATCAATTTCCTGTCCTTCCCCCTCTTTATCCCTATGATGTAAAGCGGATAGAATGCCAATGCCTGTATACAAGCCAGTCAATATGTCAGCTATGGCCACTCCGACCTTCACGGGGCTTCCATTTTTTTCTCCTGTGATACTCATCAAACCACTCATTGCTTGAATGATATAATCATAGCCAGGCAAATCTTTATAAGGACCGGTTAAACCAAATCCCGTAATCGAGGCCATGATCAATTTAGGGTTAATTTCCTTTAAGTCTTCATAACCTAACCCCACTTTTTCCAATGTACCCGTCTTAAAATTTTGAATCACTATATCCCCTGAAGACACTAATTTTTGGAAAATCTCTTTCCCTTGTTCAGATTTTAAATTCAAGGTCATGCTTTGCTTATTTCGATTGGCACATAAATAGTAAGCGCTTTCTCCTTGGGCGAATGGCGGACCCCACCCTCTCGTTTCATCACCTGATTCATGATGCTCAATTTTAATTACATCCGCACCCAAATCACCGAGAATCATTGAACAGAACGGTCCCGCCAAAACACGGGATACATCGATAATCCTGACTCCTTCCAAAGCTCCATTCATATCATCACCCCTTTCAAACTATCAGGATACACAAAAAAAGAGCCAGTAAAACCAACAATGTCATACATTGATGTTTCACTGACCCTTATCCACGAACTGTCTTCCTGCAAAGGAAGATCAAGTGAACCAAGTCAATTTTTATGAATTCCAGTTTTATGACAAGCCGGCCATGCAACAAGGTAACTTGTTGTCATCGGTTTGGTAAATTAAGTATAGTTTCATTTTTTGAATTTTGCAATAATTTTGTTTAGGTGTTTTTATTACTTCCACTGAAATACTCTTTAGCATACTTCCCGTTTAATATAAAAATACTTCCAGGACTCCCTCAAGCTAAAGTAATTGGAATTGCCTTTATTCGTGAGGCATGTGATGATTGGATATACATAACTGTCTATATTTAAAATGAGAATTTTCCATACAATCAATTATCGGTCGACAGACAAGGAAAGATTCAAAGGGAGATGGCAATATGGTCAATAAAAAAAAGGAAATAATCGAAGCGATCAAGAAATACCCAACCATTATCATTCACCGCCATGTTAATCCGGACCCCGATGCATTGGGATCACAAATCGGCTTACAACGGCTTTTGAAGCACTCCTACCCTGCCAAGGAAGTTTTTGTGGTTGGCGAAGAAGTGGAAAGGCTTTTATTCATTGGTGAAATGGATGTCATTACCGATAAAAAATACAAAGGGGCCTTAGTGATTGTTTGTGATACTGCCAACCTTTCACGGATAAGTGATTCCCATTATGATCACGGGGACCTGCTGATCAAAATTGACCACCACCCCGAATATGAACAATTCGGTGACCTTTCTTGGGTCGACCCTTCTTATAGCTCTGCAAGTGAAATGCTTGTTGATTTATTTTTGCAATTTCCAGAAGGCTTTATCATGAATAAAGAAGCAGCTAAATCATTTTATGCAGGAATTCTAGGTGATACAGGGAATTTCATGAATGGAAATACCACTCCTAGGACATTAAAAATGGTTTCGTACTTAAGAACTTATAATTTTCAGCCAGAAAGAATCCATAACTGGCTTAATATAAAGTCGAAAAACTCTTCAAGACTTCAAAAAGACATTCTCATGAGCTTCAAGGTAACCGATAAAGGGGTAGCTTACTTCATTATTACGGAGGATCTGTTAAATATGTATGGATTAGATCGAATCGAAGCTTCGAATTTAGTAAATACTCTATCAAGTGTAAGGGGAAACAAGATCTGGGCTTTCTTCATCGAATATCCTTCTGAAATCCGTGTCAGGATTCGTTCACGGAGTATTCCCATCGCTTCTGTCGCACGTCAATTCAATGGAGGAGGACATTCACTGGCGTCAGGTGCTACCATCCATTCCTGGGAAGAGGTTGATCATGTTATTCAGGCATTGGATCGAGTCTGTCCATAATACAGGAGTTCATGACAGTGCCGTGTTTATATGTATAATCATCTTCTCAGCCCATTATAACGGATTAATCCGACCTAAACTAGATTTTTTCGACCTTTACCGGAATACAAAAACACGCCCAAGCCTGGATGGCTGAGGCGCTTTCTCATTACAATTTACTTGGACACTTTTTCAAGAGTTGATAGATCGATCATGCCTTTTATATCACTGCTAGGAATATAACCGGCTTCTTTGCTTATGTCAGCCATTTCCTGGATGACTTGCTCATTAACTTCAGTTGTCACTTCCAAGCGTGAAAATGCTGAGGCCACTTCTTCTTTACTTAATTCTTTTCCAGTCAGTTCCTTCAAATGCTTAATAACCAGTTTTTGGCTTTCTTCAGGGTTGTCTTGTATAAACTTCACCGCTTTTTCATGCGCTTTCAAATAGGAAGCAGCGAGCCCCTTTTTATCCAAGAACTTCTGGCTTGCAGCCACTACCGTATTAGGTGAATCTTTTCCCCATGCAAATTGATCCCAGTCAAGCACTAACTTTCCTTTTGCCTGGTTTTCCAATACATACCCCCATGGTTCCTGGGTAGCAGCTGCATCGACTGATTTTTGGACAAAGAGAGCGGTTGTGTCAGCAGGGGCTGCCGCATACAACTCAACTGTTCCCCCATTTGTAGTCGGTTTTAAATCAACATCTTGAAGGGCTTTCCTAAGCATGACATCCTGTGTGCTCCCAATGACGGGAATCGCTACTTTTTTACCGTCCAAATCTTTTAAATCCGTTACCTTGCTGTTCTCGCTGGCCACAAGAACGGCACCGCCATTAACAGCGCCAGAGATCAGATGGTATTCAGGGTTTTTCACGTAAAAGTTAAGCAATGGACCAGGTCCAACCGTTCCGACATCAATAGCGTTTGTAGCCATTGCTTCCATGAATAATCCGCCATTGGCCACCGTTTTGGTTTCAATCTTAACATCTTTACCGAACTCTTCTTCAAAAAAGCCTTTTTCAAGTGCAATGATCGTTGCACTGTGAGTTAAGTTAGGAAAATATCCAATTTTCACAGTTTGTTTACCAGAGCCTTTTTCCTCTTCTTTACTGGTGGATTGTGTGCATCCGCTTACTATTCCGATTAACAATACGGACATAATAAGGGCAAAAAATGATTTTTTCAGCATATTTTCCTCTCCTTTTAAACTATAATCTTATTAATCTACCGTTGGTTTACTCCCCATTTCAGTTGAACATTACGCTCTAGGCGTGAGAAGACAACATTATCCACGATTGTTCCAATGATTGCGATAATGATCATTACGGAGATGACCAAATCCATTTGTCCAAGTGATCTGCCCATTTCCAGCAACTGTCCAAGACCGCCGCCACCGCCAAGTAATTCACCTGCCATCAATGCACGCCAAGAAAATGCCCATGCAATTCGCAGCCCGGATATAATTTGTGGAACAGATGCTGGTAAAATTACGGTACGCAGAAAATGAAAACCGGTTGATCCATATGTTTTGGCAACACGTTGATACAGCTGGGGCACATTCCGGAATCCACTTGTTGCATTAACTGTCATCGTCCAAGTTGCGCCGATCGTGACGATAAAGAGAATTGAAAAATCATTCAATCCAAACCAAATTATTGCCAAAGGGAACCAAACGATACTCGGGATGGATTGTAAAGCAGTCACTACGAATCCAAGCGTATCCTCAACCAGTTTAAAGCGCCAAATGAAATATCCTAAGATTAGACCTATTATAATGGCAATCGTGAAGCCGATTAGGATACGGCCAAGGCTTTTTCCGATGGCTTCGGTTATTTGTCCGCTTACTAGTCCATTAAACAGAGTTTCCAACACTTGAGTCAGGCTGGGAAACATGAAGTCCGGAAGACTGGAAAGTCTAGATGTGACTTCCCATATCCCCGCTATCATCGCGATGAATATGATTCGTCTTAAAGCTGTAATCATTCCCCATTTCCTCCTTCAGCACTTTTTCAATTTCCTCCTGCAAGATCGATAGAACCCTTTGTTCAGTATGCAAAGTTACACTATCCGGCATAACTCCATCTTTCATGGAAGGGACGGAAATCGTCTCTTTAATTTTCCCGGGACGGGTTGCAAAGACGATAATTTTTTCGGAAAGCTGAACAGCCTCACGAATATTATGGGTAACGAAAAAAATGGTCACTTTAGTTTTTCTCCAGATTTCGAGCAGCTCTTTATGCAAGACCATCCTCGTTTGCTCATCAAGAGCAGAAAATGGTTCATCCATCAACAGGATATCAGGTTCCATCACCAGCGCTCTTGCGATGGCTACCCTCTGTTTCATCCCCCCCGAGAGTTGATGTGGATAGGAGTCAACATATCTGCTGAGGTGAACCATTTTTAAAATGTCCAATGCTTTGGCTTTAGCCTCTTCTTTGGGAATCTTCTTTAACTTCAATCCGTATGTAACATTTTCAAGAACCGTCAACCAAGGAAATAACCCAGCCTCTTGAAACACTACAACCCGCTCCGGACCTGGCTTCATCACCTTTTTTCCAGCTACACGTATTTCACCTTTATCAGCCTTATCAAGGCCGGCAATTAGATAAAGGAGTGTCGATTTGCCACATCCTGAAGGTCCGACGATCGAAACGAAGCTTCCTTTCTCGACCTCTATATTAATCTCATCGAGCACCTTTATGCTTTCTTTCTTTTCATTCGAAAAACTTTTTTCAATGCCATCTATTGTTAAATACATAAAGTCACCCCACTTTTATATCGCACCGATTAACTAAACATTATTTCTTAATAATGATTAATCCAATGGTTTTTGTCAACAATAAAAATGCAAAAATTCTAATTTATCGGTATCTTTCTATTAAACTGTCAATGTATTGATAAATATTCCAATTTTACATAAAGGTTCATATAAACAAATTCCATTCAACAAATAAAAAACCTGAGCCCTTTTCAAGGTTCAGGCTGATTTTTCAGTATCCAGTTTCATGCCTTCATTTCAGTTATGTTAACCCAGGTCACCGCTCCATTCAGTAACTTAAAAAATCCTGCTTCCATACAATTTATCCTTCATCTTTTGCGTCCTTTCATGCAGTGGCTTTTTCAATATGATGCCAAAGCTGAGCGTGATTATTAAATAGAGGAATAAGATGAATATATCCTTGCCAGCGACACTCCAGGTTATCCCTCCAACTGATTCACGAAGTAAACCAACGGCATAGGTAAACGGCAGGAAGGGGTTGATATGTTGGAAAAATGGCGGTGTTACTTGAATGGGGAAGGTGCCTCCCGAGCCTGATATTTGAAGCACCATCAGAACTACGCTTATTCCCTTCCCAACATTCCCCAGAACCGATACGAAGGTGTAGACCATTAAAGTAAATACTGTACTTATCAAGACGGAAAACATGACGTACTCGAATTTATCTACTGCATATACATCAATCAGAAAAAGGTTACCGATGGATACGGCTAATGCCTGCATCAATCCAATGATGAAGAATATAAGGTACCTGCCAATATAAATTTGATATGGACTGTAACCCTTTTGTGTGACGCTCACGTTAAGCATGGAAATCAATATTGTCCCACCCACCCAGAGGGAAAGTGCCGTGAAGAAGGGGGACATGGCAGATCCATAGTTCGGAATGGGAAATAAACTGTGTTTATTGAGCAATACTGGCTCCGAGAAAAATTCACTTTCCTGTTCAATATCATTCTTTAGGAAATCAATCACTTCTTCCATATTATAAGATTTATCGATTTCTCTCATTTTAGAAGCCAGAGCCTTGATTTTTCCCTCGATCTCCGGAAATTTATCCTGTAACTTATCGATATCTCCCGTACGAGTTACTAACGTTCGATTCGTCTCATTCAACAATGTCTTCACTTCAGGAAGAGCTTGGCTTCCCTCCTCAAGCATACGCTGGGCATTCTGTAATATAGTATCCGTTTCAACCCAGATTTCATTGAATTTTGGTCCTGTCTCCTTTGAAAAGGTACCCTGGAAGCTTCCCAAGACTTCATCATTATTTTCACCAAGATTTCTAAGTGAGTCGAAGGAATGGTCATTCAGTGCTTGAAGTTGATCCGAAGCATTATCCCGTAAACCATCCACTAGATTTATTTCTGGCTGAAGGCGGTTTTTTTCACTAAATTGATTGACGCTCACCAATAAGTTATACATACTGTCCAAAAGATATAACTCTTTATTTATCCTCGTTCTCCCTTGTTCAACTAGCTGATTCCCCTCATTATCGGGCAAATCCTGATCCGCTAACCTATTTGCAAGCACTAAAATCGATTCATTATCACTCCTGATGCTCGCAATATCATTTTTCAAGAGTGGATGGATTTCGGCAAATGCCTGCTTGGTTGAGTCTACATAATTGGAAACACCTGACACCAATTTGTCTTTTTGTGATGTTAAACCTTCTATTGAATCCAGACCATCATTGACCATTTTAATGATTTCTTCTGCTCTTTTCACATGTGTTTGTACGATTTTCAGATTTTGTTCAAGCTCCGGAAGTTCTCCCTCTAATAAATACACCATATTCTTCATTTTCTGAATTGTCGGCAACTCATTTTGCAAGGTGATTCCCAGTTCATTAAAGATTGCAAGAATACTCCCGCTAGCTGATTTGATAAAGCTTTTGCTCACATTTCCCACAATGCTGTTGGCCCCCGCTGCCGTAATTTTAGGAGCAATGGAATTGATTTTTTCATTCACATAATAATCAATCTCCGCTTTAATAGGGTCATCGGTCATGATTGTCGCAATATGCTCCGAAAAATTCTCAGGAATGATGATGGATGCGTAATAATCCCCCTTTTCCACTTTTGCTAACGCCTCTTTTTGAGTTGTGAATCTCCAGCCCAAATCTTTGTTTCCCTTTAACCCCTCTATGACTTCCTTGCCTATGTTTACGGCTTCGCCATTTAACTCCGCACCTTTATCATTATTTGAAACACCGACAAGGATTCCTTCCGTATTTGCATATGGGTCCCATGATGCAACAATATTAAACCACGCATAAATGGATGGGATGAACATAAGAAACACAACAACGATACAAATAAAGAAATTTTTATAAATGCATTTTAAATCGTCAATGAATATCTCCCGAATATTACTCAAAACATACCCCCGTGCAAAAAGTATTTTGATACTATTATTCGAAAAATGTTCTAAATCAATACTAAGTAAACATATCCATGGATTTTCGACACCAAATAAAAAGAAGCAAGTAACGATATGCTACTTGCTTCCTATTTCACCTATTTTGAATGCCTGATTTATAAGGAAGTACGTTTCATAATTATGTTGATTTTTGAAACACACAGTGATGATACTGATTCAGGAATGCATATTGAAACAGTGAACGATATAAAAAAATGTAAGGCCGAAAACTATAGGGTCCCTTTTATTGAAAAGGGACATGTAAACTGGTATACCTCATTTTTAATAGTTGATCAAATTAATTACAAAAAAATCCAATTAGTTTCCCTACCTATTTTTTACTTATGCCTTCGTTCAGGAAGAAAACCAATCCTTATTAAAGAATCGCTCCCTTTATGGAATATTTAAAATATGGCCACGACCCTAAAAAACTTAATTCTTCTTCAACTTTCGCACCCAAATTACAGAATAATGGGCTTGCTGTAAGAACATACTATGACAAACGAACTGGGATTTTTAAAAGGGAGAAATAGTCATGCCAGGATCTGTTGAAATCATCTTTCGAACCTTTACAGCTTTTATTTTATTATGGGTATTTGTCCATCTGCTCGGTAAACAGACGATTGCCCAAAGGACCTATCACCTTTATATCGCTTCAATTACGATGGGGACAATTGCAGGCAATCTAGCATTCAATATTAAAATTAAATTCTTGTATTTTATCCTTGCAATGATTATTATGGGTGCCGTCGTTTTTATACTGAATCTTGTAACGGTTCGAAATCCGCGCTTCGGAAAATGGATTGCTGGAGAACCTGTTGCCTTAATTCAGAAAGGACAGATTCTTGAGGAGTCCATGCAGCGAATGGGGTATTCACTGGATTCTCTTAAACAGGCTTTGCGGGGCAAGGATATCTTCCATTTTGATGAAGTGGAGTGTGCCATATTAGAGATAAATGGCTCCCTTTCTGTATTAAAAAAAACACAATACCAAAATACCACCAAACAGGATTTGGCTATACGGTCCTCAGCTGGAACTATACCGATAGAGATGGTCTATGATGGGAAGATCCTATACGAAAACTTATCCAAACAAACCTACGATGACGAATGGTTAATGGCTGAACTTAGAAAAAGAAACCTTTCTGTTATTGACATCTCTTATGCTGTCGTAGGGACAAAAGGAAATTTGTCTATTGACTTGTTAAAGGATCAATCAAGGGAATGATCTTTAGCATTTCAGTAAGTATCATAATCAGTATTAAAAATAAATTCGGGTATGGAAAGAAAAAGTGGTTTTTCCAGAAGGAAAAACCACTTTTTCACCGTACTATGGATTTAACCCTTTTCAATCACGTTTATCAATTCTCTTAAATAATCCGGCAGATCAGGTGGACGTCTGCTTGACACAAGGTTTCCATCTACGACGACGGGCTCATCTATCCAAGTTGCCCCTGCGTTTTCCATATCATCTTTAATGCCAGGTGTACTCGTTACATTCTTCCCCTGTAAAATTTTCGCGGATATCAACACCCAACCAGCGTGACAAATTTGCCCAATGGTTTTTTTATTTTCTTCCATGCTTTGAAGGAGCGATAACACTTCAGGAAACCGGCGAATTTTGTCGGGTGCCCAACCGCCCGGTACAAGAATGGCATCATATTCTCTAGCATTGATACTGCCATACTCATAATCAGAAATGGCTGGTACACCATATTTTCCAATGTATGTTTCATTCGCCTTTTCACCAGCGAGGTGAACAATCGCCCCTTCTTCTTTTAAACGTAAAATCGGATACCAGAGCTCTAAATCTTCAAAATCATGGTGCACAAGACAGATTATTTTCTTTCCTGCTAATCTCATGAAAATCTCTCCTTCTTTCGTACTTTCCGCTTTACCATTCTTCCCTATTACTTCCCTTTTTCTACTGCCTGTACACTTAACATACAATTACCGATGCATCAACATCCGGCCTAAAAATCAACCTTTACCAAGTACAAACCAGCTGCCTCCGCCATACGACCCGTTTGGATTCTTTCTTTTGACTCTAAAATACTTGGTATATTTTCAGCATCTATTTCACCCAACCCAACTTCTATCAACGTCCCGACAATCTTTCTAACCATATTATAAAGAAATCCATCGCCTCGCACTGCAATTTCGATAAAACCGGCATTTTCTTCTATATCAATGGAATATATTTCACGCACCATGGACTTTTTCTTAGACTTTGCATTTGAAAAAGCAGTGAAATCATGTTCACCTATAAAATGTTGACATGCATTTTTCATTCTTGTGATATTCAGCTTTTCCTCTACATGCATACTGTACTTTCGCATGAAAGGATTTGTATATTGCTCGTTCCAGATCTTATACAAATAGGTTTTATCCTTAGCATTATAACGGGCATGAAAACGTTCAGGAACTAGCCTAACCTCGACAATGCTGATATCCCGTGGTAAATATCTATTCAAATAATTCATGATTTCAACTTCAGTCAGATTTTCACCGATCTTAAAATTGGCTATTTGGGCAAGGGCATGTACACCGGCATCCGTTCTGCTGCATCCGATGATTTCAATTTTTTCCCCTACCATTTCCGTTAATACATTTTCAATTTTCCCTTGAATCGTATCATCACTATTACCGAGTCGTTGCCAGCCTCTATAACGCCCGCCATCATATTGAATGGTCAATTTATAATTGTTCATTGCTTCCTCCTTATATTATTCCTGTATAGTCATCTAAACAGAAAATTCTTGATAAATTACAAGCCCACATACAACCCCTGCTTTATGAGAAAAGATGTTTCTTCTTAGAAACACATCAAATTGTTAAGTTTTTATTTTTGTAATGTATTTTTGTACATCCAAAAATTATTCCTTAGAAGTTTCACTGCCCCCTGCCGTTCGAGTTAAATTAAAGAATTCTTACTTTTTTGGGAGAGGAGAGAAGGAAAAGATAGAAAAAGGATAGACATGAAAAAGATCCCCACGAAATTAGAGTTAGCATCGGGACCCTGTATGATTGGGTTACACTTTTAAAACTGATTTGACACACACTCCACATATGGAAAATGTATGTGTGATTCATGGGTTATTTCTTTTTATAAAGCTGTATCCCTTTCTATTCTCCTACTAAAGTGAGATGTCCCAAACGAAACCTGAAAATGGGAAGCTCTATGCCGTTCCATAGTAAATCCTAGCCAAAGTCAAATGTACTTCTGCATAGTCTACCAAAGAGGCTAACGTCATGCAACGAACGAGTCATTCAAAAGTTTTTGCGTCTTTATTCCTTAGAGATGACTACCTGAGTATAGTAATGCTTAACAACTTTCAAATTATATGTCCAGCATACTCGATACTGTAATAGAAATGCCCTTTGGAAAATCCATACTGCAATACAAGGAAAAGAAACTGATGTTAGCAGTAACATCTTAACATTTACAAATTCATTTTCTTCACAGTAAACCTAGCATAATTGAATGTTACTTAAGTGCTTTCTCTTCATGAAATTCTTGAATTCGAAATTTAAAAGCAAAAAAACCACCTCACATATTTTAGCGTGAAGTGGTTTTTAGGCATTCTATGGTGTTTACCTTGAACCCATCATACAGTCGTTGATTTAAAATAAAAAACGGCAAGAACATTGCTTAGCAATGCTTTCGCCGTTCGGATGACCTGTGAGGGATTCGAACCCACGACCCCTTCCCTGTCAAGGAAGTGCTCTCCCACTGAGCTAACAAGTCGTATGTAATAACTGATGATTAGTAAAATACTTAAGTACATAATTTATTATATGTTTTTTTGTTAAAAAGTCAACGCATTATATTAAAAAAGTTTTATTTTCATCTTATTTTTTATTACCTATCCGCAAAAAAAGAACCGGCGTTCCCTTTTCTCTTGCATAAGAAACGTACGTTCGCATATAATGATTGCAAGTAAGTCAGCAAAGGAGTGACAAGGAATGAAATATATACTTCGAAAACATATGGAAGAAAACGCTCCATTAGAGATAATTTATCTCTCCGAACAAGGAAAGATTACGCAGCGGAAAATCCAGGTGCTTGAAATTTATCCAGGCAATTTTCACGCATTCTGCTTTCTAAGGCAGACAAAACGGACATTTAAAATGGACAATATCCTTTCTGCCCGCCTCATTAAGGCCAGGTTTGATAGGTCGGGATGAAAATTGGTCGACAGGATTCAACCGATCAACTCTTCTTCTTCCTGAATGTCCTTTTCCTGTTCAGTTAACGATTCTTCTTCATCTCTCAGACGATGAGCTAACCTTGAGGCGGCACTCGCGGCAATACTTGCAACGATATCATCCAGGAAGGTATGCACGATTCCTTCTTGCTTCTTATCGAGTTCGTGAATGACGCCTATTTTATTTTTATCCAAATGGCCAAAGGTCGTTACAGCAATGCTACCGTAACCGAGTACTGCACCAAACGCAATCGTTTCATCCACTCCGAATAACCCTTCATCAGATTCAACAATCGATTGCAGGGGCTCTGATAGCTTTTTTTGCTCTGCCAGTCTATCCAGCTCCACACCGACTAAAATGGCATGTTGAATTTCCCTTTTTAACAGGACACGCTCGACGCTGTGGATGCATTCCTCCAGCTTAAGATCAGCTTTATACGGGAACTGCAATTCAAAAACGATTTTTGCAATTGCCTCCACACTTACACCACGCTCTATTAATGTTCGTTTAGCCGCCTTTGTTACTTCCCTGCTGTGTACTTTTACATCTGCCATTTTATTCTCCACCTCTTTTATTGTATTATTTTCCTATATGCTAGTATTATAGCACCTTATAATTTAAATTTTTAGAAAATACAATGAAAATATTCTATTCTAAATTCTTCTCACAGGAAAAAATCGCTAGGCTATGCTAAAATAGTCAAGTAAGTTGTTTTTCATTATTAATTATCATCGAGGTGCGGGAAAATGAGTTTACGCAAAGGCACAATTAAAGAGTACATGTTTAAAAGCGAAGCTTTAGCAGAAGAGTTGGAACTACTTGTTTACCTGCCTGCTAATTTTTCGCCACTGTATAAATATTCGCTTGTGATTGCTCAGGATGGCCGTGATTATTTTCAAATGGGCCGAATTGGTCGCGTAGCCGATGAACTATTAGGGAACGAGGAAATCGAGAATATCATCGTTGTCGGCATTCCCTATAAAGACCGCTTTGACCGCAGGAGCAAATATCATCCGGACGGGGAACAGCACATTGCATACATACGTTTTCTTGCCCATGAACTTGTCCCGTTTTTAGATGATGAATTTCCGACCTATCAAATGGGACATGGCCGAGCTTTGATAGGTGACTCTCTTGGTGGTACAGTTTCTTTATTGGCCGCACTAAAGTATCCCCATACATTCGGGAAATGCATCATGCAGTCGCCACTTGCCAATGAAGCAGTAATGGATGCTGTACGTAATTTTGAGGATCCGCATCTCCTCGAACTTTACCATGTGATCGGGACTGGGGAAACTGATGTTCCGACGACTGATGGCAACAGGGCAAACTTCATAGAACCCAACAGGGAATTGCATAAATTATTAAACCAAAAAGGATTTCCATGCTTCTATGAAGAATTTGAAGGTAATCATACCTGGAAATATTGGCAGGCGGATTTAAAAAGAGCACTATTGGAAATGTTCTAACTTACTCGTAATCATCTCTTTTGAGATGGTTTCAAGAAAAACATGTCCAACTATAATACAACAATAAAAAAATATCAGGAGGTTTTATTTATGAAATATGGTGTTGCAATTTTCCCTTCAAAAAAACTTCAAGATTTAGCTAACTCCTATCGAAAAAGGTATGATACGAAATATGCTTTCATTCCACCGCATTTAACGCTTAAACCAACATTCGAAGCGACGGATATGGAAATTTCGACGATTGCGGAACAATTAAAAGGCATTGCTCAAAAGTGCAGTCCTTTTACGATGAACGTAACGAAAGCGAAGTCCTTCCAACCCGTAAGCAATACTATTTATTTCAAAGTGGAATTATCCGAAGGGCTTCAAGAGCTGCATGATGCACTTAATAATGAGGAATTCATGAAAAGTGAAAATGAACATGCATTCGTCCCGCATATTACCATCGCTCAAGATTTATCCGATAATGAGCATTCTGATGTTTTAGGCCAATTAAGCATGCTTGACGTTAGCCATGAAGAAGAGGTGAAACGAGTTCACTTGCTGTATCAGCTTGAAGATGGGGCATGGACCGTTTATGAAACATTTAGATTAGGAGCTGAATGATTTCGTGTTTGTAAAAATTGCAGAGAACAGCCAAGAGCTTGAAAATGCTTATATGATTCGAAAAAAAGTATTCGTCCAGGAACAAAAAGTCCCTCTTGAAGAAGAGATCGATGAATATGAAGAAGAGTCTGCACATTTCGTTTTATATGATGATCAGGATCAGCCAATAGGTGCCGGCCGCTTCAGGGTCATCGACAACATTGGTAAAGTACAGCGCATTTGTGTACTATCATCGGGCCGAAAGAATGGTGCCGGTGCAATGATCATGAACGCTATTGAGGAATACGCAAGCGAACGGGAAGTACCTCAATTAAAGCTTGATGCCCAGGTGCACGCGATTCCTTTTTATTCAAAGTTAGGATATGAGATCGTTTCCGACGAATTCATGGATGCTGGCATTCCACATAAAACGATGACGAAGACCATTTTATGATATAAAAACGCTGTCCTTTCAGTTTTCTGATTGGACAGCGTTTTTTTGTTCGTTCATGATCTTAAATTATCGTTTTATAAAAAAACCATTTCTGTTCAATGGCAATCTCCGCAAAAATACATAGACTATATATAGAAAGCAAGAAGGAGGGAAAATTTTATGGGCAACAATGAATTTAACCTGGAGGAGTCTCAAAAAAGATTAATGGAACTGCTGGTTTCGAGGACTATGAGAAAACATGGTTTCAAAAAGGAAAAAGTCGATCTAACTGAAAAAGAAAGAAATAACCTTAGAGAAACCATTCGCTATTTACAAGAGCAATCGCAAAAAATCATAAACCAAGACAAGAACATCACGGAAAAAGATGTTAATCCAATTACAAATTCCATTCACAACAAATTCACGGATTCCAAAGATAAATGATTCACCATTTCACCTAATCAAACCCTACTTGCTGGGGAGAAATAAGTAACAGAGACATAGCAGCACTTACATTTCATTCCTGAAGATCCAGCTTCTTTTATCATTCATCCCCCACACACTAATACTTTCCCTAAGTATTAAAAAATAGACGAATTAACTGATTTATTCGTCCAACCCGATTAACCATCAAAGCATATTTTAATAGGGAATAAAACCTAAGGAGGAAAAAACAACATGAACCAAAATGTATATCGTAGCAACTGTAACACTCATGAAGACTCTGAAAGATCATGGTCAGCCCTAGATTCCGCTTCACACCACCCGCTGACAGGATTCTGCAATAACGAAGAAGACTCGATCGAACAAGAGGCAAGACAAGACAATTCTCAGGTTCAACTTTCCGAAGAACTAATTTACATTAAAGATTCCTGTAATGTAAATATCACTTCAACAGATGTTAAAGCGGCTCTTTCTCTACAATCCGCTCTACAAGCAGCTATTGCGATCATCGTAAGCATTTCCGTTGCAGATAATGATAATGCTGATAGGATTACCCAAGAATTAATCCAATCTTCTAATGTTAAACAAATCACGCGCCAAAAAACAATTGTTGAAAACAGCCGTGATATCGACGTTGTAACAACTGATGCACAAATCGCTCTTAACATTCAACTTTTACTACAATTATTGTTAGCTCTAATCGTGGAAATTGACGTTCTCTAAGAGATCAACACAAAAAGGACACTTCACGTGTCCTCTTTTGTTTTTCTTTGCAAAACTAGACACTTTCGTTGAAATACCACCCTTTTCCTGTCATTTCAGCCGTAAATTCTTCACTAACCCCCATGCCCTTTTGATTTTTATTAGCTCCTGCTCCATTCGTCCTTTCCCGATTATGATATTGAACTTGATCGAATCCTTCAAAGCTTCCCATTTCCTCTTCCAACACTTGATCAAAGCGGATTGGTTGAATGGGTTTCGTTCCTTTGACAATTCTTACTTTCTCTTCAGCTCCGACCGTCAGGTTGGCATATTGAATAAAATCAAATTGTGTAACAGGTGCTATGTATCCCATAGGAATCCCACCTTTATTTACATAGTTATGTTGTCATTTAAATACCCGTCTGGAATGAGATTTAAACACTATTTCCGCATTCTTTTTTCCTAATCTTCTGGTATGATGAGTATTGCCGATATTTTTAATAGATTAGAGGTATCCATTTATATGAATCAAGCAAAATCTGGCAATGAAATCGTACATTTACATACCGTTTCAGCTGGTGAGCTGCAGACACTTTTTGAAAAAGGAAAACGTGATCAGCTTTCTTGTATCATTTGTCATAAACCAGTGAAATTATTTATTGGAATCCATGAGACACCCTATTTTTATCATAGTGACCCATCGCAGGCTCACTGCGAAATGCCAAATTCAGAACCGATAAATGAGGACAGACCATTAGAATATATGGAACAGAATGGATTTAGGATTCCTACATCTCGAACCATTACAGAAACAAAAACCATTACGGAACCCTTCCTTAAGAGCCGGACCATAACTGGCAATCCGAAGTATTCAGATAAACCTTCTGCCCTGGAACAATCAGAGGAACCATACTTTCAGGAACTATCCTCATCCGGGGTTGTTCTAGATGCAGATCAACTCAAAGCGGTAATGACCATCGATGGACCAATTCTCGTCCTATCAGGAGCCGGCAGTGGGAAAACCCGGGTATTAACGGTACGTACTGCCTATATGCTCACAGTGAAGAAGATTGATCCAAAAAGTATCATGCTTGTAACATTCACGGCAAAATCTGCAAAGGAAATGCAGCAGCGTCTGCTCGGCTATCCCTATATGACGCCTTCCCTTGTTTCTCAAATAGTTAGCGGGACCTTTCATAGCATCTTTTATAAAATCCTGATTTTTCACGAACCATCCAAATGGCAGCGCGATTTCCTATTGAAGTGGGAATGGGAAAAAGAAACGATATTGAAACAGGCTGGCAGGGAATTGGAACTTGATGATAAGGAATTTGCATATGATCAAGCTCTTCAACAAATTGGGCTTTGGAAAAATTCCTTGGCCTTTCCAGAAGATATTAAACCGACTGACGAGTGGGAGAAATCCTGTTTATTTTTATATAAGAAATATGAAGAATATAAACAGCAAACAGGAAAATATGATTTTGATGATATGCTTGTAGGCTGTTATGTATTTTTAAAAAACCACCCGGATTTTTTGAAGAAATATCAGCAAAGATTTAACTATTTTTTGGTTGATGAGTTTCAGGATATCAATAAAGTCCAATATGAATTGATAAAACTCCTCTCTGCTGAATCAAAAAATGTATGTGCGGTTGGGGATGATGATCAATCCATTTATTCTTTCCGCGGAAGCGATCCGAAGTATATTCTGAATTTCAATCATGATTTCCCTAGATCCCAAGTGGTAAAGCTGACCGAGAATTATCGCTCTTCTCATGAAATTGTCGCTACAGCGAACCGCTTGATCAAGCGCAACCAGAACCGGATGGAAAAAAAGATGACAGCACAGCATGATTCTGGTAATCCCCCTGTATTATTTTATCCTTATGATGAGGAATTGGAAGCAACGATGATCGTATCCGACATCCAAGAAAAAATATCCAAGGGAGCAAACCCTGGGGACTTTGCAGTTTTGTATAGGACACACACGATGTCCAGGGCCATTTTTGAACGGCTAGCCGCTTCAAACCTGCCATTTGTCATTGAAAAGGATGCAGATTCGTTTTATCAGCGCAGGGTCATTCGCGGCATGCTTGCCTTTATGCGCCTGAGTTTGTTTCCCCATGATAGCAAGGCAGCATCTGATGTCCTTTCCTCCTTATTTTTAAAGCAAAGTATATTACAGGAGTTAAAAGCAATGACAATACTGCAGGATTGTGATTTTATCGATGCATTTGCTTTTGTTAAGACAGGACATGCTTTTCAAGAACGAAAATTAAAAACGATTCCGGGACAGATTCGGTCTTTAAAAATTATGTCGCCACTCGTAGCGTTAGAGATCATCGAGAAAGATTTAGGATACCAGGAATATGTAAAAAAACGCGGTAATGATGCGAACCTAGAAAAAGGATCCGATGACATCCGCGACCTAAAGGTGGCGGCAAATCGTTTTCCAACCGTCGCCGCTTTCATTGAACATGTCGATCATATGACTGCGATGGTCCAAGAGATTAAACAGCTATCGAAACACTTTAAGGATGCCATACAGCTTACCACCATACATCGTTCCAAAGGGCTTGAATATCAAACCGTATATGTCCTTGCTGCTGTCGATGGCAGCATTCCTCATGATTTCGCACTTGAATCATACCGAAAAGGGGAGCTGGCCCCTCTTGAAGAAGAAAGACGTTTGCTCTATGTTGCAGCAACCCGGGCTAAAAAGGATCTTTACCTTTCCATTCTGCAAACTAGACGGGGACGGACCGCTTATCCATCACGTTTCTTGAAGCTTTGACCAAAAGTGAATAATATCTCTCTTTGAAATACGAAATGGGAAAGGCCTGTACTTTAGCAGGCCTCAGACTGTAGACAAACTCGATGAAAATCGAGTTTGTCTACAGTTTTTTTTTGAGGGTTTTAAAAATTCGAACGTTGATTAGAACGTAGGGCACTCGCTTTCCGCGGGCGGTCGGGGAGCCTCCTCGGCTTTCGCCTTTGGTGTCTCCCCTAGACGCGCTTTTCCCGCAGGAGTCTCGAACACCCGCTCCAATCAACTTTGTCTTGCCTTTTAGATGGAACACTTTTGCCTGGAGTCATTTTTGTTTTAAAATAAAAGTATTAAAACTTGAGGTGATGAGGATGCTTTCTAAACATGATTCTATTCAGCGAGATCAACTTGAAATGATTACTTTAGATCAACTGGTGCCACCGAACCATTTGGTTTGTAAAATGGAGGCTGCCATTGACTTCACTTTCATTTATGACTTGATGAAAGATATGTATTCAGAGGTAGGACGCCCAAGTATTGATCCAGTTATTTTAGTTAAACTGACTTTCATTCAATATACCTTCGGTATTCGTTCCATGCGTAAAACGATTGAAGAAGTTGAAACTAATATGGCTTAGGAATTTCAAAAGGGGTTCGGAATGTTAATTCCTAACCCCTTTTGTCGACAAACTGAGGCCTGCACTTTAAGGCCTTTTTTTCACTTTTTATTTATCATATTGGAAATGGTCCCGAAATCCAGTTTATTCCCTTCAGATACAATGGAATGGACGATCTTATCTTCCGTTTCCTTATTGACCGGCTTATTTGCTATTTTTGAAACGCGCTTGATGACGCTTCTAACTGTTGTTTCATCTTTGAAATTGGCTCCCTGTAGAGAGTTTGCCAACTCTAATACATCTTTCATATTTACGCCCGTTTTACCTTCTATGTTTTTAAAAAAGTTATTATCCATACCTAAGCCCCTCCCTTTTCTGTACCTATCCTATGTATTAACAGAAAAATGGTGCTAGGCCCTCACAAATAAAAATAAATGGAATAGGCTTCTTCTGCCTATTCCATTTACGTTAGCAGCAGAAAGAAGCCCCTACAATGATTAATAGGATAAACAAGACAACGATTATCGCGAAACTAGAACCGCCGTAACCATAGCCTCCGCCATAACCGCCTCCATAGCCATAACAGCTGTTGCCACAACCGTAGCCACCGAAACCAAACATACTAAATCACCTCGCTTTCGCTAAAGCTTACTGATAACATATGTAGGTCTGGACAAATATGTATAGGCCATGTCCTAGTCCAGGCTGCCTATTTCCGTTATTTTAACCTTTTGGTCTGAAAACTAACGCCCCGATAAATCCAAAGATGATAGCTGCAGAGATACCGGAACTCGTAATTTCAAACATACCTGTCAGTACGCCAACGAGACCGTGTTTTTCCGATTCCATCATTGCCCCGTTCACGAGCGAATTCCCAAACGAAACGATTGGTATGGTTGCTCCAGCACCGGCAAAGTCAACAAGCGGTTCGTATAATTCAAACCCGCCAAGAACAGCTCCTATTACAACGAACAGGCTTAATGTATGTGCTGGTGTCAGCTTGCCAACATCGAAAAGAAGCTGGCCGACTACACATATCAAGCCACCGATGACAAAGGCCCAAAAAAACATTGCTAACATCCAAATCTCTCCTTTTTCATGATTTCATCCCATATTCAATGGCTACCGCATGGGCAATGCACGGAATGGAATCTTTTTGCTGGACGGATAGCGGTGACAATAATGCTC
Organism: Peribacillus sp. SIMBA_075; assembly: GCF_046534585.1. Lineage (NCBI taxonomy): Bacteria > Bacillati > Bacillota > Bacilli > Caryophanales > Bacillaceae > Peribacillus > Peribacillus sp. SIMBA_075. The sequence goes on along the minus strand of NZ_JAWRYN010000004.1, from coordinate 95,600 downwards.
CTGTTGCAACAAGCAGGATTCTTTTATATTTACCAGAAATCATTTCATTTAGTATATGGCCATATAAAACCACAGCCGAACATCCCGCACCACTCCCGCCTGCCAAAGCAGGCTGATCCTTTTTAAAAATCATCAATCCGCAATCTTTGAATTTTTCCTGATTGATATCGCAGCCCTTTTGTTTTAATAAGTCAATGGCTGTCCCTCTGCCTATTTTCCCCAAATCACCAGTAATGATGTAATCATAATCATCCGGGGTCAGACCAGTATCTTTGAAATGGGCAAGAATTGTATCGACAGCGGCCGGGGCCATCGCTCCCCCCATATTGAAGGGATCTTTCAATCCCATGTCAATGACCTTTCCGATGGTGGCCGAGACGATATGGGGAAATTCCCCTTGAATGCTTCCATTAGGAGCTACCAGTGCCACCCCTGCTCCTGTTATCGTCCATTGAGCTGTCGGAGGTTTTTGCCCTCCATATTCAGTTGGATAGCGAAATTGCTTTTCAACAGCTGCATTATGGCTCGAGGCGCCTGTCAACACATAGTTAGCCCCGCCATAATTGGTAATGAAGGCAGCTAGAGCGAGACCTTCCATTGAGGTGGAACAGGCACCAAACAAGCCGAAGTATGGAATGCCGTTGGTTCTGGCTGCAAAACTTGTGGGTGTAACCTGATTGATTAAATCACCCGCCAAGAAAAATTGTACCTGCTCCTTGTCAATCTTACCTTTCTCCAGTGCAAGCTCAACCGCTTTCTCCATCAAATGGCGGTGAGCCTTCTCATAAGAATCCTGTTCCATCCACAAATCATCGTATAGGATATCAAAATCACCGGCGATTTCTCCATTTGCCTCGAAGGGCCCACCTGTTACTCCAGTTTCCAAGATGACCGGTTTATTGGTGAACATCCATGTTTGTTTTCCCTTTAACATCGCTTAGCCCCCTATCATTTGATAAATCGTTTTTATCAACGCCACGACAAAGGCTGAAAATACTCCAAATAAAATAACCGATCCAGCCAATTTAAACATATTGGCTCCAACACCAAGGACAAATCCTTCAGTCCGATGTTCGATAGCCGCCGAAATGACTGCGTTACCGAACCCTGTAACAGGAACGGCACTTCCTGCCCCACCGAACTGTCCAATGCGGTCGTAAAACCCGAAGCCGGTCATTAGAAGAGCCAGAAATACCATGGTAGCAGTTGTTGGACTACCTGCTGTCTGTTCCGTAAAGTTAAAAAAGTAAATATAGAAGTAAGAAATGGCTTGTCCCACTATGCAGAAAATGCCACCTACTAAAAAGGCTTTCAAACAATTCTTCACTATCGGCCTTTTAATTTCATGCTTCCCTTGGAGCTCTTTATATGCATCCTGTTGTGGGGTAGTTTTCTCCTTGCCGCTCATAGTGCTGAACCTCCCTTTCTAAATTAATTCTTTTTGAAGTCCTTCAATCTCCTTGAACTTCCTTTTCGCCTTTTTCTCGGGAACATCTTTTTCCTTGAGTAACTCGTTCAATCTTACAGATTCCAAAAAGATTTTATAATCGCTCGAAACGATAAAACTATACTTGGGAAACTGCTTTTCAAGATTTCCAGTCACAGTTTTTTCAATTTTCTTCATATGAAAACGTTTTAAGTGCTTAACCTTATATGCGACGATAATCTTTTTGCCATTTTTCACGACGATCACATCATAGATGGCGTCTTCGTTAGCAACGGTTTCCTTGACCTTTGAGATCAGTCCCTTTTCATCCTTTTCATCCATCCCATTAATGATGTCCATCGGTTCAGGATTCGTACGTTTAATCAATGCTAAATTCTCTGTTTTTCCGTCACCCTGACTGCTGCAGGCAGTAAGCAAACACAAAACAAACATAACAAACAGCCATTTGCCCTTAAAATATCTTCCTTGTCTGAACATAGAATCACATCCTAATTTATCGTTCTATTATTATTTTCTTGTTTCACTGGTTTTTATGAATGGTAGGATTAGGAAATAAAAAAAACCTCTCCGAATTGGAAAGGTTTTTTTTTAACTTAATATCCTTTGTTTTTATTGTTACAGCCACAGTCCTTCTTGATTTTGACCGGCTGATCTTTTTTCATCGGTTTGGCATAAGCCCACGGACTCTGTTTCTTATTCAATTCATGACTCCTCCTTAATGTCTATAACTTACTATATGAGCGAAGAGACAAGTTGTTTCCAATCAAATGTCCATAATTCTGCTGATTATGACCTCAATTATCGCGCCCACTGCCGCTACTGCAAGGGTTAGAATCAGTACGTAGCCTATAAACCAATGTTGTATATAAAGGAGTACCAGTAAAAGGCTGACCCATACACCAACACACCAAAAACAGCTAAGCAGTTGCCCACCCCAGCCAAGCAGGCCCTTTTCTTTGGGCATTAAAAATATTTCCACATCTCCTTCTTCATCTTTTTCCTCTATCTCTTTAAAAAAGGGGCGGCGTATCGGTTCCATGATTTTATCGAATACGATCAAGCGTGTCAGCCTGAAAGAAGCCAAGCCTATTATTAGAAATAAGGTGAACTCATTTTCCGGGAGAATCATTCAATATTGCTCCTTCTTCTTGGATTCTCCAATTATTTTGGCATCAATAATATCCGGTAGACCTACGAAACGAATATGGTTCCCTCTTTTAATCTTCACTGATTCCCCCTTCATTCCCAACACCTGAAACTGAAGCGTTTCTCCGTTAATAACAGCCTCACATAATGGCTTTGGAAAACCTTGATGATTGGATAGTCGGGAAATGATGTCCCCAGAAGATTCCCTTTTCTCCACTTTCTTTCTTTTTTTCTTAACTGGCTTTTCGGTTTCCTGTTCTGATTGTTCAGGATTTTCCATGTGTTCAACTGGAGTTTGTTCTGGGACATATTGTTCGGTAATTTTCCTTATACCCGTAATCTCTGTTTCAATTTCCTTCATGACATCATAAACACCAAATTCGCGTTTGATCTTTTCGATTTTTTCTTCTTTATGCCCGTCTTCCTGAAGAACCGGCTCAACGTTTTCTTGCGATGTTTCTTTTTTCGTTCGAAAATCACTTTGCATATTCCCTCGCAGATCGGAGATTTTTGCCTGATCTACATATAACAATGGTTTGGATTCCTTATCGCCATTATTCTCTGACATGAAAATCCTCCTTAATATTTCAGAATATCCACAGACTGCAGCTGTTTCATATGGTATTGAACAACCTTTTTCCCGAATTTATGCCTTATGAACAGACTGGATTCTTTCTTATGTTCCAATTTTCCAAACAGTGTGCGGTCATTGATGATGAATTTACAAACAGGCTTAGGTGCAAAGGCAGGGAGTCGGGACAATAGCTCCACCAATTCCTCGGCAGTATATGAAGTGCTGAATTTTTTTTCATCCAAATTCAAATTCGTATGTCTCTTCAGCATATTGTGTATGTTTTGTTTTCCAACAGCACAAGGCAGGTCAACTTTCTTCACGTCCATGATGCCCCTCCTTCTTTTTCACGAATAGGGTTGAATGCAGGTTTATACTGATTCTCACAAACTGTTTAATATCTACTCTATGTATCATTTATATGAAATTCACCCTTTTTTATGCTGGAGTTGTTAAATAATGACGGTAACTAATTTTGGATATGTTGGGGATTAATGGAGAAAACTAAAGATAATGATATGTTAAAAGGAGTAAATGAAGATGAAAAAAATGGAAAGATTTCAACCGTACAACTATCTTTAATCATGATGACGGCTGTCGGCTTGAAAAATCATGTAACGATCCTCCCGCACTTACTGCCAAGCGCAAAACGGGATGGATGGATTTCCGTTTTACTTGCTTTTGGATTGATAATGATTTGGTGTTTACTTTTATTTTACATCCATAAATCCACCGGTCAGACCAACATATTTGTATGGGTGGAAACGAATATTGGTAAAGCGCCAGGCAGAATGTTATCCATTGTCATAAGTATTTGTTTCGCTTCATTAGCTGCAGTTTCGTTGAAAGAGATGGTTGTATGGACAAAAGTATCCTACTTGCCCGTAACTCCACCGATTTTTGAAATAATCCTTTTTACGGGATTTTGCTTTTTCCTTGCCTCAACAAACATCCAAACGATTGCTATTACCAATACATTCGTATTATTTGCCGTAATCCTGTTTGGTTTTTTTGTGGCAATCGCAAATATTCAATTTAAAAATTATTCACTTTTGCAACCGATTCTTGAACATGGCTGGTCTCCTGTTTTCTCTGGGATGATCTATCCTTTGTCAGGGCTTATTGAGTTGATTGTCATACTTTTCATGCAACAAAAAGTTCATGGGAAAATAAAATATAAGGTATTTGCATTGAATACCATTATCCTTACTTGGCTTATCCTTGGCCCCCTTATTGGCTCCATTACCGAATTCGGTCCGCTTGAAGCTTCAAGACAAAAGTACCCTGCATTTGAGCAATGGGGATTGGTCACCTTGGGAAGGTTCATTGAACACCTTGACTTCTTATCCATTTATCAATGGTTAACCGGGGCATTCATACGAGTCTCCTTTTTACTGTTTTTATCGCTTGAAGTCCTATCAATAAAAAAACCGCTGAACAAAACGATATTGCTCATTGCCTATTCAGTGATGCTTATCGTTTCCAATTCATTCAGTTTCAGTGATGTCATATTATATTACATTATAAAAACAATTGTCTTGCCGGTTACATTCTGGTTCTTTTTAGCGTTTTCCATCCTTTTAAGTATTTTTGTTTTATTCAGTAATCGTAAAAAAAGGAGGTCCTCATCCGATGTTCAAAAAAACGCAAAAGCAACCGTCCAAACAGAATAGTAAAATTGAAAAATCAGAACATCTCATAATAAAAAGCGAAAACGATATAAAAGGAATTTTTCATAATTCAGAAGATGTATTCTTCCAAAGCAGTTTATATCGTGATGAGTCTCCGATTAAAATCACATTAATTGGATGTGACGGTCTTATCGATACTGAATTGTTAAATAATCTTGTATTTGAAAGGCTATCTTTATTTTTCGAAAAGCATCCAAGAGGAGCTTTAAAAATTGATGACATAAAGGACTCCCTTCATCTTCCTCACCTTGCCGATGTAAACACAAAGGAAGAGTTGTTCGCAGATATCTATTCTGGGAAATTATTGATTTACTTTGAAGGATACAACTATCTGGTGTCTACAAATATTGCTAATCGACCGCAGCGTACTCCCGAGGAAACAACTACAGAAGTAACGATAAAAGGGCCGAGAGATAATTTCATAGAAGATTTATCCATAAATGTCGCTTTAATACGAAAGCGAATGCGAACAAACTCCTTGAGTGTGAAATATTTCGAAGTGGGAAGGCGAACATTGACTAAAGTCGCCCTTTTATATATGGATGATATCTCTGATCCTGAAATGGTTCAAACTATCACTAAAAGTATTGAAGCAATTGATATAGATGGGATATATGGAGGAAATCAATTTATGGGGTTAATTGAAGGACAGCCCTCCCTTCTCTTTCCAAGGCATGACTACACCGGTAAACCGGATTTTGCCGTGCAATGCCTTTTAAAAGGCAGACTATTAATTCTGATTGATGGTGTAGCCTACACAATGATCACACCCACCAACCTATTTATTGTGTTAAAAGCATCTGAAGATCATGAGTATACGTCCATTTATGCTTCCTTCGAAAGGGCCCTTCGAATATTTGGCATTTTTATCGCTGCCCTTCTGCCAGGATTTTGGGTTGCATTAACCACCTTTCATCAGGATCAGCTCCCGCTGATTTTGTTGGCCACAGTTGTCGAATCAAGGAGGGGATTGCCATTACCAACCGCATTGGAAGCGATAACCATGGTGATCGTTTTTGAAGTGTTCAAAGAAGCAGGGATGCGTTTACCCACTTCAGTCGGACCGACATTAAGTGTATTGGGTGCTTTAATCATTGGGGATGCAGCCATTCGTTCCGGTTTGACAAGCCCTGCCATGCTTGTAGTGATTGCTGGTTCAGCTGTCGCTACTTACACACTCGTCAATCAATCCATCAATGGCGTCATCAGTTTAATAAGGCTCCTAGCCATTATTTCTGCTTCTTTTTTAGGACTTTTCGCATTTATACTGTTAGCACTGTTTCTTTGTGCATATGTAAGTAATATCCGAATATTGGGTGTTCCTTATATGGAAGTGACCGCCAACTTAAGCTTGTCCAATATCGTTAAAACTCTTTTTCAGATACCTCCCTCTTTGGATAAAAGACGCCCTCCCATCTTTTCTACAAAAGATCCGACGAGGAAAGGCGATGATGAACAAAAATGAAAAAGATCAAAAACATACTCATCCTATCGTGTTGTATTTCTATACTGTCAGGATGCTGGGATTCGAATGAACCTGAACGTCTCATTTATGCAAACGGTTTAGGAATCGATTACAAGAACGGGAAGGTCATTGTCTACCTTCAAATCATTAACATGAGAGGGTTAGCAAAATCCGAAGCAGGCGGTGACCCCAGTTCCTTTAGCTCAGCTGATGTTGGGAAGGCGTCCGGAAGCACATTGGACGAAGCCATATTTAATTTGTATCATACGGCTGACCGGCGTGTTTACTGGGGTCACATCTCTTTTGTGATTTTTTCGGAAGAAGCCATTAAAACGGGCGGCCTTAAGTATACCGCTGATTTTTTAGACCGCTACCGCGAAACACGCTACCGAATTTTCTTTTTCATGACTAAAGACTCAATTAAAGATGCGATGCTCATAAGTCCTATCGAAAATGTTTCCGTGGCTTTTTCAAAATTAAGTGACCCAGATGATAATTATAAACAAAGCTCTTTTATCCCGCCCATTAATTTAAGAGAGATAATTATTAATATTGATGAACCTGCTCATCAAGTGGCGATTCCACAACTTAAATTAACAGAACAATGGAACAGTCAGGAAAAAAAGAAGAAGGATTTATTAATGGAAACAGTCGCTATCATCTCAGAGAATAAAATCAAAGCAATTCTCCCAAAGAAGATGTTGAATGGCGGAAGATGGTTCAATAAAGATTTTGTTCGGGACAACCTAACCATTTTCCCAGAAACGAAAAATGACGTATTTGTTGTCATTTATGATAAAAAGAATAAAATTACACCCGTTATAGAAAAAAACGGAAAAGTGCGTTTTGACATTAAGATGAAAGTTAAAGCTAGTGTTGAAATGTTGATAAAAGGGGCAACACGTGATCAATATGAAAAAGAAATAAAACGTGCAATCAAAAAGGAAATAAAGACAACCTATCAATATACACAAAAAAGGGATATTGACCTTTTCCGGCTTTCTGAAAAACTCTATCGGGAGGATATTAAAGCTTGGAAGAAGGTTGAAACCAACGGGAGAATTCCATTGGAGGAAGACACACTCAGGTCAATCCAAATTGATGTGCAAATTCAAGATACTGGAAAGCACAGATTAACACCGATCTTTGAAGGGCAGAGAGACAAAGGATGGGAAAACCAATAAAAAAAGGGGGACATAGAAGCCCCCTTTTTATTGTCATCCGATTATATGATAACCCGAATCCACATGGATATTTTCCCCGGTAACTCCGCGGGACATGTCACTTAATAAAAATACCGCAGTATCCCCTACTTCTTCCGGAGTCGTTGTACGGCGGAGCGGTGCTTCTTCTTCAATCTTCTTCAAGATTGTATTGAAGTCCCGGATACCTTTAGCGGATAACGTACGGATTGGACCAGCTGAGATTGCATTCACTCGAATGTTATCTTTACCAAGATCATTTGATAGGTAACGGACATTGGCTTCAAGTGACGCCTTAGCCACTCCCATTACATTATAATTTGGCATGACACGTTCACCGCCAAGATACGTCATCGTGACAATGCTGCCACCTTCCGTCATGATTTCTTTCGCAGCTTTAGCTACAGCGGTTAAAGAGAAAGAACTGATATTATGGGCAAGCAAGAACCCTTCACGGCTCGTGTTGAGGAACTCTCCGTCAAGTTCCTCCTTGTTGGCAAATGCGATACTGTGTGCCACGCCATGAATGATACCTGTTTCTTCCTTAATCGTCGCAAAACATTTTTCAATGCTTTCATCCTTCGTTACATCACATTGTATAATGGCGGAAGGCTTCCCTTCCAATGTAGAAGATAGTTCCCTAACGCTTTTTTCTGTACGATCTTTTCCGTAGGTGAATATCAGCTTTGCACCTGCCTTATGTAAGGAACGGGCAACTCCCCATGCAATACTTCTTTTATTCGCTACACCCATTATGACAAACGTTTTTCCCTCTAATGAAAAAGTCATCGTATGTGACCTCCTAATTTTAATACAAGTTATTAGTACCTGCTACTAATGACAGTATACCAAATTTCCTCTGATAAAAACACCGTTTTCTGAAGTCCCTTTGGAATATCGCTTCCCCAAAAGGCCTGCTTTAACTTATAGTAAATAACCCATGAATAATGTAGCTAATCCAAAATAAATCAGAACACTGATAATGTCATTGATAGTTGTAATGAATGGTCCTGAGGCTACCGCCGGGTCAATCTTCATTTTATGCATGAGGAGCGGTACAAGCGATCCCGCGAGTGTGGCAACTATTAAAGTAATGAAAATCGATATTCCAACCAATAAACCCAGCATTAGATCACCTTGCCAAATATATACAATGAAAATGATGGCTGTTCCACATGTCAGGCCAGTGATGAGGCCAGTCCCCGCCTCCCGCATGACGAGCTTCCACTTGCTTGCCTGCTCCAATTCCCCTGTTGCAATTCCCCGTACCGCCACGGCCAATGCTTGTGTTCCTGTATTGCCAGCCATGCCGCCAATCAATGGAATAAATACAGCCAGGATCGCTTTTTGGCTAAGTGTCTCCTCGAAACGACCAATAAGGCTAGCGGTCAATAAGCCTAAGAACAAGAGAATGATCAACCATGGCAACCGTTTTTTTGCAGCAGAAAAGGGACTCTTATCAACATGATCGAGATCTGGTACACCCGCTAATTTAGAATAATCATCGGATGCCTCTTCATCCATGACATCAATGATATCATCAACTGTAATGATCCCTAACAAATGGTTTTGAAAATCGACGACTGGCACGGCAAGGAAATTATAGTCCCTTATTTTACGCGCAACCTCTTCCTGGTCTTCAGATACAGGTACGGATACTACCCGGTCATCCATTAGATCACCAATTAAAGCATCTTCTTCAGCTATGATCAATGTCCTGAGCGATAAGACACCAAGAAGTTTCTTATCCTGATCGGTAACGAACACATAATATATCGTCTCCGCTTGCGGAGCTTCCCTTTTTAAGATCTGCATGGCTGATCGAGCCGTTTCGTTTGCTTCAATGGCGATGAACTCTGTCGTCATGATGCTTCCCGCTGTATACTCTTCATAGTTTAGAAGCTCTTGGATTTCACTTGCCGCTTCATCATCCATGATGGTCAAATAGCTGACGGCCTGCTCATCATTGATTTCATTTAGGACGTCAGCCGCGTCATCTGCATACATATGGGAAAGCATATCAGCTACGTAAGAAGGATTCATTTCAGCCAGCAGGCTTTCGAAATCCTCTTTATCTATTTCTATATTTTCAAAAAGGCCAGCCATTTCTTCCGGTGACAAATATCTATATACGACGGATCTGAATTCATCTGACAAGCTTGTATAAAATTGGGCTTGATCATATGGATGCATTTCAAGGAACTCCGTACGGAACTGATCCAGATTTTCCGTTTTAAGCGCTTCAAGCAAAAGCCCGTTATTCATTTGAACACGTTCCCTTTCCTTCATCTCCTCCATAACCTGCACCTCCTAAAACATATTTTTTCATTTCCTCGTTTATATTTTATTTTTTTAAATAATACTATACTAATACCATAAACATATACAAAACAAACAAAGGGTGTGTCAAATGAACATCGATATCATAGGGGACATTCATGGATGTTTCGCCGAATTCAAGCAACTGACGGAAAAAATGGGCTATACATGGGATACTGGGATTCCTGTCCATCCCTCTGGAAGGGTTCTCGGCTTTGTAGGGGATTTAACCGATCGCGGCCCTAATTCCCTTCAAGTAATCGAGGTTGTCCATGAATTAGTCATTAACCAAAATATTGCAAGGTATGCCCCAGGAAACCATTGCAATAAATTGTATCGTTATTTTTCAGGCAATAAAGTTCAAATATCACATGGTTTAGAGACTACAGTAGCTGAATATGAATCCCTAAACATTCGGGAGCAGAAGAAAATCCGAAAAAAATTCATGGATCTGTATGAACGTTCCCCACTATATCAACTTATTGATGATGGACGACTGATCATTGCCCATGCGGGAATTCGCAGTGATTATATTGGCCAATATAGCAGTAAGGTAAAAACCTTTGTCCTCTACGGTGATATCAATGGCTCCAAACATCCAGATGGGTCTCCGGTCAGGAAGGACTGGGCTCAATCCTACAAAGGGGAAAAGTGGATCGTGTATGGTCATACACCAGTCTCTGAAGCAAGACGAGTCAATCATACTTACAATATTGATACAGGCTGCGTCTTCGGTGGAAAACTAACAGCTGTCCGTTATCCTGAAATGGATCTTCAAGAGGTGCCTTCAACCATGCCATATATAGCGGAAAAATTCAGGACATCTTTTGATTAACCAAAAAAACTCGCCATCTTGGTGAGTTTTTTTGCGTCTATGGATTTTTGCTAAAATCTTGTTTTCGGCTTGATGCGGGCCGGTTATAAAATCAGGAATCCCGGCCTATACTTCCCTCGAGCAATCGGGTCATATCTTCAGGTAGCTCTTCTTGAAACAACATCATCTTCTTTGTGAAAGGATGTAAAAATTTCAATTCAAAACAATGAAGGGCCTGGCGAGAGATATCCCTCCTGCTCCCTCCATATAAATCATCACCAGCCAATGGATGACCAATATGGGCCATATGGACCCTTATTTGATGTGTCCTCCCTGTTTGGAGTTCCAAATTGAGGAATGTGTGCGACCCAGTGTGTGCCAATACCTTAAATAGAGTACAGGCATACCGGCCATCGTCCCTGACTTCCCGTTCAATGATGCTGGTCGACTTTCTGCCAATTGGCGCAACTATCTCCCCTTCAGGTCCATCAACGAGTCCTTCGGCTATGGCTTGGTATCTCCGTTTAACCTTTCCTGATTTTTGTTGTTCACTTAAAAGGTGATGGATATGCCGATGCTTGGCAATTAAAACCAACCCCGATGTGTCGCGGTCAAGCCTTGTAACAATATGGATCGTTGCCTGTATTCCCTTCTTCTTATAATATCCCGCCAAGCCATTGGCCAGACTGCCGTTGGGATGCTCTCGGGAAGGAATGGTATTCATGGAAGAAGGCTTGGCCACCACCAATACAAATTCATCTTCATACCTGACATTCAGGGGGATGGGTTCTGGCAAAAGGCCTTCACTTGCCTGCTCCGGCGGAAATATGACGGTGATGATGTCGCCGGTTTCAATCCGTTCCCTTACGGTTACTTCTTCACCGTTCAACTGGATATATCCACCTTTAAACTTAATATCCGTTAATGCTCGTTTTGAAATATCGCATTTGCTGAGAAACTCTCGCAATAAAGAGCCAGAATCCTCTTCAAAAACCGACCAGGTCAAAGAAAAGTTTTGATTTGACATAAGGTGAGTCTATCTCCTTAATTAGCAATAAATGAATCATGCACTCTTTTCCAGAAAGGAAAAGGGCGGAATCTGGCAAATCGGATCTTTTCATCTGCAACTCGGCACTGTATCGACTTGACGTCTTCTTGAAGCAGGGTCAAATGATCGATCGTAATTTGAAAATTGACAGCATTGACCGGCCGGAACATACATGTATGATGTGCCGGCAGCAGCAGAGGAGATCCGACCGTCCTAAACACCCGGTTATTAATGGATGCCAATTCGGTAATCTGAATGGCATCGATTGATGGATGGACGATGGCTCCACCAAGCGCCTTATTATAAGCCGTACTTCCAGATGGCGTCGCAATGCATAGACCATCTCCACGGAACGTCTCAAAATGCTGGCCGCGTATCTCAACATCCATGACAAGCGTCCCTTCAACACTTTTGACTGTCGATTCATTCAAAGCCAAAAATCTGGTTTCGCGTCCTCCATGCTGATAACGGACGATTGTTTCGAGCAGTGGATACTCCACTACTTGAAATGGGGTTTTTGCTAAAGCTATCACTAATTTTTCAATTTCATCAGGGGTCCAATCTGCATAAAAACCAAGATGTCCTGTATGTACACCAACAAAGGCGGTTTTGTCCAATCTATTACTATAACGGTGAAATGCATATAATAATGTGCCATCACCACCGACAGAAATGACAATATCCGGCTGCTCTTCGTCATATTCCAAATGAAAGTCCTGAAGATACGTTCGCATCCTTTGCATTAAAGTATTCGATTTCGCATCTCCTTTTGACGTAATCGCAAATTTCATGTAATCCCACCTTACAATTTAGATTTCTTTTTGTTCATTTATACGTTTAAGAATCTTTCTTCCTGGAAAAAAGACGCTGTGCTTCCTGGATTTCCGTACGGATTTGCGACATCTCTGCATCAAGCAGGAAGGCGGCTTCAGCTGCGCGTTTTAGCCGCAGTTGAATATCTTCCGGAAAAATGCCTTTATATTTATAATTTAAAGAATGTTCAATCGTAGCCCAAAAGTTCATCGCAAGTGTCCTGATTTGAATTTCGGCAAGTATATTTTTTTCGCCATGGATCGTCTGGACCGGATAGCGGATGACAACATGATAAGAACGGTAGCCGCTTGCTTTTTTATGGGAAATATAATTCCTCTCCTCGACTATCTCAAAGTCATTGCGACCTCGTAAAAGTTCAACTACCTGTTCGATATCATCCACGAACTGGCACATCATGCGAAGTCCTGCAATATCCTGAATTTCGGTTCCCAATTTATCAATGGCAATATCCTTCTGACTCGCCTTATCCAAAATACTGACAATCGGCTTTACCCTGCCTGTTACAAATTCGATCGGTGAGTGAATATTCTCTCTCTCAAACTGTTTCCTTAATCCCTTTAGCTTAACCTTTAATTCTTCGACAGCCTGAGTATAAGGCGCCAAGAAATCGTCCCAACTCTCCATTGCCACACCACCTATATCTATCTAAAAAGCGTCTGTTCAACTCTGGTATGGGCAGAACGCTCTCCTATATCCAGCAGTCCTATGACATACTGCCAATTCACCACTGGATCCTATTGAATCTTTCTCTAAAAACAAAAAGTATGTATTAATTTCTCTATAATCGGTAATTCACTTCCCGTGTTCAACGTTTTTATTTTATCATATCCTGCAATTGATTCCTAAATATTCAAGTACAATAGCAAAAAATTATTGTATTCAATTTGACAGCTTGAATGGTTCTTATATGATTAACCTAAGATATTTAGTCAGAAAGGAAGGGACACATGAGCCAGCATATTGAAATTGAGTTTAAAAACCTTTTGAAAGAAAACGAATTTCGACAACTGATCAATTATTTTCATATCGGGACATCGAACTTTAAATCACAGAAAAATCATTACTTCGATACATTCGAATTCCATTTGAAAAATCTGGAGTCTGCGCTTAGGATCCGGGAGAAAAACGGCTGTTACGAGCTAACTTTAAAACAGCCTGCTCCAGAAGGATTATTGGAAACGAATCAAGATATCTCTAAAGAAACCGCTTATGCGTTTCTGAATCAAAACATTTTCCCTGAAGGGGAGATCCAGCAGCTTATCATTGAATGCGGAGTTAATCCAAAGGATTTTACCTGTTTTGGGACATTAAAGACCGACCGTTATGAATTCCCTTACAAGGAGGGTTTACTTGTTTTAGATCATAGTTCATATATGAATCAGGAAGATTTCGAGCTTGAATATGAAGTGACGGATGCAAAAGCCGGTAAAGAAAATTTCCTGACTCTCCTTGAAACCCTTCAAATTCCGGAAAGAGAAACCGAAAATAAAGTTAAGAGGTTTTATCGCGCCAAATTCCAGGAATAATCCTGTTTGAACCATATTCGGAGGTGGGAAATTTGATAATCCAAGATTTCAAGACTTTTATGGAATTGCAGGCAATCCAGCAATTCACAAATGGAAACATCCCTAAAACTGTTTCATCTCGATCCGTTTTCCAGGACATGCTGTCGGAACTGGTTTCGGGTGATGCTCTTGAAGGCAATTCACAGACATTGGGTTCCTTATTAGCCAATGTGGAAACGGAAACGACGTCCTTTCTTCAATCCAGCAGACTGACATCCAGTAACCAGATAGCTGCTGCCCATACTAACGATGAGACTTGCGAAGCCGTCACAAATTACGATCAAATCATCAGCCAGGCGGCCAGCTTGTATAATCTCCCGGAAAAACTGATTAAGTCGGTCATTAAACAAGAATCGAACTTTAACCCTGAAGCAACCAGTTATGCTGGTGCAACTGGCCTTATGCAGTTAATGCCCGCAACTGCAAGGAGCCTGGGAGTTGATGATGCAACCGACCCTGAACAAAACATCATGGGCGGGAGTAAATATTTAAGTCAAATGATGGCCCGTTATGACGGGGACATCCAGGTTGCCCTTGCTGCTTATAATGCCGGACCAGGAAACGTAGATAAATATAATGGAATTCCGCCCTTTAAAGAAACTCAGAAATATGTCCAAAAAGTATATGGCACATTTTCAAGCTAATGAAAGCTGACCCTGATATTTTTGATGGGTCAGTTTTTTTCATATGTGTACATTTATTTCTTATCCAAAACCGCACAAAAGTTTAAGTCCCCAAAAGCGGTCTTTTCCGTTCATTCCCCTGTGTCATACTACAGATGTGAAATTTTCTTCAAGCTATATATTTGTTATATCAGTACGTCATTGATAAAATATGTATAAACATCAACCATCTTTCAATAAAAGGAGTAATCAACATGATGCAAGGGAACCCTACACCATATGAATTAATTGGAGAAGGGCAATTACACAGGTTAATTGATGTGTTTTACTCCAACGTTAGTCAACACCCGGATCTACTGCCGATTTTCCCTGACGATTTAACAGAAACGGTCCGTAAACAAAAACAATTTATGACTCAATATTTAGGTGGTCCCTCTTTATATACTGAAGAACATGGCCATCCTATGTTGCGGGCTCGACATATACCTTTTGAAATTACGCCAGAACGAGCGAAGGCATGGCTCTCATGCATGTATCAAGCTATGGACGAAGTGGGCCTTGAGGGTGAAATAAGAGAGTTTTTCTATCACCGCCTTTTTTTGACGGCACAGCATATGATCAATACATCCGGTACTGATGGGAAAGGAGAAGACAGTTGAGCGCACATAAACCAGTTTTCAATATTTCCGATTGGATCAAGACGCAGCATTGCTATGATATAGGAAAAAAGCCAATTGAAATTTATGTTTTTGTTGATCCGCTTTGTCCCGAATGCTGGGGCTTGGAACCAATTATTAGAAAATTACAGATAGAATATGGCCAATTATTCAGTTTACGCCATGTTTTAAGCGGTAAAATCGATTCTCTTAATATGGGGAAAAATAAAAATTATGAAAACCTTGCTCATGTTTGGGAAAAGACAGCCAGCCGCTCGGGAATGTCCTGTGATGGTAGCCTTTGGTCTGAAAACCCAATCTCTTCTCCATATACAGCTTCCATCGCAATAAAAGCAGCGGAATTGCAGGGCCGTAAATTGGCCATTCGCTTTTTAAGGCAGCTTCAAGAATATGTATTCATTGGGAAAAAGGATATATCCAATATCGAGGTCTTGACCGAGTGTGCCAAAACGGTTGAACTGGATGTGGAGGAATTCCTTGATGACATCAATTCTTCCAGTGCAGCCAAAGGTTTTCAATGTGACTTGAAAATAACCAGCGAAATGGAAGTGACTGAAATACCTTCCCTTGTCTTTTTCAATCAAAATATTGAAGAAGAGGGAATAAAGGTTTCGGGTGTCTATTCTTACGAGGTATATGTTCAAATTTTAGAAGATATGCTTAATGGTCTTCCCGCCCCTGCAAAACCACCCTCTATCGAAGAGTTTTTAAGCTGTTTCAAACTGGTGGCCACCAAGGAAATAGAAACGGTTTATAATATGAATAAGAATAACGTCGAGTTGGAAATGAAGAAACTTGTTTTAAAACAGTTGGCAGAAAAAATTCCGGCTAAATACGGGACGTTTTGGAGATATACAAAGAAGCAGTAATGTTTTGACTGCTTCTTTGCTATTCAAAAAAAAGGGAAAAACCATGCAAATCAAATAATTGCATGGTTTTTATTATAAGAAATAAGGGGATGGGAGAAATTTTTTTCACGATCAAACAAAGGGGTAAATGTTTGTTTGTGATTTATTTCACAATAAATAATATAACAGATAATCCATTTATGTTTCAACTATATGTATTACTTTTCACAAATTGTTCATAATATATACTTTTCTATTATCATTATCCCTTAGGTGTATTGTAAAATAAGAGCGTCTTTTTAATTTAAAGGTTTATTGCTATCTTCTTTCTGATTGATTTCTGATATGTAAGGATATACATTAAATTGTGAAAAACATCACATTTTAATGCATATCCTTTTCAAACATTTGTCACTTTTTTTACAACTGGCCTCATTTCACTTCAACAACATGAAAAAACCCCAGCAAATCGCGAAATTTGTTGGGGTTTTCATCTATTTATACGAAAAAGGGGATGGGAGAAATTTCACGACGAACAAACAAAGGGGTATATGTTTGGGATGTGATAACTTCTTATCTGTACTATATCAGATTATACACATTAATTGCAAGAACTTTGTGCGCATTTTCACATTATTGTCATATTCTTAGAATACTGCTTATTCTAAAACATAAAATCTAATAAAGGAGCAGATGACCATATACTGCTGTCAGGTTGGAGGTGACCAAATTGAAAGGCTTTATTCTACTCATACTCTTAATAGGGTCGCTATTCGTCCAGCTACTCGGTATCATGCACCTCATTCCTCTGTATTTCACCTCCCCAATTTTATTTTTTGTTTTCTTCATTATTCTTCACAGCTTAAATCAAAGAAATCGTTTTAAAGGATTATAACGGATATTCATATAAGAGAAAAAGGGACCAAAACTGAAGTAAACCCAAAAAGTTAGACATTTATTTAATTAGGCAGTCTTGAGGAGCAAGAACCCGGTAATCTACCGGGTTCTTGAACTAAGGCTCTCAACTAAATATGCATTCTCTGGACGTCAACGTTCATTTCAGCCTGTAAACCCTCTAATGAATCCTTCTACTGGTATTTTCTTCGTTTCTTTTTTCATGGATGGACGCCCCTTTTTATTCGGTTCAAGATCTTCAACCCCGTTCTCCTCAAATTGCTTTAGCCACTTATCCATAGTATAGGGAGAAGCAATATTATACACAGCACCCACTTGGGTATTAGTCACTCCAAAATCGTTCATATAGTTTTACTACATCCATCTTCATATCATAATTGGTATTAAATTGGTTGGCGACAGGTCTAAATGAGTCAACTCCTTCTAAATAAGCAAGGACAGCTTTTAATTATAACTCTAAAGAATATTTTGTCATAAAAAATAGCACCCCAATTGTTAGATGGTGTCTAACAATTGGGGTGCAGTTCAGCCGCTCGGGTCCCTTTCGAATCCTATTTATTCAAAAGCTCTTCCAACTCATTTAATTTCTCTTCGAATACATTCATGGCTTCTTGTACAGGCTCGGCTTTTGTCATATCGACCCCTGCCTTTTTTAGTACTTCAATCGGATAATCAGAACTTCCTGATTTCAGGAACTCCAGATACCTTTTGACAGCGGGCTCTCCTTCTTCAAGGATTTGCTTGCTTAATGCTGTTGCTGCACTTATTCCAGTCGCATATTGATAAACATAGTAATTATAGTAGAAATGTGGAATACGTGCCCATTCCAAACCGATTTCTTCATCAATTGTCACATTCTCACCAAAGTATTTCTTGTTCAGCTCATAATATTCCTTAGTTAACATATCGGCTGTCAACGCTTCCCCATTTTGAGCTTTTAAATGTATGGAATGTTCAAACTCCGCAAACATCGTTTGGCGGAACAATGTTCCACGGAAACCTTCTAGATAATGATTCAATAAATAGATGCGCTTCTTTTCATCCTCGATTTTATTTAGTAAGTAATCATTCAGCAGGTTTTCATTACAAGTCGAGGCAACTTCCGCTACGAATATAGAATAATTACCGTATGGGTAAGGCTGATATTTACGCGTATAGTAGCTATGGACCGAATGCCCGAACTCATGAACGAGCGTGAATAAGTTATTGACGTTATTTTGCCAGTTCATTAAAATATATGGATTCGTCCCGTATGTACCAGAAGAATAGGCACCGCTTCGTTTCCCTTTGTTTTCATGGACATCGACCCAACGGTTTTCAAATCCCTCTTTCAAAACATTCAAATAGTCCTCCCCAAGCGGAGCAAGCCCCTTTAGGACATAATCTTTGGCCTCCTCATATGTCACTTCCATCTTCACTTCTTTAACAAGCGGAGTGAATAGATCATACATATGAAGTTCTTCCAATCCTAGTACTTTTTTACGTAAATCAAGATAACGGTGCAGTAACGGCAAGCTGTCATTGACTGTTTTAACGAGATTATCGTATACTGTCTCCGGAATGTTATTGCTACTTAACGCCGCTTGGCGTGCTGAATCATATTTTCGGACTGTGGCATTGAAATTATGGTTTTTCACCTCACCTGACAGGGTTGAAGCAAATGTATTACGGAACTCACCATACTTGCTGTATACCCCTTTAAATGCCTCCTCACGTACACGGCGATCTTCACTCTCAAGAAAACTGATATACCTTCCATGAGTTATTTCCACTTCATTTCCCTCTTCATCCTTGATGGTCGGGAATTTCAAATCAGCATTGTTAAGCATACCGAAAGTATTGCCTGATGCATCGAGTACTTCTGAAGCTTGTGCCAATAATTCTTCCTGCTCGGCAGATAGGATATGGGGTCTCTGAAGATTGATTTCCTCTAATGAATGTTTATATAATTTCAATTCTTCTTTTTCTTCCAAAAACCCTTCCACTTTGCTTTCATCAATACTCAATAGCTCAGGAACCATATATGAAAACGCAGCCGCTGCCTGGGCGTATAAAGCTTTTGCCCGATCTTCCATCCCTTGATAAAAAGGATTGGTTGTATCTTGGTCATTGCGCATATGTGAATAAGAATAAACTTTCCCTAGCTTCTCAAATACTTCATCTTGGAGTTGAAGAGCCGAAAATAACTTTTCTGCGCTTTCGCCCAAAGTCCCTTTATGTCCCTCCGCTTTCTTGAGATCTTCTTTTACTGCTTTGAAAGCAGCTTCCCAATCTTCTTCGGTGGCGAAGATATCTTCCAGTCTCCAAGTATCTTCCGCAGCTATTTCACTTCTTGAGGGTAATGCATTCACTTTTGTTTCTTGTGCCATTAAAATTCCTCTCCATTCTATA
Source organism: Peribacillus sp. SIMBA_075 (assembly GCF_046534585.1). NCBI lineage: Bacteria > Bacillati > Bacillota > Bacilli > Caryophanales > Bacillaceae > Peribacillus > Peribacillus sp. SIMBA_075. Next base: position 76,044 of record NZ_JAWRYN010000004.1, on the reverse strand, counting down.
GAAAACTCGCCATTCAGCTAACAATCACCAAACCGGACCAATGCTTCAAACAGCTTCATGCTTCCTTAAAGATTTTAAATCCTCGTTCCTATTACTATTTCTCCATTAACAAAAATAATCCTGCCAATTCATCTGAATTCAAGATAAATAGAGATGTTATCCACGATTATACTGGATATTCCCCTTTTCCATCATCAATTTATGCTTATCATAGAAATTTTTTTCCATCATTTGACCGTGGTCACTGGTGAAGGGAATGGAAAATGCCTTTTCAACTTTAAATACCCCCTCTTCCTCCTTTGAAATGTAACCCAATTTCTCTAATAGCTTGATATATTGATCTAAAGGATATTCCACGGGTTTTTCATGAAGCAATGGTAACGGTCTGAACTTTATTTCCCCCTTTTTTGAACGCTTCTTAAAAAAGTGGATAATATCAGCCATAGAAATCTTTTCCCCAGGTTTTTTCTCTTGAAACACATCCATGTAAAACCATGCCTGCCATTCAATCGGGGAAGTTTCGATCAACAGCATCCCTCTGACAGGAACACCCACTTCAATGGGAATTGCCGCAGGTGTAATATGATGTAAATAGAGCCCTTCGAAAAAAGGATCGCTTCTCCGTGCAGTTTTCACACGATGAAGGGTCCAGTCTTTTCGTTTGTTTCTCCACTCAGGCAGAAAAGGGAAATGGAAGCAGTTTTGGGGCAATGCCCGACTAGGGGGTAGGAGCGTTAAAGACGCAGTCGTCAATTCGGCAAAGACGGTTCTAGGGGTAAAAGGAGTGAGGTTCTTCAATACTGATAAATGATTAGTTTCCGGACAATACATCCAAAGAAACGGATGGTGGTAACTGCCGGTGACGAAGAGCCATTGAAATCCGGATAAACTGAATTCATACATGCTTTTCCTTTTTAGGTGTTTTGCAGCGAGGACCCAAATTGGTATGATGCCTACGCTTTGATAGGCTCTTGTCCGTTCAATGAATTCAATCTCCGGAATAACTGAGCATTGAAATTCTATTGCATAGCGATTACCTCCTATCGTAGCTAAGATATCAGCCCTTTTCTTGATTTCGGGCAGGTAGGCTTCTAGATCCACTTGATAACCGTGTGATGAAAACCACTGAAACAATTTTCTTTTTCCCATTAAATGATAGGCGGATTCCGGTTCTGAAGAAGCACGGCATGAAGAATTATTTTTATGGGCGAAATGCGGGACCCTGACGTTTCCTGCTTTAATGGACATTTCCATCTTGCAGCACGGACAATAATAATCTGTTGACTTCCTCCATTCAGCAAGCAAGTTTGCCGGTATCTTTTCAGGAAGGGTAATCCAAGTCCCATCACTCTTTATCGCAGTTAACATACATCTCCTCCTCACCCCCACTACATTCGCTTGCATAGCAATGGATTCCTTTTAATTTTCAAAAAAAAAATGCCTGATCGGCATAAAGGAAAAGTAATATCTAAAGAAGGGGGGAAAGCAATCGGCAAGTGGATTCCAACACTTTCAATCCGAAATTCCGTTTGGAAAACGCATTGATTTCCACTTCTTGGGATACCTTTATATCTTCCAAAAAATCATTTACCAGCTGTTGTGTACTTTCCGTCCGGTAGAGAAAGGCATTGACTTCGAAATTCAAGTGAAAGCTTCTCATATCCATATTGGTTGTCCCAATTGAGGCCATTTGGTCATCAACGATGATGATTTTACTATGCATGAATCCTTCATTGTATTGGAATATACGAACTCCCGAAGTAAGCAATTCGGGAAAATAGGTTCTCGAAGCATGAAATACAATTCGCTTATCTGGGTTCTTTGGGACGAGAAGCCTGACATCCAAACCACTTAAAGCAGCTACCTTCAATGCTTGAAGGATATCGTCGTCAGGAACGAAATAGGGAGATGCAATCCAGACAGACTTTTCTGCTGAGGTAATCATCTTAAAAAAAATGCTCTTGATGATCGTCCACTCACTATCCGGCCCTCCGCCAATCAATTGAACTCCGCCATGCCCATCATGGATCGGCATGCCGGTCAGGAGGTATTCATCCGTTAAAAAGCTATTATTGGTGCTATAATACCAATCCTGCAGAAATATGAGCTGTAGAGTCCTGACCGCTTCCCCCTTTACGAGAAGATGCGTATCACGCCAAGAACCGAATTTCGGATCATGTCCCAGATATTCATCCCCAATATTGAGGCCACCCATGAAACCGACAGAGCCATCTATCACAATTATTTTACGGTGGTTACGAAAGTTGAATTTATTATTTAATAAAGGGAGCTGCAACGGACCAAAGGCGACCATTTCGACTCCAGCATCCTTCAGTTCATCGATATAGGAGCGAGCGAGCTTCCAAGAACCAACCGCATCATAGAGAAAACGGACCACTACTCCTTCTTTTACTTTTTGTATCAAGACATCCTTTAGAATACCGCCAATGCGGTCATCCCTAACTATATAATATTCTAAATGAATATGATGTCTGGCTTTTTTTAATTCTTCGATGATATTAGAAAAAGTTTCCTTACCATTCCTTAAAATCCGGGTTTCGGTCGTAAATGAAATAGGACTATTCCCTAGCCTATTTGCAAGCTTGAATAACTGCTGTGAGTTTTCTTCCATTTCCTTAATTCGATCATTATATTCCGCCTCTCCGCTTATTTTCACGAAACTTTGCTTATCCAAAAAGTACTTCTTGCGAAATATCCTCTCTTTCCGATAATTATGGCCAAACAAAAAGTAAAAAATGAAACCGATGAATGGGAAAGCGCCAAACATAAGAAGCCATGTTATGGTCTGGATGGGATCCCGATTTTCCAGGAAAATGGCTGATCCAATTATCACCAAGAACAGGGACATTATAAGACTGGAGTAAAATTCCAGCCTACCATCGATTTCATTTATCAGAAAATACCAAGGGCCGACCAACAAGAGAATTAGCAGACTTATGCCAACTATATTCTTCACCTGGACTACCTCCAATTAACAAACACAGGCACATTTAAAAACCTCCCTGCCTAAGGTAAAAACTTTTATTCTTGGACGAAAAGGCCGATTTCTACTGAAATCGGCCTCAACAGTCTATGCGAAATATTTATCGACCGTTGTGAATACATCATTTTCGATGACTATTTTCCCGTACTCTTCAAGCATGTGCACCGTTATTGGTGACTCCTGACTATATTCCAATAAGAGGCTTAACACATTATCGATTTCTTCCTCGTCTATTTCCGCCTCGGAAAACTCGATATAAAGATAATATTTATTTTGATAAACATAAAGTTTTGTCGTCCAGTCATCCAAGCCATGACGCTTGCTTAATGAAATGACATCTTCAAAATCCTCGAATGTCGTGATGAATTCAATCATACCATCTTCGAATGTTATACCGCTTTCTTCATCCTTACCATGAAAATGTTGATCAAGAAGGGTATCCATCTTATCTGATACATTCAATTCCTTAAACTTATCATCTGAAAGAGGCAGCTCGAGTTTCTGACCATCTTTGGCAAGCTGGGCTTTTGTGACCAAAACCTCCAAGCCTTTTTCAAGGGCTTGAACTTGAATCCATAAAGGTCCTTCAATCATGAATTCTTCTTCTTGATGCACTTCATCCATCATTTCCCAAAAAAGTTCCTCACTTCTCTCACGACTGTACCAAATCTCTTCGCGATCGAAGCCTCTTTCCTCAATATCTATATAGGAAATATAAAATTTAACTGTATCGTCATTAATGCGTTCGATTTCCATGATTCCCCTCTCCCTTCCTTTCTCATTTTGAAGGGATAATAACCCCCAAGCGAAAATTGCTCTTAAAAGCTCTTTACCCGTAAGTGAATACTGTAAATCATGATAGTCATTAAAACATACTATTTTACATCATTTTATGACAAAACCTTGAAGAAGGGAAATAAAAAACATTACTTATCTAAAAAACAATTGTTTGCCTAATATTCCATTCATTCTATAAAATAATTCATCCGTATGCAACTATCACAATGCATGCTTTAATTTTAATCTTACCGCCGTTTATGCCTTATTATATACATGCGATGGTTAATTGCATTCTTATTTTATCTTTAAATGATGAAAGGCTATAGGGACTTGCTTGAGATGCCAAACATCCCTGTCGCCCATGGATCTAAAATTGGACGAAAAATCGGTTTTGTATAAAGAAAAAGCCCTGCACAATTCCTGGCAGAGCTTGAAAGACATTATTAGTTGACCATACGTTGCGCTTCCCGTAACTGGAAGGTTCGGACTTTACGTGGTAAAAAGCGTCTTATCTCATCTTCGTTATAACCTACTTGAAGCCGTTTCTCGTCAAGGATAATTGGACGTCTCAACAATCCCGGGTTTTCCTTGATCAATTTATATAATTCTTGAAGAGGCAGGCTCTCTAAATTTACGTTTAACTTTTGGAAAGTTTTAGACCGTGTTGAAATGATTTCATCGGTTCCATCTTCTGTCATTCGAAGAATTTCTTTAATTTCATCAATTGACAACGGTTCAGAAAAAATGTTTCTTTCTTTATATCCAATCTCATGTTCCTCTAACCATGCTTTTGCTTTTCTGCATGAAGTACAACTAGGTGATGTATATAATGTTACCATGTTTACTCACACTCCCTAAATATAGAATCGGTGATCTATGAGGGGAAATCTACTATTAGTATTCATAAGTACCACTCTAATTTGAAATAATTTTAAATAAGTATTTCATATTCTTTATTATACACTAATTCATTTAAAATGAATACCCTTTTTGATATTTGAAAAAATCCTTTTAAACTTCTTGTTTAGCCTGTACTATAGCTATTTCGTTTTTTTATGTAATACATTGAAATCACTTTTTCTAATTGAAAATACCTACCTACCATTCTCATTTAACTCTCAATTCAGCCCTCATGATTTTTTCAATTTGCTCGTTACTTTTATTTACCCCCAATCCTTGTCAATAAACAAGATCATGTTAATATATTTTCTTTAATAAAAAGCAAATTCCTCCTTTTACAAGAAAAACCATTCTTTTAGCACATATAATACCAAAAGTGAAAAAGGGAATTCAAAAGAATCGGCAAGTAGGGAACAAACTACCATCCAGAAGTTATAGATATTCATTTTCCTTCAATGTACAGGTGAACAACCGGCACTTTCATACTGTAGCATATCAAAAAAAAGCCAGTTTCCTCTGTTTTTTTCTTTAAAAAAGGTTCCAGTTGATTTCAGAAATTCGCTCCTGCCGACTAACTGCCAAGCCTCATCAAAGCAAGCATCTGCGGGGTCTCGGCAAGCCAGTTATTCGACAGGAGTGTCGCAAATTTCAAGCGCAAAAATACATGAAGGATAACCAAGTCTTGTTTTAAAATTACGGTTCGGGGTGAGACACTTCCGAACTTATCGACAAAATGAAAGGGCCGCAAAACCGGCCCTCTTTCTCAGACTTCCATCTCTTTAAAAATATCCGTTTCCTGACCAGCATTCAAGCTTAGTACATCCTCTACATCCTGATAAGACTTTCCATAAAGGTCGTCATCTTTGTAGGTATGGATTTCAGAATAAATCTCTTTCATGAAATCAAAAACGTCTTCTTCTTCAACAGATGGATTTGCCGGCCAATATAAGATTTCCATTGGAGTATTCTCTTTGGTGGCAAGCGATTTTCTGCTGTAGGAAATCGAAGAAGCATGCTTGAATCCTTCCCTTTTATAAAATCTCAGCCTTTTAAATGTATCATCATCATTTTCTTGAACTGGTTCGACTTCCAGCAAAATCGTTTTCTGCTTTTTTTGCAATTTCTGGATCAATTTCCTTCCTAATCCCTGCCCCCTTGATTTCTTTGATACAAATAGGTAATCAACGAATATAAACTCTTCCCCTTCCACATACAATAAAACATGGTCGGGACCTTCATCCTTTATATATATTTCCTGCTTATCTTCTAAGAGAACTTCAATATGTTCTTTAGACTTCATTTCTTCAATGGGGAAATACTGGTTTAGTTTTTCATACCAATTCATGATTTAATCTCCTCTTTTGCTAGTTTATTCTTTCCAGATTTTCTCTTATCCACTACAATGGAACTTAAATAGCTTTAAAACAATATTGGGGGGGTTGGATGTTCAGTTACTTTATTGACTTTGTTTTAGTTGCAGCTTGCGTTATTGGCATCACTGCCGTGAATGGCGTTGTGACGAATGGTATTGGCGAAAAATGGTTTGGAGGGAAACGTCACTCTCATATTTTCGATCAATCGAGACGAATTCAGTCAGGGTGGAATCAAGTTGGCGGGAATAAAAAGCGGTAATTTTAGAAAAAAATCGGATGACCGGAAGGATATTCCTTAAGGCCATCCCCTTTTTTTCATGGGGTATAATCCACTCCCTTTGTATATCGATTTGCTGCATTCCATAATAAATATTCATCAATCCCATTATCATTTAACGCTTTTATTTGGGCTTCCACTTCTTTCTTGCCATACCTTTGGTAATTCCCTTCTCCTAAATACGAAGCAGTAAAATCTTGAAGCCAAGGTCTTGAAGTTGGCGGGGTTTTTAATTCCTTCAGCTTCCCATTTTCCAATTTCGCATATTCCTTAACGAGATTATAGGGCTCCAAATCAGGCTTATCGATACCAAAATAAGATGTCCAATGACTTGGATAGATCATTGAGGAAATAACATCCACGTTCTCAGAGATTTTAGTGAAGTTCTGTCCAATTCCGGGAGCTTCAGGTAACGTAGCCGCATATCCAAAAATATCCACCGACACTTCCACACCATATGGCTCCAGTTGTTTCTTCGCATAACTTACAAAGTCCGTCACTGCCTGAACCCTTTTAGCTGAATGACTCACTTTCGCTTCATCATACTCACCGATATCATATTTCAAATCATTTTCTTTATTTTCGAATCCTTCGGGAAAACGGACATAGTCAAATTGAATTTCTTTAAAACCCATTTTTGCCGCTTCAATGGCAATACCGACATTATAATCCCAAACCTCTTTTAAGAATGGGTTAACGAAGGCTTCACCTCGACCATTCTTCCATACCTCTTCGCCATCTAAAAATGACAATTCAGGCTTCTCTTTAGCCAGAAGTGAGTCTTTAAAGACAACTACCCTTGCAATCGGATAAATCTGCTTATCCTCTAATTTTTTCAGCATTGCCTTAGGATTCTTTATGTAGTCTTTACCAATCCCGGCATATGGAGAATCGGGATTTTTGGTCTTATACGTTACGTTCCCCCAATCATCCTTAATATCAATGACCATCGCATTCAAATCGGTTTCATCTACATATTTAATAAGTTCATTCAATTTATTGCCACCCGCTGCAGGCCCTGTCACATATATTCCACGCACAGCATCCGGATAGGCGAATTTCAACCCCGAATCAAAAACAAAACGCGGTGCATTCACAGGCAGTTCTTTATTTTCTAATGCTACCTGCCTGGTTTCGTTCATGTCCTGTGCATGAACTGGCTGTTGAATCAGGAATATGCACATACCTGTCATCAACCATTTACTTCTTTGTTTCATTTCCTCCACCTCATTCGCTATCAGTCATCAATATTCAATAAATAAAAATAGACCCCTTTCTTTAATACCACAACCATTTAACTTTACTCCTATATATTATAAATAATTAAAAAAACTCTGCCATAAATAAACACACTTGAATGCAAACACGTTTCCAACACGTATTCCCATGAATGTATCTTTCCCTAAAATCGCCTGCTCAAGGTGAAATATATAAAACGGTTTTATTTACCTTGATGCTTTCATTGATCGATACAAACAGACGGAAAATCCGTTCCAATGGCGTTATTGCCGTTTCGATTATACATTTAATATGAATAAATGCTAAAATACAGTTATAGTGGACAATTCGTATTCTCAGAATGGCATCGATACAGGACAAAACGGCCTTCCACGAGATTTAAATGAGCGTTCCCCTTTCAAGGCGCACATTTCTTTCAAAGAAAGTGGATTCATTTTCTATTTATCCTTACAATAATGAAGAGCGAATATCCATTGATCAATAAACGCATTTAGAGGAGTGACTAGCAGTTGAAAAGGATTTTCTCCGGCATACAGCCATCCGGTTCCGTTACTTTAGGAAATTACATCGGAGCCATGAAACAATTCGTTAACTTACAAAATGAATATGAATGTTTCTTTTGTATTGTTGACCAGCATGCAATTACAGTTCCACAAGATCGCCTTAAATTAAGGAAAAACATTAAAACATTGGCCGCTTTATATTTGGCCATTGGCCTCGATCCAGAAAAGAATACAATCTTCATTCAATCAGAGGTACCTGCGCATGCTCAGGCAGGCTGGATTTTACAGAGTATTTCCTATATTGGTGAACTTGAGCGAATGACACAATTTAAAGATAAATCAGCTGGCAAAGAGGGGGTTTCTGCAGCATTGCTTACATACCCGCCGCTGATGGCAGCCGATATTCTCCTTTATAGTACGGATGTAGTTCCTGTTGGGGAAGATCAAAGACAGCATCTTGAATTGACTCGCGATTTGGCTGAACGGTTCAATAGAAAGCACAATGATATTTTCAAAATCCCGGAAATCAGCCTCCCTACAGAAGGGGCACGTATCATGTCCCTACAAGAACCAACCAAGAAAATGAGCAAATCGGACCCTAACAAAAAGGCAACGATTGCCTTATTGGATGATCCGAAGCAAATCGAAAAAAATATCAAGAGCGCCGTTACCGATTCCGAAGGCATTGTCCGTTACGATAAGGAAAACAAAGCAGGTGTTTCCAACCTGATGTCCATATACTCCATCTTCAGTGGGAAAACCTATTCAGAAATTGAAGAGATGTATGAAGGTAAAGGTTATGGTGACTTTAAAAGTGATTTGGCTGAAGTGGTTCTTGGGGAAATCCTGCCAATCCAGGAACGCTATCATGAATTGATCGATTCACCAGAATTGGATGAAATTCTTGACCGCGGTGCAGAAAAAGCGAACATTGAAGCCAATAAGATGATTAGAAAAATGTATAATGGCATGGGACTTGGCAGAAAGAGATAAAAAAAAGACGATCCTCATCGGATCGTCTTTTTTGTTCATAATATCGATGGGCTATCGCCAGCCTCCACTTGCCAAAGCTTTTCAAAAAAAGGCTGCCCCTTCACCAAGTTTTCACAAAGTTGAAGGTGCTTCTCTGACCAGCCTTCCTTCATTTCTTCATATAATTCAAGCCATGCTATCTGAAAATCCATTTCTTGAATGCTTTCATATTTTTCAGGAGCCCATTCTGTATACCAATAGCGGATTTCAGGAGTGTTTTTCGCCGTGAATAATTGGTCCATGGCCATGAATAGTAATTGCTTAAGCTGTCTTTCTTTTCTTGTCAACCCATTCATGAATAAGGGAGACGGCGATAAAATATGATATTCTTTCTCAGATGTAGGTTTTTCAGCAAAGGTGTAATCCATCTCATCATGGTTTTCTATCATGTCATAAACAATTTGTTCCTGCCGGGGAATTATTCTACTTTTCCTAATCGGAATATGATAACCTATCGTATCAACAGCTAAAATCCCATTTCCATCAGTCACGATAAAACAATAGTCAAGCTGAATTCGTTCATGATTTTTCCTTGCATATGCTTTTTGATACACATCATTCAGCAATGGCTTAGGTAATTCTGACAAGTCGTTTTCTATGTAGTGGAACAATGTTGATGACACTTTCAACAAAGGAACTTGATCTAGTAGCTCGATCCCATCATCCTTCCTCCATTCATGAAAATGACAAATATTATAGCCGTTTTCTTCTCCTTCAAACCAGTTAACCCATACATCATGAAGATATAACATCATTCATCCCTCACTTAAACAAATTTCTGTTTGTCAATCAGTATAGGCAGGAACCATACAATTTATTCCTATTCCAGAAAACAGATTAAGAAAAAAAGAACGTATATAATTAGTTCTTTTTCGATAAGAATTCTTCAGATTGAATAATGAATGATTTTTTCACAGAGAGTTTTTCAGAATTTCTCACTAGGTAATAACCACTACAGTATCCAAGCATATGTGGGTATCCTTTCATTCCAAGCAGAAGGACATCATGAAGAGGATCTGTACGTTTTATTGTGTGCTTTTCTTGTAAATGCTTGCTCCAAAATTCTCGCAGTTTATCTTCCTGATATAATTTAGTCCATTTCGCTAAATATTTTGCTCCTAAATATTTACCCACAGTTCTTTCCGCCAGTCCTTCCATGATCATCGTATCAAGAAGAGTGAATTCTTTTTGATCCTTTTTCAAATGATGTAATCGGCAGACATGATGATATTCGTGAATCAATATGGCCTCCATTTCCTTTTCAGCTATACCCTTGTCGTAAAAAAGGAATAGTTTATCTTTAAATGCCAATCCTGACTTCGTTTCAACCATTTTATTCCACATCCCTGAAGACATGAGCGGAAAAATATATATGGGAACATCAGGCCCTCCCCACAGTTTCTTATAAGAAGTAAACAGGCTTTGTGTTTTTTCCCATGCATTATTTTCTTTTAAATGTTCCCATGTGAGTTTCGTTTTTTTATTTGGCGAATACATACCATGCTTCAATAAATGATGATAAATCATATTCGCATCAAGGGTATTGTTGAATGTACTTTTAAGTCTTTCCATCATCTGGACAGGGCGGTTGAAATCCTTTTTCATCCACTCATCAGTTAAAATAACTCCCATTTCTATACACCCCCGCTTCTTTAGACTATCGTATGATTTTAAAAAGGCGGTTGACACTTTTATATCCCTTGCATAACCTCTATAACACAAAAAGAGCAGATCCCAAGAGATCTGCTCTTCCTTCAATTTAATTTATTGATATTTTTTGAAAAGAATAGTAGCGTTATGTCCACCGAATCCAAGTGAATTGCTGATGGCGGCATTAATTTCGCACTTCCTTGCTTTATTCGGAACATAGTCCAAATCACACTCAGGGTCTGGTGTTTCAATATTGATCGTTGGAGGCAATATGCTGTCCCTGATTGCCTGAATCGTGAATATTGCTTCGACCCCACCGGCTGCCCCTAACATATGGCCTGTCATGGACTTAGTTGAACTTAATGCTAGTTTATTAGCATGATCGCCAAAGACTTCTTTGACTGCCATTGTTTCATATTTGTCATTGTATGGCGTACTCGTTCCATGGGCATTCACATATTGGATGTCTTCCGGATTCAAACCTGCATCCTCAATAGCAATTTTCATCGCCCTTGCCCCGCCTTCCCCACCAGGTGCCGGAGCCGTTATATGGAAAGCATCTCCAGTTGATCCATACCCAGCTATTTCAGCATAAATCTTGGCCCCTCTATTCAATGCATGTTCCAGATCTTCCAGAACGATAATCCCTGCACCTTCCCCGATTACGAATCCATCACGATTCAGATCAAAAGGACGGCTAGCAGTTTGTGGATCAGGGTTGGTCGATAAAGCCGTATTTGCACAGAAGCCCGCAACCGACATTTTTGTGATTGGCGCTTCTGCTCCGCCTGTGATCATCACATCGGCGTCGCCCCGTTGAATGGCTTTAAACGCGTCACCAATTGAATTTGTTCCTGTTGCGCAAGCTGTTACCGTACATGAATTGATTCCTTTAGCACCCAGTAAGATTGACACCTGGCCAGCAGCCATGTCCGGAATCATCATTGGTACGAAAAATGGGCTCACCCGCTTATACCCTCTGTTTAAAAAGTTTTCATGCTGTGTCTCAAGTGTCTCCAACCCACCGATACCCGAACCGATCCAGACTCCGACACGTGCTGCATTTTCATCCGTTATTTCCAGCTTACTATCATTATATGCCATAACGGACGCAGCAATTGCATAATGGGTAAAACGGTCCATCTTACGCGCTTCTTTACGATTAATATATGTCTCTATATCAAACTCCTTGATTTCAGCAGCAACTTTAACAGGGAATTCTTCAGCATTCAAACGAGTTAAAGGACCTATTCCTGATTTCCCCTCGATTATATTCTTCCATCCAGTTTCTGCATCATTACCAACTGGTGATATTGCTCCAATACCTGTTACAACTACACGACGATTAGTCATTAAAAATGGCTCCTTCCTTTTTTAAAGCTTTTATGTTTTGCTTCTTCTTTTTTTATTTACCCCATCTAAGAGCGATAGCGCCCCATGTAAGGCCACCACCAAAACCGACCATGATAATTAGGTCGTTGTCCTTGATTCTTCCTGCTTCCATTTCTTCCACAAGGGCCATTGGAATGGACGCTGAAGAAGTATTTCCATATTTATGAACCGTTTTTGTCATTTTTTCAATCGGGAGACCCAAGCGTTCCCTTGAGGATTCCATAATACGTATGTTTGCTTGATGCGGTACAAGCAAATCCACATCTTCTTTTGTTAATCCAGCTTTATCCAACACACTTAGGCTGGATTCCCCCATCTGACGGACAGCAAATTTAAATACTTCACGTCCATTCATATGAATGAAATCTCCATCCTGTAATAAGTGCTTCCCACCAGTTCCATCTGCGCCTAATTCAAAGGCAAGGATCCCTTTGCCTTCCGAAACAGGTCCAAGTACAGCTGCACCCGCTCCGTCACCAAATAGTACAGCAGTATTGCGGTCTTCCCAATTGGTTACCTTCGAAAGTTTTTCGACACCGACAATCAATACATGCTTATATGCACCTGTCTTAATGAACTGCTGTGCAGTGATCATTGCATACATAAAACCAGCGCATGCAGCACTTACATCCATTGCAGCTGCACTTTTCGCTCCCAATTTCTCTTGAATCATACACGCGACAGAAGGAAACGACTGATCCGGTGTAACAGTAGCTACAAGAATTAAATCTATCTCTTCAGCCGAAATTTTTGCATTTGCCAATGCAGCTTTTGCGGCTTCATAAGCCATATCTGATGTTTCAATGTCATCATTGGCAATTCTTCTTTCCTCTATACCTGTCCTAGTCCGGATCCACTCGTCAGAGGTATCCATCATTTTCTCTAAATCCGCATTTGTAACGATTTTATCGGGTAAGTAGCGGCCAAGCCCTAGTATTCCAGCGTTCATTTTGCCATCCCCTTATATTTTAATGAGTTATTATAAGCATCTATTATTACCTGGTACTAATTTTATATAAAAAAACACCTCCTTGCAAGAGATAACAGTTTGAAAGGATAAAAGAATCCGTTACTGAAGTCGGACAAATGCCTATGCCAAGGGATTTTAGGGACATACATTATAAATAAAAGGAGAAAAGGAGGAATTATTGTGGACATCTTCAATCACAACAACCGGAGTAACCAGGTTGATCATTTTTCGAATTTGATGTTTGGCAGGAAAAGTGAACCCCAACAAGAGGAATCGAATGTTGATTACATGCAATTGATGGAGAGCGTTGAAACATTGATGGGCTTATACGGTCAATACAAACCGGCCATTGATAAAATTAATCTGAACCCATTGATCGCCAAGTTCTTGAAAAAAGAATAAAAAAATGCAGGCTGTCCTTTAGTTTGGACAGCCTACGTTTAATTAACGCTGAGCATCTTGTTTCCCAAGCTCATAAGCTTCTTGCATTACGTTTTTAAAAAGCTCCATGAATGGCTCTGCCATCTCCATTGAGAATGGAATCCCGTTTGCTTCAAGCTTCGCTTTAGCCTCAGGGAAGTACTTCATGGCGATCCCCATAAATTCAAGAGTTTTATCTGAACTCATTTTGTGTTTCCCCCTATCATTTGAATATCAATATTATCATAATTCCAGATGTCCCTTTCGTAAAGGGCATAAATATAAAATCATGAATATCATTTGATATTAATTTCGGTCCTTGAACATTATAGTACAAAACATATAAGTTAGAGGCAAATATACAGTTTTGACCTTCTTAAATAACGAAAGTTCTCGATCACAAAAAAATTGTGATTCGAATGTTCTTTGTTCATAATTGCCCTCAAATTTGATTATCCGGATTATCCAGTCATTCCCTCTTCAATCACGTTTTCTCCACTTTTTAAGTAAGTTTAATCGTTTATTATGTTTTCTTTGTAAAGCAATGCCTTCTTCTGGATCTATTTTGCTAGGCACCTCAAATATTGATCCTTTATTGATTTTAGTTGTTGATCGGGAATTGAATGAACCCAAACTTTCACCAAATATTAACTTTGCACATTTATTCCAATGATCATCTATACTGCTGCACAATTGGATATCCCTATCGGAAGAGGAAGTAAGCACTTCTTCCAAAGCATTCACAAAATCAGTGATGAAAAGAGCATCCCCAGTATATTCGTTAGCAATCGCCGGTTTGATATCAGACTGACCAAGTTGATTGATCCCAGCTTCAAAGCTCATGCCTTCCGATTGCCAAGGTCCATAAATCGTGGGTAAAAATATGATTTTTGCAGAATCAATTCCACGAATCGAGCTTAATATGGATTGAAAAATACTGATCTCTTCTTCAATTGGCATGAAAACAACAAAATTTGGCGTTTCATTCGAGCCATTTTTTTTGCATTTTTCAATAAAGAAAACGATTTCGTCTATAAGAAAATCGATTTTACCCATCTTTCCGCTTTGAATATCGTAACAAGATATGAACACAGTGTCCTGCTTTGTAATATCCAATAATTTAAGCTTATTTATCGGAAAGTAAATATAATTTGAACTTCTACCTATTTCAAGTTCCTTTTCTTCCATAATATATTTACTTGCTTCGGAATCAGTCCAATCAATTCCGATTACTTCTTCCCCTTGGTTCAAAAAGTATTGAGCCACATAGAATCCCACAAATTGATAAGCGCCTATTACAATGTACGTTTGCATAAATACAGCCCCCTCGTATGCCATCCAGCCCACTTCATCCGGCACGTCTAGTTTTTTTAGATGCTGTATCGTATGCAAACTATTGTAGAAATATATCCATTCTCATAAAGACTCTTCATTCTCATTGAAAAACTTCTGTATTTGATAGGGTATTTTATACCGTTTTTCCGGTAATAAATACGTCAGCTGCAAGTCTGCTTTTCTAGCCAGTTGGATTTGCCGATAAAGGGAGGCTTGCTCTTTCCGCATGCTTCCAAAAACCTGAATCACTTTCATGGGGATTTTCTCAGCAATCACTGGATCTTCAGTGTCCATAATATGCTGTTCACATTCTGGTGGATTGAGCTCGTGTGCAGCAGAGACCTCAGACAGCCATTTTTTATAGAAGAACTTATTTTCCTTTTCCTTCTCCAGTTGTGCTTTCAAGGAAAAAACCGGATCAATCAATACAACTGAACGTATTTTATTTCCAAGTTCATTCATTAGCTTTAAGGCAAGGAGTGCTCCTGACCCCTCTGCCAATATATGAACCCTTTGATTGACTATTTCTTTTTTCATGAAGAGAATATATAGGTTAAGGGAAAGGTTCAATGCTTTTGGGCTTCCCCAGTTGGCTCCGTAAAAATTGGATGAAAATAGCGTGTATCCGTATTCCTTTAAATATTCCAATATCTCCAACCTGCCAGGATGCTGCAGCCAAAAGCTGCTGTCTTTATCGACAAAATGACTACGGTCTCCAATTACCAATACGGAAAAACCACTGGGCCGCTCTGGATAATAGATGATATTCCACTGGTCATCAATTTGAAAAGTTCGTTGTTCCATCGGTCAAACTCCTTTAAGGAATATTACTACTACTATATTAATTTATGACGAAAAATAGAAAGGGTCAGTGGAAATACCTAACTTCTTATCCCAAATTAACCAAATGGTGATGATTTTGTTTTATATTGGGTCCTATGATTTTCCATTTGACGTTTGGTATCAACTGGACTGTGCCTGAAAAGTTCTCTTATGATTTAATGTATGAATTATTTAAAGGTTATTATTAAAAACACGTTTTAACTGTATATTAATTATGGTAAGATAAAAATGAATGTAGTGGAATGAGGTGAAATTCGATGCGTTATGCTTGGGCAATTTTTTGGACATTCTTATTAGTGCATATGACTGTATATGTTGTTTCTTCCATGATCGGAGTTTCATACGATGCTAAACAGGGAACGATTTTAGGATTAGCTGCTGCTATCCTGATTTGCATCATCCCTGCTATTTTGCCTGCTGGGCCAGCAAAAGACTCTCATCAACATTAAGAAGCAAAAGAGGACATCCATTGAGGATGTCCTTTTTGTTATCCGTACTTTGCTTACGGTTAAACTCCATTTCAAATTTTTTATATGAGGACTAATTCATCATCATCATAATCAATCGTTATTCCTTCTTCATTCAGTCCAACTGTGCCAGCTATGATTTTACGGGCGATCTTCGTTTCCAGATGCTTTTGGATGAATCGCTTCAACGGTCTGGCCCCATATACAGGATCATATCCCTGGTCCGCAATGAATTCCTTGGCCGCTTCAGTGACATTAAGGTTTATATTTTGTTCAGTTAACCTTACCTGTAATTGAAAAACCATTTTTTCTACGATTTCAACGATTTCTTGTTTAGTAAGCGGTTTGAATAAAACAATATCATCTACCCGATTCAAAAATTCCGGACGGAAATGCCCTCTTAATTCTTTAAAGACTTGATCTTTTATCTCTTCTTCAATTCCACCATCCACTCGGTTGGACTGCAACAAGAAATGGGAACCGATATTTGAAGTCATGATGATCACTGTATTTTTACAGTTTATGGTTCTACCTTGGGAGTCTGTTATCCTCCCGTCATCCAACATTTGCAGCAAAATATTGAAGACTTCCGGATGCGCCTTTTCAATTTCGTCCAATAATACGACAGAGTATGGGTTTCTCCTAACTGCCTCCGTTAGTTGGCCTCCTTCCTCAAATCCAACATATCCAGGAGGTGCACCAACAAGACGGGACACGGAATGTTTCTCCATATATTCCGACATATCGATACGAATCATATGTTCTTCACTATCGAATAACGTTTCTGCCAAAGCTTTTACGAGTTCTGTTTTACCCACACCCGTCGGCCCCAGGAAAATGAATGAACCAATCGGTCTGTTTGGATCTTTAATTCCCGCCCTTGCCCTTAATACAGCATCGGATACGAGTTCCACCGCTTCCCCTTGACCTATTACGCGTTCATGAAGGATCTCAGATAGTCGAAGCAGCTTTTCCCTTTCACTTTCCACCAGCTTGCTTACAGGAATCCCCGTCCACCTTGCAACGATCGAGGCAATTTCCTCCTCCGTCACTTCTTGGCGAAGCAACCGTGATTCCTGTTTTTCCTTTTCCAATTCATCTTCCATGGCATCCAACTCTTTTTGAAGCTGTGGAATCCTTCCGTGCCGAAGTTCCGCTGCTCGGTTAAGGTCATAGTCATTCTCTGCCTGTTCCAGTTCATGACGCAACTTCTCAAGTTCCTCACGTTGATCCTGCACTTTTTGAAGCGCCGACTTTTCCATTTGCCACTTGGCTTTCATGCCATTCGCTTGATCCTTGAGTTCTGAGAGTTCTTTTTGAAGCACTTCCAGTCTAGCTTTGCTTTGAGGGTCCTCCTCATTCTTCAAGGCCGCTTCTTCAATTTCAAGTTGCATGACCCTTCTCGTGATTTCATCCAACTCAGATGGCATTGAATCGATTTCCATTCTGATCATCGCACAGGCTTCATCCACAAGATCTATTGCTTTATCCGGCAGAAATCGCTCCGTTATATATCGGTTCGAAAGGACAGAGGCAGCCACGATCGCCCGATCATGAATCCTGACACCATGGTGAATTTCAAACCGTTCTTTTAGCCCACGCAAAATTGAAATCGTATCCTCCACATCTGGTTCCGGAACCAGAACTTGTTGGAAACGACGTTCTAGAGCCGGATCTTTTTCAATATATTGTCGATATTCATCAATGGTTGTTGCACCTATACAATGCAGCTCGCCACGCGCAAGCATCGGCTTTAACATATTCCCTGCATCAAGTGCGCCATCCGTTCTGCCAGCACCGACAATTGTATGCAGTTCATCGATGAATAAAAGAATTTTTCCATCACTCTTCTTAATTTCATTCAATACCGCTTTAAGACGTTCCTCAAATTCACCGCGGAATTTTGCCCCTGCGACAAGTGCACTCATATCTAGTGAAAAAACGGTTTTGTCCTTTAATCCTTCCGGGACATCCTTCCTGACGATCCTTTGCGCCAATCCTTCGACAATCGCTGTCTTACCAACACCAGGTTCCCCAATTAATACGGGGTTATTTTTTGTTTTACGTGATAGAATCCGGATGACGTTTCTGATTTCCGCATCACGACCGATGACTGGATCGACCTTCCCTGATTTAACTTCAGCAACAAGATCTCTGCCGTATTTTTTCAGTACTTCATATGTGCTTTCAGGATTTTGACTAGTCACCCGCTGATTCCCCCTTACATCTTGTATAATCCGTTTTGCTTTTTCGTAATCGATTCCATGTGATGAGAATAGTCTGTTTATATTCGTGTTATTGCCTTTCAAGGACGCCAGCAGTAAATGTTCCACAGATAAATATTCATCTTCCCACTTCTGCATTTCTTTTTCGGCAACCGTCAAAATTTTCTGTAAGGAGGATGACATGTAAACCTCGGAAACACTTCCACTCACTTCCGGTAACCGATCCAATTCTCTATCAAGCCCTATATCAAACTGATTCATCGGTTTAACAGATTCCGATAAAATCCTGATCAATAAACTTTCATCCTGTTCCATTAAGGCCTTTAATAAATGAAGCTCCGTCAGCTCTGGATTCCCTCTATCTTTGGCTAGTTCCTGGCCGCCAATGAATGCCTGTTGGGTTCTCTCCGTCATTTTATTCATATCCATCTTAAAACCTCCCATTCATCTATATCATGAACGAATTCACACTTAGTTTGACCAATTTTGACCTTTATATTTTCATTATACTTCTAATTTCCCCCATGTAAAGGAAAGTTATAAAAAATGCAGGGAGGTATGGAGGATAAACGAAAAAAACCTTTCTTCATATAGAAGAAAGGCAGACCCATTTATAAAATGCATAAAATCCCTTAGCACAGTATTTAGATGAAACAAAACGGATTATGCTTTCACGGCCGTTTTATTGTAACCATGAAATTGATCGACAAATTGGAAATCCTTGTCCGTGCGACCTGTAAGAATCGTATCTCGGAGCAGAATGCCTGCATCGGTCGTATTGTGAATGATTTCCCCCCACATTCTTGCGCTTGTTTGAACATTAGCCGTACGCGGAATGCGTTCCTCTTGATATTTCAAAAATGCCTGTTCAATGTCATTTCCATGCTTATGAAGCATATCCGACAAATAAGCTGCATCTTCTAACGCCTGGCAAGCCCCTTGTGCCAAGTATTGAAGCATCGGGTGTGCAGCATCGCCCGTAAGCGTAATTCTTCCTTTTGTCCAATTATCAATTGGTAATCGGTCATACATCGGCCAGCGGCGTTGTCGTTGAATAAATGAAATCGCATTCTGAACAAGCTCACAAGTTCCGGCAAATATACGGTCCATTTCTTCCGGGGTTCCCCATTGATCTGTTTTTTCGTTTTCTACCGTGTATTGAGAACTTTTGAACACCACTACTTGGTTGTATAGTTCCCCCCTTCTAACCGGGTACTGAACAAGATGAAGGTTTGGTCCAATCCACATATATACATCATCTAAATCTCCATGGCTCGTAACCTCTTCCATCGGGATCGCTCCTCTGTATGCAACATATTGCGAGCAGACCGGTTGATCTTCGACAAAAAGTTTCCGTGCTTTGGACCATAATCCATCAGCTCCGATGACAGCCGTTCCTGAATGTTGGGACCCATTGGCAGAAGTAACCGTCACTTCCCCTTCATTTTCCACTGTATCAATAATCGTTTGGTTCGTTACCAGTTCGATATACGGGTTATTTTCACAGGCTTCAGCCAGTACTTTATGCAAATCGGAACGATGCAAAACAACATACGGTGCTCCATATCTTTCCTTATAAACATCACCTAAATCCAAAGCGGAAAGCTCTTTGCCGGAAAAGGCATCCATCAGCACCAATCTTTTTGGAAATACTGCAATTTCATTGATTTTATCCATGACGCCTAAACGCTGTAAAACGTTGGTGGCATTTGCTGCAAGCTGAATCCCTGCACCAATTTCACCAAATTCGGGAGCTTGCTCCAAGACTTTTACATACTGTTTTGTTTCTGCGATTCCTAAAGCAGTTGCCAATCCGCCAATTCCCCCACCGATAACGATGAATGGTTTTTTTTCTGTGTTCATCATCAATTCCCCCTAAATTAGTTGCTTTTAGCCAAAGTTGCGAAACAATATATAAGTAAGCGTTTTCATTCGACTGGCATATATATTCATCAGGATCAAGATGAAAGCTGCAAACAGATTATTTTCAAACCAAAAACGGCCTGAATTCACTTTCAACCTTTTGGAAACCATTGTTTGCTTCAAATGCCTGTTGCTGTTCTAAATCGAATCTCTCCATTATCGGTAGGTCGTTTACCGAGAATAAGTAAGAATCCGCTTCTGCAATGTGCTCATGCCAAGCCCAATTCGGAACGACGAAATAATCTCCCTTGGACCAGTCAAAACGCACTCCATTAATGACCGTATAGCCTGAACCTTGGTGCACTTGATAGATTGTGGAATGGGTATGGCGATGTGCTTTGGTATGGAAACCTTTTGGAAGTTTCTGCATCCATGCCCCCATCGTCGGATTGGCCGTTTGTCCATTTGAAGGATTGATATATTCCACTGCAAAACCTTCATATGGATCTGGTTCAAAGTTCATTAATCCTTCTATCGCTGCTTTGGTTCCTTTCCACTTGTAGTTGGCAAGCGGTGCCACTTGTGAATAACGGTCGGATACTGGACGAACCATCCCGCCTTGATAACGGAGCTCCGAAAAATTATCCGGCCGTTTAGGCGTTTCAATCCGGTCTGGGTATGGTTCAAAGAAAGTGCCGCCTATGGAATAGATAGTTGGAATATCAAGGGCGTCCATCCAAATCATCGGTTTTTCGCCAACATGACCATGACCATGCCATAGGTTTTTAGGCGTGATCAAGAAATCTCCTTCTTCCATGAAGATCCTTTCTCCCTGCACGATGCTGTAGGCACCTTCACCATTCGTAATGAAACGGAGAGCACTTTGAGAGTGACGGTGTGAAGGAGCCACTTCACCTGGCAACAACAGCTGAACCGCTGCATAAAGCGTTTGTGTTGTCGAAGCCCATCCCCATGGCTGACGATAAGTTAAGCCAGGGTTTTGAAAATAAATGGCCCTGCGCTCCCCTCCTCGATCAGGTGTGAAGATTTCTGCTGCTTCCATCAACTTTTTTGTCAAAAGCTCTTCTTTCCATAAATAAGCATGGGCATGAGGTTTAGGTTCATGGTCCATCAGGGCGGGAATGGCTTCCCACAGAGGCCCAAGGTTATACTGCTGGATATCCTTTGTAAAATCTTTTACGATTGTACTGTTCATGTATTCCGATTTTTCAGCCATATTAATCCCTACTTTCTTTTTTATCTTTCCTCACTGGATTTTAGAAAGATTTCGCTTGATTTGATCATAGTGTCCTGAAACATGCTCATCGATGAAGTGATCCACAATATAAGAAACTGGTTTGTTTCCGAATTTAGCGAAATTCCGGTGTGGCGATTCTTTAGAGAGTGCTTCTTCTTCTAAATTCCCAAGCCTGCTCTCCACTTCATATTTAAGCTCCTCCACTTGCTTCAAGACATCATCAACATCAAGTTTGTCAATATCACCGACTGCTGCCAATCGGGCTGGATCTTGCAATCCACGCCCCCATTTGGCCCCAGGCTTTGCTATTACCGTTTCCACTTCACCTAACCAATAAGGAATGGCTTCAGCTAAATGGGAAAGTATCTGCATGATGGACCATTCCTCTTCTGTAGGCTTTAATCGGATCGTCTCTTCCGGAAGGTTTGCGGCTGTCTCAAGAATGTGGTCGATTGATTGTTGAACCGATTGGATTGATGTCCCGATCTCATGATAAGCCATTTTATTTTCCCTCCCCGACACGTCGAACACGGTTTTCAAGATAACCTATTTTGTCGATTTCGATTTTGACAACGTCACCATCTTTTAAGAACACTTGTGGATCACGGGCCACTCCTACCCCACCAGGTGTTCCTGTAAGAACAATGTCACCAGGTTCAAGCGTCATTAAATTCGATAAGAATTCAACTAAATATTTCACATCGAATACGAAGTTGGATGTATTCGTTTTTTGGCGTTCCTCACCATTTACAGTTAATCGGACATTTAAGCCAGATGGATCGGGTAGCTCATCGGATGTGACTAACCAAGGACCCATCGGAGCACTTCCTTCAACCGTTTTCCCTTGAAGCCATTCAAGTGTACGCCTTTGGATATCACGATACGTAACATCATTGGCAATTGTATAACCCGCTACATAATCAAGTGCATCTTCTTGTGAAACATTACGTGCCTTTTGTCCGACTACAAAAGCGAATTCCGCTTCATAATCCAGTTGTTCAGAAATCGGGAAAAACGGAATGTCATCCTGCGGACCGATTACTGTATTGGCGAACTTTGCGAATACCACAGGAAATGGCGGTAATTCGCGGCCCATTTCAGCAATGTGCTCACGGTAGTTATGTCCTACACAAATAATTTTACCTGGCTTTTGGACAGGTGCCTCAAGCTTTATATCTTCAATTGGATGTATCAATTTATGTCTGAATGAATCACGATTGTTAATTGCGTAGTCAGCAGCCTTTTTAGCGATGGAAAGGCTTTCATTCCCTCCCTCTAAAAATGCCTCCATTGTTGCAGGTACATATGCCTCAGCGATTTGTTCACTGCGAAGTTTCCCTTCGCTTTCCAGAAGCGCTTGATAGGCATAGTTCAAGTCAACTACTACATTATTCGGGTAAATTGCACCAATACGTTTAAATCCTTGAATACTGAAAGTTACTAATCTCATATTTCATTCTCCTTTATTAATCTCGATTTTTTAAAGAACCTCTTCTTGATGCCACGATCCTAATTTGCGGGATAATTCTTTTAGATTCACTTCACAAACCAGAATACGAATGACTGTGCATCTACCAATTTCACTTATAGATAACGCTGTTCACTATTTATATAAATAATAACTTAATTTTCGGAATATTGTCAAGAAAGTACTGCAAATTTTTGTGCAAATTTTATCATCTACACCATTATGACTACTTCGGAATCAATAAAATGGTCCGCTAAAGTTATTTATTTAAAAGGAAAGTATATTGATAGCTTCAAGCAGCCTCCGGTTTTTCTTGCTAAATTTCATTTAAATTTTAAAGATTCTGATATACTAGACCTAAATTAAACTGATTAGGGAGATTGACATATGGAAATCGTAAAATCTGGTTCGACAATCCAATCATTACAAATAGGTATGGGCATTATCGATTTACTTGCTTCCCAAAGAAATCCTTTAAGATTCTCTGATATTCAAGAATTAACGGAAATAACGAAGAGTAATCTCTATAAATATTTGAATACTTTGACTCAACTCGGGTTACTTTATCGTGATAAGACAACAGGTATGTATCACCTTGGGAGCAAATTGATTCAATACGGCATGGCAGCCATCGGAAATGAGGACGTCACGAGCAGAATAACCCCTTATTTACAGGAAATCAGTCACCATACCTCTTGCACAGTCCTTTTTTCCGTCTGGACATACGATGGACCAATCACGGCAAAAATATGGAATTCCAACCAAAACTTAAACATCGGGGCCCAGTTAGGTACGCGTCTCCCCCCATCATCCTCTTCAGGAAAAGTATTCACAGTTTTTCAGGATCCTTCCTTGACAGCGGACTGGATTGAAAAAGATCGTCATGTTACAGGCTCGTTCCTTAAAGAAACAAATGAATATGATGAAATTCGGAAATACAAAATAGCTTTTGCCAAAGAGCCTCTTGTACCATCTGTTTCCTCAATGTCCATTCCAGTTTTTAATTATAATTCAGAATTATTGGGAGCGATCACTGCCGTTGGATTCACTGAAAGCATTCCAGATCATTACGAAGATCCCTTAAGCCATTATTTAAGAAAGAGCTATTTGGAAATTTCGAAAATTTTCGGTTTTACCGCTGAATAGAAAAAAGCAGGAAAAAGGATAGCGATCATTCCTTTTTCCTGCTTTTTAATTTTTCATGGCTTTCGCTGATATGTCCATATCCGGTTATGATTAGACGTTTCAGGAAAGGCATCCCCTGCATCAAGCTTAACCATTTTCGGATTCACTACCGTGCTGCCCGTTTCACCGATTTCTACATAGGTCCCATTATTAGGTGCCTTCTGGCCTGGCTTAAATTGACGATTTTGCCCCATAGATTTCACCCCTTTACATGCTTTCCTTGTTATTATTACCAGGTTACTTTCTTTCATGTCTGAAAAATTAAGGAATACAGGAAATTCGGCTGAATTAAAAAAGCGTCTGTTCTCTGAGCAGACACTTAGACTGATAGACCCAAGTATTGATCCATCCAGTTATTATTTCTCTAACTGCTACAAATAAAATCAAAAAGGTTTCGGAATGGGACCATTCCGAAACCTTTTTTTTCTACAAACTGAGCGACTGCTCTCTAAGCAGACACTTTTTTGGTTAAGACATTAAATCCACTAGAACCGCCTTTTGGGCATGAAGACGATTTCCTGCTTGGTGGAAAACGACGGAATTCGGTCCATCGATGACTTCAGCTGTTACTTCTTCTTCCCTGTGAGCAGGGAGGCAGTGCATGAATAAATAATCTTCTTTGGCATGTTTCACAAGTTCACTATTGATTTGATAATCTTTAAAGGCTTCTAAGCGAATACTATTCTCGATTTCCTGCCCCATGGAGGTCCAAACATCGGAATAGACGATATCCGCATCTTTTATAGCTTCTGAAGCAGAGGTTGTCACCACAATTTCACTGCCAGTCTCTTCTGCCACTTTTTGAGCATAGGCAACGACCTTTTCATCAAGTTTGTAGGCCTCAGGACATCCAATGGAAAAATCCATTCCCATTTTTGCGCAGCCGACCATCAATGAATTGGCAACATTATTGCCATCTCCGATATAACTCATCTTCAGGCCTTTTAGCTGCCCTTTTATCTCGATGATCGTCAAGAAGTCAGCAAGTACCTGACAAGGATGTGCAAGGTCTGTTAACCCATTGATGACTGGGATAGAGGCATTTTCCGACAACTCTAGGATTTTTTCATGCTCGAAGGTACGAATCATGATTCCATCAATATATTCGGAAAGGACTTTTGCAGTATCGGAAATAGTTTCCCCGCGTCCAATTTGCAAGTCATTACCACTTAAGAACAAAGCGTGTCCGCCAAGCTGCATCATGCCAACTTCAAAAGAAACACGGGTACGGGTAGACGATTTTTCAAAGATCATCCCCAGCGTTTTCCCTTTTAAAGGAGTATATTCCTCGCCAGCTTGCAATTTGCCTTTAATGGTCTGTGCCAGCTTTAACAAATCCGCTATCGCAGTGGGTGTTGACTCCTTCATGGTCAAAAAGTCTTTTCCATTTAAAATCTTCGCTTGTGTCGGTGTCGTCATTGAACTCATACTTGTGACACTCCTTCCGAATATGATACAAGCCATTCCTGAAGCGAAATAACCCCTGGATCAGCATTTTCTAACGATTGTAGATAGGCTTTGAAAGTCTCTTCTTCCGTAAATGCCAGAAGGCGATATTTTGCTGCCATTAACCTTAGCTTCTTATCTTCTTCTGTTGTTCCATATGCCAAAACGACCGATGCATTCCCTTCATTTAACCATTTATCAAAATTTGAATCCCCCAGTGTCAAACCTGCTTCACTGATTTGCACTAGCAAATCTTCGCTTAATTTGACTGATTTGGATTGATAAACACCTGAATTATGATTAGCATTTTGAGCATGGAATACTTTTGTCAATGCTTCTTTTACCGTTACTCCGATGGCGATTCCTTCACCAGTTGATTTCATTTCCGGACCTACCTTTGAATCAAGGCCGCTTAGTGCAAATGTAGAGAATACTGGATATTTGACGACTGCATATGGAATTTCTTCCATTAAGCCCGTTTTTTCGAACACATTCGACAATGAATATTTCCCAAGCAATATTTTTGTCGCTATTTGCACCAAGGGTACATCGGTGACTTTACTGATGATTGGAATTGTCCGACTGGCGCGAGGGTTTACTTCCAATACATATACACTATTTCCTTCAATCACGAATTGAATGTTCATAAGTCCTTTATAACCAAGCTCGATTACTAGTTTTTTCGCATATAGGGTCATTTTATCTTTGATTTCATTGGTTAATGATTGGGCTGGCAGTAATGCCATGCTATCCCCTGAATGGACGCCTGCTTTTTCTACATGTTCCGCAATGATTGGAATATATACATCATTTCCATCAGCAATCAAATCGATTTCGGCTTCTTTCCCTGGAATATAAGAATCGATCAATACGGGGTATGCAAGTGCAGTCCCATTTTCCATTCTATTCAATAAGCTTTCCTTGGAGCGGATGATTTCCATTCCTTGGCCGCCAATTACATATGATGGGCGTAAGAGTACTGGAAAACCGATAGCCTCTGCACGGTCAATTAATTGTTCTTCACCATAAGCCATCGAACCCGGTACATGAGGAATATCCAGTTTTTGAAGAAGCTGATAAAAACGATCACGGTCTTCTAATTGATCGAGTGTATCGAAGGAAGTCCCCAACAAATTGATACCGTAATCTTCCAGGCCTTTTGCCAGGTTTATCGCAGTCTGCCCACCAAATTGGACGATAACATCTTCAATACCTTCCGCTTCTATTACATTAAGAACGTATTCCAGAGTTAACGGCTCGAAATAAAGGCGGTCTGCCGTGGCAAAATCCGTACTTACCGTTTCCGGGTTATTATTAATCATGATCGTTTCAACATTTTCATCCTGGAGTGCATAAACCCCGTGAACGGAACAGTAATCAAATTCTATTCCCTGTCCAATCCGGATCGGGCCGCTGCCAATCATCAAGACTTTCTTTTTATCCGTTTTTTTCTGTTCGTTCTCTCCGAAATATGTTGAATAGTGATAGTTAGTATGTGATTCGAACTCGGCTGCACATGTATCGACCGTTTTGTAGACAGCCGTAAGGCCAAGTGACTTCCGGTGCGCTCTCACTTCCAGCTCGCTTACATTCCATACGGAAGCAAGATAGCGGTCTGAAAAGCCCTTTTCCTTATATGACTGCAGTTCTTCCTTTGTTACCTGATCGATTCTCTTAGCTTCAATCTTCATTTCGTTTTGGATCAATGAATCAAAGGATTTAAGGAAGAAATAATCTATGGTTGTGGCTTCATGGATTTCTTCAATCGTCACGCCTTTTCTAAGCATTTCAAAAATGACAAATATTCGCTCATCAGATTTTTCGGCAAGCTTCACCCAAAGCTCAGGAACGGTTTTATTTTTCAGCGATGATAGCTGCAGTCCATTCGTTTTTAATTCCAAAGAATCGACGGCCTTTTGGACTCCCCCCTCAAAACTGCGGTGTAAAGCCATCACTTCACCCGTCGCCTTCATTTGTGTTCCCAATTTGCGGTTGGCGGTCTTGAATTTATCGAATGGCCATCTCGGGAACTTCACCGCTACATAGTCAAGAGCAGGTTCAAAGCTTGAATATGTGCTTTTCGTTACAGGATTGACGATTTCCGATAAATGGTAGCCAACAGCAAGCTTTGCAGCTATGCGTGCTATGGGATAGCCTGTTGCTTTGGAAGCTAATGCCGATGAACGGCTGACGCGTGGGTTTACTTCAATTAGATAATATTGTTTGCTTTTCGGATCAAGTGCGAATTGAATGTTACAACCGCCTATGATACCTAAAGCAGAGATGATTTTAATTGAAGCGGAACGAAGCATCTGAAACTCATCGTCCGATAAGGTCTGTGATGGTGCCACAACGATGGAATCACCAGTATGGATCCCTACCGGATCAATATTTTCCATATTACAGATAGTGATGCACGTATTGATGCCATCTCGCATTACTTCATATTCGACTTCTTTATATCCAGCTATGCTTCTTTCAATCAAGCATTGTGTAATCGGGCTTTCTTGGAGTCCGCCCCGGACAAGTTCCTTAAAGGTATCCAATGAATCAGCAATCCCACCGCCAGTGCCGCCGAGTGTATAAGCGGGACGAACGATGATCGGGAAACCGATTTTTTCGGCAAAAGCTATCGCTTCTTCAAGAGTATGGACAATTGTACTGTCGGGAACGGGTTCACCTATTTCAAACATCAGCTCACGGAACAGTTCACGATCCTCCCCTTTTTTGATGGAGTCGATCGGAGTTCCCAATAATTTGACTTTATATTTTTCAAGTACTCCAGCATCATCCAATTGATAAGCAAGATTCAATCCTGTTTGACCGCCTAATGTAGCCAGCAGGCCATCCGGCTTTTCTTTGGAAATGATCTTTTCCAGTACATCAACTGTTAAAGGTTCGAAATAGACAGCATCCGCATTCATATCATCAGTCATTATTGTTGCCGGATTGTTGTTGACCAGTATGACTTTATATCCTTCTTCTTTTAAAGCGAGGCAGGCCTGTGTACCTGCATAATCAAATTCGGCGGCCTGCCCGATGACAATTGGCCCCGAACCAATCACTAAAATGGTCTGTATCGTGTTGTCCTTAGGCATAGGCTTTTTCTCTCCCGCTATAATCATTTATCATTTGTAAAAAGTCGTTAAAAAGAAGTGAACTCTCGATGGGTCCTGGATTAGCCTCCGGATGGTACTGGGTAGTGAATATTGGCAGGTTTTCATGCATAAGCCCCTCAACTGTGCTATCATTCACATTCCTGAATCTCACTTGAAGAGATGTTCCTTGTAAGCTCGGTTCATCAACCTCATAACTATGATTTTGAGAACTCATATACACCTGTTTCGTTTTCAAATCGACCACGGGCTGATTCGCACCCCGATGTCCAAACAGCATTTTTTTTGTATTTCCCCCAAAGGCTAGGGCCGTTAATTGATGACCGAGACATATGCCCATCGTCGGGAAATTCGTAATGACCTTCTTTATGTTTTCTAAAAGGTATTCAAGCTGTTTTGGATCCCCAGGCCCATTTGAAAGCAAAATACCATCCGGCTTCAAGTCCTTGATTTGTTCGAACTCAGTATCGAATGGAACGACTGAAACTCGGCAGCCTTGTTCAATCAAAGAATCCAATATGGATTTTTTATAACCGAAATCAATCATCACCACATGCTTGTCGCCTTCTCCAAAGCTCTCGACCACCTTTGTGGATACCTCAGATACATGGGCTGATAAACAAACCTGGCCAGGTTTGATAGAAAATTTTTCTTCGGCTGTGATGACAGCCTGCATGGAACCTTCCTGTCTTATATTTTTAACGACCGCTCTTGTGTCAACATGGCTTAAAAGCGGAATGTTCCACTTGTCTAAATATTCACCAAGTGAATATTTAGCTTGATAATGGGAATGGCTCATATTCCCTTCATATACAATAACACCGGCAACATGTGGCTTCTTACTCTCAAAATCATTTTCATTGATTCCATAATTTCCGATTAGAGGATATGTGAAAACGACAATTTGGTCCTTATATGAAGGATCTGTCAATACTTCTTGATATCCGGTCATCCCTGTAAAAAAGACAATCTCTCCATTGATTGCTTTTTCAGTCGATTTAGTCAGCAGTTCCCCTTCAAAGACGGAACCATTCTCTAAATATAGAAAGTTTTTCATGATCTTCACCTCTTTAGATGCTGTATATTTATATATAGAATAGCATAATTATTCATTTTGTTCTATAAAAATTCATTAAATTTAAATAGTTTGTTTTATTGCCAATATTTTTTTAATTTTACTTATCGCCATATCGATTTCCGATTCAGTAACTGTCAGAGATGGGAGTAAACGAAGCACTTTAGGACCTGCACTCAACACAAGTAAGCCCTCTTCTTGAAGTTCCATTAAAAACCCCTGAACATCCTGTTTGCATTCAATCCCGACCATCAACCCCAGTCCGCGAATCTCTTTAACTTCTTCCGATTCCTTTAACGCTTTTGCCAATTCACTCTCAAGGTATTCAGCCTTTTTCACGGTCTCTTTTAAAAACCCTGATTGGAAAATTTCCTTTAAAACGGATTCTGCTGCTGCAACACTAATGGGATTACCTCCAAATGTGGATCCATGACTTCCAGGGTTAAAGAAATCCGACAGCCTTTCCTTTCCAATCATCGCACCGATTGGCAGGCCATTTCCCAGCCCCTTTGCTGAAGTGATGATGTCGGGTTGGATATTAAAATGCTGGAATGCAAATGGTTTCCCTGTACGTCCTATCCCAGTCTGAATTTCATCAATGATAAGAAGAGCTCCGTGTTCTTGGCATTGAGTTTGAATCGCATCCAGATAGGATTGCTGTACAACATGGATGCCGCCCTCACCTTGAACTATTTCAATCATTACAGCCGCCGTATTTTCATCTATGGCTGCTGTCATGGCATCATTATCATTAAA
Organism: Peribacillus sp. SIMBA_075; assembly: GCF_046534585.1. NCBI lineage: Bacteria > Bacillati > Bacillota > Bacilli > Caryophanales > Bacillaceae > Peribacillus > Peribacillus sp. SIMBA_075. The sequence goes on along the minus strand of NZ_JAWRYN010000004.1, from coordinate 45,467 downwards.
TGGAACATACTCGAATGAAGCTAGCATCGGTCCGAAACCAGTCTTTATTTTTTCCTGTCCCGTTGCTGCCATCGTTGCAAACGTACGGCCGTGGAAAGACTGCAAACATGTGACGATTTTGCTTTTCCCAGTAGCTTTACGCGCTAGTTTGATAGCTGCCTCATTCGCTTCGGCTCCACTGTTAGCAAAAAATACCTGGCTTAAACCGGAGGCATCTGCCAGCATTTGTGCTGTCCGTTCCTGTATGGAACTTTGAAACATGTTCGATACGTGCCAATATTTATTAAGCTGTTTGGTGACTGCCATTTTTACCAACTCGTGGCAATGACCAAGATTCAAAACCCCGATTCCGGATGTGAAATCCAGATACTCTTTACCTGTTGTACTCGTAATCTTCATTCCTGACGCTTTTCTAGGCTCAATGTTCCACCTTGCATATGTTGGAAATAAAGAACTCATTGAAATACCCCTTCTTCCTGAAGAAATTTCGTACCGATGAATTGTCCGCCTTGATAAAAATGATCTTTTCCACTAACGATCATCACTTCTTCAACCCCTTTATTCAGCACCGATAACGCAGTATTGACTTTCGGAATCATTCCTCCATGGATACTTCCATCCTTTATCAAATCCTTCGTTTCCGTTTCAGTCAATTCCTCAATGATCTGTTCATTCTTTAAGACCCCTTTAACATCGGTCACAAATAAACACATGTCTGCAGATAGCGCCTTCGCTACAGACCCAGCGGCCATATCAGCATTCACATTTAATTTAGTACCTTCTTCGGTAGTTGAAATTGGCGTCAATACGGGACAATAACCATTTTCGAATAATATCCCAAGTAATTCAGTATTGACTTTTTGTATCTCGCCTACAGCTCCAAGTTTTTGTTCATCGATATACTCACCTGTGAGAATCCCGCCGTCAGAACCACTTAAACCGACAGCCTTAATTCCGTGTGCTTCCAATTTATGAACGAGACTGCGGTTAGATTTGCCTGCCAGCATAAGTTCCACAATTCCCATCACTTCAGAGGTCGTTTTTCTTAAACCATTTTCAAAGACTGGTTCAATTTCATATTTTTCAAGCATCGAATTTATATCAGGGCCGCCTCCATGAACAAAGACAATTTGGTAGCCACGGTTTTGTAACTCTATAACACTATTGAAAAACGACTCCGATAACTCATTGATGATACTGCCGCCGCACTTTATGACTAATATGTTCATTATTTTCCCCCCTTACGAACGATAGCTTCCGTTTATTTTTACATAATCATAGGTTAAATCGCAGCCCCATGCCGTTCCGGATTCATTGCCATCTTTCAAATAAACATGAATGATGATACTTTCATTTTCCAAATATGCTTTGGCTTCTTCCTCAGAAAACAGTACTGGCACACCATCTTTAAGTACGACAATATCACCAAAAACAATCGTCGTTTGATCCGGATTGAATCCCACTCCGCTTCTTCCCATCGCCGCAATGATTCGTCCCCAGTTTGCATCCGCGCCAAAAGCTGCCGTTTTCACTAGATTTGATCCAACGATCGTCTTCGCCATCATTTGTGAATCTTGCTTCGTAGGCATGCCATGAACATTCACTTCTATCAGTTTTGTGGCACCTTCTCCGTCTTTCGCAATTTGTTTTGCTAAATTTTCGGATGTTTGTTTTAATAATTCCAAGAAGACAGACCATTCTGGATGGTTAGCTGTCAAAGGTTCATTTTTCGCTTCCCCATTCGCAAGCACTAACACCATGTCGTTCGTTGAACAGTCACCGTCAACCGTAATTTGATTGAATGTATCGTTGGTTATGGAAGATAGTGCTTGCTGTAAATCATTCGGTTCGATGACGGCATCCGTTGTAATGAAACCGAGCATTGTTGCCATGTTTGGATGAATCATTCCCGAACCCTTCGCTGCTCCGCCCATTTTCACGGTTTTACCGTCTATAATTGTTACATAACCACAGCTCTTCGTTACAATATCCGTTGTTAAAATGGCGGTACCAAAATCATCGGCAGCTTCAGGTGAATTTTCTGGCTGCAATGACTCTATCCCTTTTCTAACTTTTTCCATTTCCATGAATTCCCCTATTACTCCGGTAGAAGCCACTGCAAATGAATGATCCTCCATACCGAACTTTTGAGCCGCAAGCTTCCTCATTTCATATGCATCTTTTAGACCCTGTACTCCTGTACAAGCATTCGCACAAGCACTATTCACTACAATGCCGTGAAGTTTTCCAGAAGCGGCAATGCTATCTTTCGTTACATTGATTGGAGCGGCTTGAACAACGTTTTGTGTATAAACCGCGGCGGCCGACGCTGGAACATCGGTAAAAATGATGCCAACATCCTTTTTGGAGTAGCGCAATCCTGCATGGACACCTGACGCTTTGAATCCTTGAGGCATTAAAATGTTTCCTTCTTGAATTTGTTTGATTTCTTCAACTGGCTGTAGTGTATTCATTATTTCCCTCCAAAGTTTATGGATATAGCGGACTGTTCCATAGTCCTGCCGTTTCTTCTAGTCCCATTAATATATTTGCATTTTGAATGGCCTGCCCTGCAGCACCCTTCACTAAATTATCAATAACCGAAACTACCGTTACCCTACCTGTTCTTTCATCATATGCGACACCAATGTCGCAAAAGTTCGATCCATATACCTGTTTCGTGGATGGGAAGCGATCGAGCGGCTGTACCCGGACAAAAGGATGGTTCTCGTATACTGTTTCGTATAAATCCTTTAATTCAACATTTGAGGTTTCCCGATTTACCTTTATATACATCGTTGCCATAATACCTCTTGTCATTGGTACCAGATGGGTATTAAAGGTAATAGGTTGTAAATCAGCTGACCATCGTCCAAGCTGTTGTTCGATTTCCGGTATATGTTGATGTTGATTTACCTTATATATCTTAAAGTTCTCATTCATTTCACTATAATGTGTAACGGCCGAAAGTGATTTACCCGCCCCTGAAACCCCGGATTTTGCATCGATGATCACTTCTGCAGCTGCTCCGGCCAATCCTTCTGTGAATAGGGGGGCAAGGCCTAAAAGTGATGCGGTTGGGTAGCACCCTGGATTTGCAACAATCGCCGCTTGCCTTATCGCTTCAGCATTCCATTCAGCCAAACCGTATACGGCTTCTTCAATAATATGCTGTGGCGCGGCTGTTTTTTTATACCAGTGTTCATATTCACCTGGGGTTTGAAGCCTCAGGTCTCCTGATAGGTCGATTACTTTAATGTCAAGGTCCGAAAATTCCGAAATCAATTGTGAGGAAACACCAGAAGGAGTTGCAAGAAATACAATATCGGATTTTTTTGCAATCGCCTCCGGATCAATTTCTTCTAATTTATCTTTCATATGCATTAAATGTGCATTTTCTTCATATAAATTTCGACCAAATTGGGATGAAGTATGCAAAGATTTTATCTTGAATTGCGGATGATTATTCAAAAACCTTATTAGTTCCACTCCTCCATAACCCGTTGCACCTACTATTGATACGTTCATAAAACCATCTCCTATATTTCAAGTACCTGTCATTCTTTGATTATACTATTATATGACTGAATAAAAATAAAATCAAATGTATTTTTATAAATTTCTAAACTTAACTTCCAAATGAAAAATTACCCATTTCAACTTCTATAATTATCCAAAGTTGTTGACTACTAGTGTTTTTTCCGTTTAAATCAAAGGTAGTGTAATAACGGTATTTGAAAGGTGGTCATACACATGAATGGTTTTTCGTTATCTAATCGGCTGCATGCAATTTTAGATAAGAGAAAGCAAATTAAACATTTGGAAAAAGGGTGCTTCCTTTTTCAGGAAAGCACCCCAGCAAGTGATTTGTATTATATTTTGAAAGGCAAAGTAGAATTGAGTAAGGTTGTTCCCGACGGCCGGGAATTAACTATACGAATTTGTTCGGAGAATGATTTGGTTGGGGAAACAGTCCTTTTTTCTCCAAATCCTAAATATATGGTGAATGCAAAAATGTTGGAAGATGGAACTGTTGCGGTTATTTCCAAAGAGACATTAGAGGGGAAAATCGCCTCCGATAGCCAGCTTGCAGTTGAAATGATGACATGGTTATCCGCTCAAAACCGTAAAAACCAGGCTAAATTCCGCGATATGCTCCTGCACGGTAAGAAAGGTGCATTATACTCCACCCTCATCCGTTTATCAAATAGCCATGGAACTGAAGTTGAAGGCGGTAAAGTTATCAATCTTCCATTTACAAATCAAGAACTCGCCAATTTTTGCGGCACATCCCGCGAGGTAGTCAATCGGATGCTCGCTCAATTAAGGAAAAATAATGTCATCTCCATTAAAAAGGGCCGCATTACGATTCTTGACTTAGACTATTTGAAACAGGAAATCGATTGTGAAAACTGTCCAATAGAAAACTGTACCATCGATTAAATCCTCCCATAATAAGCAGCGAAATACATAATGCCTTACGATCTTAAAATGATCGAATTAATTTTCAGGCACATTCATCCCTAGGACCATTGAATTATTTTCATTATTATGGGATTCGAATAAAATAATTTCACAATCATCTAAAAATGCATAAAATAAGCATAAAAATCCTTTTAAGCAATTTGGCAAGCATCAGTTGCTCTTATCGACTATACATATTAAATGAAGGGATGGCATAGTGCCATCCCTTCATTTTTTTACATTCATTCAGACGGAAGTCCTTATTGTTTTGTTACCCTCCAATGAATGACATTTCGATTTTTGCATGTTTCTTCAATGTCCCGGCTTTACGCTCATCTGAATAGCGGTCGTCCCTATGGTTCCAAAGCGATATGATGAATCCAGTCAATTCTTCATCTGTCATGTCGGAACGGATTAATGACTTCAAGTCTTGCCCCTTTCCATTGAACAGGCATGTATATAAACTTCCATTAGCTGAAAGGCGTGCACGTGTACAACTGGAACAAAAAGACTCTGATACGGATGTTATGAAGCCCACTTCTGCAGTGGTGCCCTTATAACGAAAGCGTTTTGCCACTTCTCCGAAATAATCTTCTTCAACCGGTTCAAGCTCGAATTCGGTTTGGAGCATCTCAAGGAGTTCTTTTTTCGTAATGACATTCTTCAGCTGCCAGCCATTTGTATGTCCGACATCCATGAATTCAATATAGCGTAATTGGACGTCCTCTTCTTTACAAAAACGGGCCATCGGCAGGATTTGAGATTCATTGGCTTCTTTCTTAACTACCATATTCACTTTAACGCCAAGCCCTGCTTCTTTGGCAGCAGCTATGCCTTCAATAACCGGCTTTATCCCGATATCTCTGCCGTTCATCTTCTTAAAAAGTTCATCATCGAGGCTGTCTAAACTAATATTCACCCTCTGTAAACCAGCTGCCTTCAAATTCGCGGCATGTTTTTTCAGGAACACACCATTCGTGGTCAATCCTATATCTTCAATACCTTCAATTTTAATGAGCTCTGAAATCAGTGTGGCAAGATCTCTCCGGAGTAATGGTTCCCCGCCTGTCAATCTTAGTTTTTTCACTCCTAAGCTTGCAAATATCTTTGAAAGCCTTACAATTTCCTCATAAGATAAAAGCTCACTTTTAGGCAGGAACTGAAAATTCTCATGAAAAATTTCAGCTGGCATGCAATACTGACAGCGAAAGTTACACCGATCTATGACTGAAATTCTTAAATCCCTTAGTGGCCTGTCCAATGAATCTTTTATATGACTGTTCAATTAACCACTCCTAGCCATAAGTATTAGAAAAAAACCAGACCATAAAAAGTGGCTCCATTGAATGGATTCACTGTTTTTTGACTGGCTTTATATTTCTATTACAACATGGTCATTATTTGATTCCTAATGCAATTTTAGCATACCTGGACATCATGTCTTTCGACCATGGCGGACTCCAGACGATCTTCACATCCGTTTCCTTGACCTCTGGAATATCTTCCAGAACCAATTTCACTTGATCGACAATCGTCCCAGCAAGCGGACAGCCCATTGAAGTCAATGTCATCGATACTGTAGTCAGACCTTCCTCATCCATATCCACGTCATATACCAAACCTAAATTCACGATATCTATACCAAGCTCAGGGTCAATGACCTGCTCCAAAGCCCCCAAAATAATGTCTTTTGTATCTTGATCCACTTCAATCACTCCTTTATGGAAAATTTCTTCCGTTTTAGATAGTCGTTGTCCATTTGGACCTTAACCTATCTCCGTATTAGAATCATAACAGATTTTGAATGAGCACTTAAGCTTTTTGCACTGTTGGCAGTAAATATTTCGCGAACCAGTCTGCAGTCATAAGCACGCCTTCTCTACTGACCCTATGTCCTGCCTTAGGGTCGAGGATAAAATCAATTCTTTCATTTGCATCATTATACCCTGCTTTGACCCCTTCATAAAAGTGATATGCATGTTGATAAGGCACAACTGGATCCTTAGCTCCATGCCAAAAAAGAAGCGGGCGGTTGGAAAGCTTATTTTGATTAAGACTCAAATCAAATGGCTTGAGCTGTTCAATCACTTTGGCTACTTCCTCATCAGTAGCGGGGAAACTAACTTTCCTTTTCTTAATCTCCTCCATTTGGAGCTCTGCATACGCGACATATGATGGGTTCCCCATTAAACTTACTCCGGCGGATATCCATTCATAAGCAGCCAGAGCCCCATTCGTAACTATTCCCCCCATGGAGGTACCCGCTACACCAATTCTGTCAGGATCAATTAATTTTCTGGATAATAAATCATCCTTCATCAAAGATATATCCTGGATGGTTTGTAAAACCATTTCCCAAAACCGGGGCATCATTTGAGAATCACTCAAACCAGCTCCCCTTTTCCCATGATGAATTACATCGGGAAGAAGAACACGAAACCCCTTCTCAGCCAATAAATAAGCATAGTGAAGATTGTGTTCCTTTGCACTTTGATAACCATGTATAAAAATAATAAGCGGCAATTCCTGATGGAAAGTGGTTTGCTCACTTAAGTGTAATACAGGAATATGTCCAATTTGCTCATTTTCAATTATTATCAATTTAACCCCTCCGGATGCTTTGTTACGATCTTTACCTAAAAGAAGTTTCACTACCTTCTCAAAAAGGCTTAGGTTTCCTCATTCCATTCCTTTAAACCTATACTTCGCTTTAAGTATTATAATCCTGCATATTAATATCATACAGGAATGCATAAAGAATGAAAAAGATTTACATTTACTTTAAAATAGCCTTAACAATATTCGCATATAATGAAATAAAAAGAACAGAAGGTGTTTACATGACTGAGAAACATTTAATCGTCTTGGATCTTGATGGTACTTTACTTACAGATAAAAAAACAATTTCTCCAAGGACTAAACAAACACTGCTGAAACTAAAAAAAGATGGGCATGAAGTTATGATCGCCACCGGTCGTCCCTTTCGCTCAAGTGAACTTTATTACCGGGAATTGGGATTGACTACACCCATCGTTAATTTCAATGGCGCTTTCGTCCATCACCCATTGCTGACAAGCTGGGGGGTATATCACTCCCCATTGGATATAAATGTTGCGAAAGAGATTGTTGAAGCGTGCGATCATTTTCAATATCACAACATCATCGCCGAAGTCCGTGATGACGTTTATGTCCATTATCATGATGAAAAGTTGATGGACATGTTCAATGTAGGAAACCCCAACATGAAGACGGGTGACTTGCGCAATTTCCTTCAGGATTCCCCAACTTCGATGCTAATTCATACAGATAGTGAATTTGTAGGCCAGATTCGCCAGCATTTATCCGATGTCCATGCAGAATTGGTCGATCATCGCCGCTGGGTAGAGCCTTTTCATATCATCGAAATCATTAAGAGCGGGTTAAGTAAAGCCGTGGGTCTAAAACGGGTATCCAACTATCTGGAAATTCCTCAAAACAGGATAATCGCTTTCGGTGATGAAGATAATGATTTGGAAATGCTCGATTACGCGGGAACCGGGGTTGCTATGGGGAATGCAATCTCACCAGTAAAAACGGTAGCAAATACAACTACATTGACGAATGAAGAAGATGGCATAGCCGTCTTCCTCGAAGAAAAATTCAATATAAAACCGTAAAACGACATTTTTTACCTTCATAATATCTCTCTTACAAGTTCAAACTAATATGGACAGCAGCTTCCTTCTGTTGTCGACAACGCTCAGAATCGGAGGAGATAAGTATGGGTAAAAGCAGTAAATCTAAACGATTTGTACAGCAGGGCAAAGAAAGTGTTGCCAGGCATGCCGAAAAAATCCCTTATCACACTACGTTTGAAGAAGCTGAAAAAGACAGGTTGAGAATTATGTCTGAACAAAGCTATGGTGGCTTCTAATGGGAAACAAATTATTCCAGAAAGCTAGAGAATTTGTTGAAGAAGCTCTCCACTCTGAGCATGATGGTGACCAGCATAAGACTGAGGATGTCGCTAGAAACGCTCTTTCATCGGCCTTTGCCAATACGACCGAGGCCGAAAAAGAACAACTGCGAGAACTCCAGGATGAACTGGAAAACCACTCGAAATAAAGTGAAAGCCTCCAGGATTCCTGGAGGCTTTCATTATGTTAAACATGAATTGTTATTTTGTTCCTTTTCGCCTTTTTGTCCAATTTCCCCGCCTTTACGCCCTTCTTCTTGTCTCCCATTTTTTCTTCGTTAGCCATAAGGTTTAATTTGGCGCTTCAATATAAGATTTAGCCGATTTGTACACGCAATAAACTTAAAACGCCGAAAACTTTCCTTTTGTAAAAGTGGTGTAATGGCCTTAATTGTTAATTTCATTCCCTGCGGAAGGTACCAACGATGCCTGAAGTTTCCATTATGTTTGTGAAAGCGTGTGGATCCACTTCCTTGATGATCTTTTCAAGGTCATAAAGTTCATACCTTGTAATGACAATCAATAACATTTCCTTATTTTCGTTAGTAAACGCCCCTTTTGCCGGAATCCTTGTAATTCCACGGACTAACTGCGCGTGGATTGCCTGTTTAAGTTCTTCGCTTTTCTTTGTAATGATCATCGCTGTAAGCTTTTCATGACGAGTATGTATCGCGTCCACAACACGGGTCGATGTGTAAAGGGTAACGAGTGTATACAAAGCTTTTTCAGGTCCATAAACAGCGCCTGCCGTAACAATGATCACGCCATTCAGCAGAAATAAATAAGTACCTACAGGTTTATCTTTCTTCCGTGATAGAAGCATGGCGATAATGTCCATTCCGCCAGTCGATGCACCGTACTTCAAGGTGATTCCCACACCTACTGCAGCTATGACTCCGCCAAACACCGCATTCAATAATATGTCAGGTGACCAGCGAGTAATCGGAATGACTTCCATAAAAAAGGACATCAAGACAACGCTGAGAAAACTATAAAAGGTAAAGGACTTCCCAACTTTTCGCCAAGCAATGATCGTTACTGGAACGTTCAATAAAAGCAATAGAATGCCTGTCGATACATCAAAAGGTGCAAAAGAACCTATCATCCTCGATAGTAGCTGAGCCACTCCTGTAAAGCCGCTTGCATATACGTTTGCCGGTATTAGAAAAAAGTTCATCGCGATAGCATTTAGTAATGCTCCGACCACAACTATGATAATTTTCTTCATTTCACCACTGTACATCCTAAAAAACCTCCATTTCACCCTTATCCTATTATCTTTTTACCCTTAATTATTTATTCTATTTACGTAGAGATTGAATTTTTACCGTTACGTGCTACACTAAAAAGTAGAGTGGTCACTCATTTTCTAAAAATTGTAAAAAGAAAGCAGGTGTATTATGGCTATCACAATTCTTGCAGATAGTGCATGTGATTTGCCATTGTCTTTCTATAAGGAAAACAATGTATCATTAATCCCTTTACAAGTCCATCTTGATGGGAGAAATTATGAAGATTTACTTACTATTAATTCTCACGAAGTCTATCAGGCAATGATTGAGGGAAAAGCCCCGAAAACATCGCAAGCTTCTCCAGAATACTTTATAGAACTCTTCACACAATTTGCTAAGGAGAAAAAACAAGGAATATATATAGCCTTTTCCTCTGAGTTATCTGGTACTTATCAAACGGCAGTGATGATTCTAAATCAGGTGAAGGAAGAATACCCTGACCTTGACATAGAAATCGTCAATACCAAATGCGCCTCGATGGGAGTCGGTTTAATTGTAAAGAAAGCAGCCGACCTAGCAGCAAACGGTGCCTCTAAAGAAGAAATCCTAGCTGACATCGAATTACGCACCAGACATATGGAGCATCTATTCACTGTAGATAATCTTGAATATTTGGCGCGTGGCGGTCGCATCTCCAAGACCTCTGCCCTTGTAGGCGGTTTATTAAACATTAAACCGTTATTGCATGTTGAAGAAGGAAGGCTTGTTCCGCTTGAAAAGATACGCGGCAAAAAGAAATTGATTAAACGTGTAATCGAATTAATGCATGAAAGAGGCAAAAATTTAACAACCCAAACGATTGCCATCAGTCATGGTGATGATGAAGCAACGGCCTTGGAATGGAAGGAAGCCATTCAAAATGAATTCGGGACAACCGATTTCATGATCCATACAATTGGCTCCGTCATCGGTGCACATGCCGGTCCTGGTACAATTGCCCTCTTCTTCTTAAACGATACCCCTGAGAAATCATAAACATACATACTCCCTTCCATTATTGTGAACAATATATATTGATCATGATAATGGAAGGGAGTTTTCACTTTGTCAAAAACAACTGATAACAATAAAAGGCCAAAAGATAACCAAGCGATAAATGCTGAAAAAAATAGCGCATTTCAGGAAAACCTCACTGCAGGCAAGCATTCCTATTCGAAGAAAACGGACCATAAATGAAGCTCGGGGCTAGTCCCCTTGCTTTTTTAATAGGCTGTCACCGCTTTATCATATGATTTATATAGTTGTCTTCCCATCACACTTTCTCTATAATAAAGGAAATAAACCCTGCTGGAGGTAAGTGATGGCAAAGGAAAATTCATTTGATATTGTTTCGAAAGTAGACTTTTCAGAGGTAACGAATGCAGTTACCATGGCTATGAAGGAAATAAAGACCCGCTATGATTTTAAAGGGAGCATAAGCAGTATCACCATTGAAAAAGAAGACCTGGTTTTAGTGTCAGACGATGAATATAAGCTTGACCAGTTGAAGGATGTCCTCATTGGTAAACTCATTAAACGTGACGTACCGATCAAGAATCTGGACTATGGTAAGCTAGAAGGTGCTTCTGGTGGTACTGTCCGCCAACGGGCCAAGTTAATTCAAGGCATCGATAAGGAACAAGCAAAAAAGATCAATACCATCATTAAAAATAGCGGTCTTAAAGTGAAAAGCCAAATCCAGGATGATCAAATCCGGGTTACCGGCAAGAACCGGGATGATCTGCAAGGAATTATTTCCGCGATACGAGGCGCTGAACTGTCCATTGATGTACAATTCTTAAATTACCGGTAGTAATAAGGCCTCACCTGCTCAGGTAGGCCTTTTTTATATGCAGCTGCTGCCTCTATTGTTTGTTGATACCCTCTTTCCCCTCAAATGAATCTCCTTCATAGAACATGGAAAGACTAGTCATGTTCCCCTCGTTAAAACCTTAAATAATATACCCAAGGACAATTTTAACCATTTTTTACATGTTTTGTTTTTCCAAAAAGAAGGAATAGAAATAGTGTAGATAATTAAACAGGAGGCGTTTTAATCTTGACTAGTCAAAACCAAAATCAAAACAAACAAGGATTTCCACCTCAACATCAACAGCATCAGCCTGGTGTGGAAACAAAAATGGAACCAAACCCTGATTCAGTTAAATCTGCCTACAAAGGAAGCGGTAAATTAAAAGGGAAAACCGCAATCATAACAGGAGGAGACAGCGGAATAGGTAAATCTGTTGCCATTTATTACGCTAAAGAAGGAGCAAATGTGACAGTTGCATACTTGGATGAACACGAGGATGCTAAAACGACAAAAGAATTGATCGAAAAAGAAGGACAGAAATGTTTACTCATTTCCGGGGATATCGGTGATGAAGCCTTCTGCCAGGATGTCGTCAATAAAACGGTGGATGAATTCGGCGGTTTGGACATTCTAGTCAACAACGCTGGAGAACAGCATGTGCAGACAAGCATCCTTGACATTTCTGCTGAACAATTGGAAAAAACGTTCCGCACTAACATTTTCTCGATGTTCCACTTAACAAAAGCTGCATTAAAGCACCTTAATAAAGGAAGCAGTATCATTAATACAACCTCTATCACAGCTTATCAAGGAAACCCAAAACTAATCGATTACTCTTCAACGAAAGGTGCAATTCTAGCATTTACAAGAGCCCTTTCGAACTCCATTTCTAAAGATGGAATCAGAGTGAACGGTGTTGCGCCAGGCCCTATCTGGACACCACTGATTCCTGCCTCATTCGGTGAAGAGGATGTTGCCAAATTCGGTCAGGATACTCCAATGGGTCGCGCAGGGCAGCCTGAGGAATTAGCACCAGCCTATGTATATTTGGCAAGTGATGATTCATCTTATGTCAGCGGACAAGTCATCCATGTAAACGGCGGGACCGTTGTAAATGGATAAGGCCTTAGCTTCCTTAGCGACAAAAGCAGTGGACTTCGCAAATTGAAATCCACTGCTTTTACTTTTTTCAAGCAGGATATTTCCAGTTTAAACGGAAATATATGTATGAGAAGGAGTTGTGCCATTTGAAACATATTGTAGATCCATGGTTCACCGTTCAGGAATTGGACTCAGAAACGTTTGCAATTAGTGAATATGGTCATTGGGAGAACGTCCACTCCTTTTTACTACTTGGGGAGACCAGGGCTGCGTTAATCGATACAGGGTTAGGCATCGATTCGATTAAGCGAATTACGGACCAGCTTACCGATCTTCCTATTATCGTCCTGACCACACATGTGCATGCGGATCATATTGGCGGTCATGGGGATTTCGATACAATTTATGTTCATGGTGATGATGCCGATTGGCTGATCAATGGCATTAAAGGTTTGTCTTTGGAACAAATAAGAAAAGAAATGGCTCGGGATATCACCATACCCGTCCCGGAATCATTCGACCCTATGACATACAAGCCATTCCAAGGGTACCCTGATAGGCTCTTAACAGCTGGGGAAACCATTGATCTTGGGAACCGCAGTTTAGGCATTTATCACACGCCTGGGCATTCACCTGGCCACATTTCTATTTTGGATAATGAAACAGGTTATTTATTTACTGGTGACCTGCTTTATTCAGATACACCAGTTTATGCATTTTACCCATCGACAAGCCCTGAAGACCTTGTGAATTCGTTAGAAAAAATCGCTAAGCTCCAGGAAGTCTCCAAAATCTATGGAGGACACAACAAGCTCGGCCTCGAACCAAGGATTCTTGAGGAAGTCCTCGAAGCCATTCAATATCTTAAAGATCATAACTTAGTCAGACACGGAACCGGTGTACATACATTCAAAAGTTTCAGCGTGCAATTCTAGCAAATGGGGTTCGGAATTAACATTCCGAACCCCTTTTGAAATTCCCTTTGAATTTTGCTCAATATTAAGGAATTGGGTCTATACGAGCCCACTATGTTAGGCCATTTTGGACCTTGCCATGTCCAATTGGCCATCTTCTTTACATTCATGGCTGCGAAAGTGAGGACCACCCGTAGAAAGCGAGCCCTACGTTCCAATCAACGTTCAAATTGTACAAGCCATAAAAAAACTGTAGACAAACTCGATTTTCATCGAGTTTTGTCTACAGACTGAAAGGGCATTACCTTTACTTAATGCCCTTTCGTTTAATAAGTCAAGGCCATCGCACCTTGCTTGATCGGTCTGCAAGAATGCCTTTCCACGAAATGATGTGGAATGATGGACCCAACAGGAGTATCTCCAGTTTGCAGCATTTGAATGATACCCTTAGCGGCCTGATATCCCAAATCGAAAATATTAATATCTACAGAAGTCAGGGCAGGCAATGATAGTTCAGAGAAAATAACGTTATTGAAGCTGACGATGGACATTTCTTCTGGAGTGCGAACGCCCATCTCGCGAAGTGAATGCACGATGCCAAGTGCCATAAGATCATCACTGACCACCAAAGCAGTTGGCGGTTCATCGATGGCAAGCAATCTTTTTGCAGCTGCTTGTCCACCTTCATGCAAAAAGTCTTCATGCAGGGTATATTCCCTCCTTCGATCGATCCCAGCCCTCTTCAAAGCCCGTTCATATCCTAATAGGCGATCGTGCGTCATCACAAGGGTTACATCGCCTCCGATGAATCCAATCCTTTCATGTCCTAGCTGAATGAGATAATCTGTTGCCTGTTCGGCTGCCAAGACATTATCGTTATCAACATATGTTATCTCCTCGAGAAAATCATAGGGTTTCCCAATGATGACAAAAGGAAAATCCCTTGCCCTCAAATAGGTCAGAATGTGATCGTTCATCCTGGAATACATCAGGATTATTCCATCCACCATCCCCCCCTGCACCATGTTTACGACTCCTTCGTAGATTTCATCTTCGGTTTTTCCCGTGCCTAGCAACAGGGAATAATGGTTTTCCTGAGCTCCCTCACTAAGACCCTGGAGAATCGTTGGAAAAAATGGATTTTGATAATAATCATTTGACGAACTTGGCAGGACCAAGCCAATGATCCTGGTTGATTGATTGGCAAGACTACGTGCAATGAAATTTGGATGGTACCCTAATTTATTCATCGCCTTACGTACCCTTACCTTTGTTTTTTCACTTATTCGAGGATTATTTGCAATCACCCTAGAAACTGTTGAAGGAGCAACATTCGCCAGCTGTGCCACATCTTTTATTGTGATGGCCATGCATTTCCCCTCTCCCCTCTTAGCCTTTATTGAATTCATTCCAAAAAAGGTGAATACCAATAAACACTTCACTAATAGATTTTATAATTATACATTTGTATGTATTCATAATACACTCAGTCCAACAGATATATCCATACTTTTTTTTTCCACTCGTCCATATTTCAGAAAATACCGACTTTTCCGTTTTTTCCACCCCTTTTTTTAAAATTAAAAAGAAGCTGATTTTGGATCAGCTTCTAAAAAAACGACAAGTCTTTTGGAAGGAAAGAAGTCAGACGACTAACCACACAGGGTTTTAAGGTAATATACAGGAAGTCATTTAAAGGTCAATAACGATAAATCCTCGTTTCATATGGCCGTAAATCAATAACGGACCCTTCAGGACAATCATCATAATTAGCTAGTAATAGTTCCATCTTACCCCAATGGGAAAGGTTGATTTGGTGGTGATTCATACTAAAGTTACATACTACCATCACTGAATTTTTATTCATACTTCTTGTATAAATATAAAGCTCAGGGTGATCTTCCCATAATAATTCATATTCCCCATAAACAAGGACCTGATGTTTTTTTCGAAGTTCTATCATCTTTTTATAAAAATGATAAATGGATGATGGGTCATTCTTCTGCTGTTCTACATTAATGGCGCGATAATTGGAATTAACCCTCATCCAAGGTCTTCCGTGCGTGAACCCACCATTTTCATTTTCATTCCATTGCATCGGGGTTCGTGAATTATCACGGCCGCTATGCCAGATAATGTTCATGATTTCATCATGCGGACGGCCTTTGGAGGTCTCAATCCGGTAAAAGTTTTTCATTCCAACATCATCATAATCATCAATCGAATCAAATTGGACATTCGTCATACCTATTTCCTGACCTTGATAAATAAAAGGTGTCCCTTGCATGAAAAAGTATAGAGCCCCAATCATTTTTGCGCTTTCCAACCAATATTGATGATCATTTCCCCATGTCGATACACTTCTCGGCTGGTCATGGTTTTCAAAAAACAGAGCATTCCAGCCTTTGTTTTTCATCACTTTTTGCCATTTGGTCATTGTGCGTTTTAACCCCTGAACATCAACATCGTGATTCTGTCCCCTATTCCAAAGTCCAAGATGTTCAAATTGAAATATCATATTGAATTTCCCATTCAATTCCCCAACCCAATCTTCAGCCTGCTCAATCCTGACGCCATTGGCCTCACCGACCGTCATGATATCGTACTTAGAGAAAGTCTCTTCTTTCAACTCCTGAAGGTAATCCAGAATCCCATCCTGATTGGTGTGCATTTCAAACGCAGGTACATACTGATGCCAATAAGGATTGGGCATATCGGGCAAGCCCTCACGCTTATGAATATGAGTGATAGCATCAATCCGGAAGCCATCAATTCCCTTGTCGAGCCACCAATTTACCATTTCATACAATGCATGTCGTACATCAGTATTTTTCCAGTTTAAATCTGGCTGTTTTTCGGCAAATAAATGTAAATAGTATTGATTGGTCCTTTCATCGAACTTCCAGGCACTTCCGGAAAAGATACTTTCCCAATTATTAGGCTCCCTTCCGTCCTGACCATCCCTCCAAATATACCAATCCCGTTTAGGATTATCGCGGGACGAACGTGACTCGACGAACCATGGGTGCTCATCACTTGTATGGTTCAAAACAAGATCTAGTATCACCTTCATCCCACGTGCGTGAACATCTTTCAATAACAGTTCGATATCTTCGATTGAACCGAACTCATCGGATACGGCCTGATAATCACTAATATCATAGCCATTATCAGCATTGGGGGACTTGTAAAATGGACAAATCCAAATAACATCTATCCCTAATTCCTGCAGATAATCGAGCTTTGAAATCAATCCTTTTATATCTCCGACGCCATCACCATTACTATCCATGAAACTGCGCGGGTAAATTTGATAGCAAACCGCTTCTTTCCACCAGGTCTTATTCATGCTGTACCCTCCCGATCCTGTTTTCCACAAAGCCTTAGGGACAATGTTTGGCAGCTACCGACATCGAGAGGTATATGATTATTTTGGTTGGTTCCGTTTTGAACGCTTAATAACCAAAGCAATGAATATACCAAAAATGAGAAGAACCAATCCTATAACTAACAGGTAAGGAATATTAATAATCGACTTAGGTGAAAGTGTGTAGACTTCCGTCGTCTCCCTGTCGATTACGATAGAGTAGCTGTTGTCCTTACTGCGGACCAGATCCCCATTCAGCATACCTCTCAACTCTTTATTCTTTTCAAGTTCCTTTTCAGTAAGGTTTATCGTTTGAGTTTCAGTCGTATTGTTCATGGCGACGACAATCGTTTCATCATCATACACACGCTTGAAAACCGAAGCTCCACCTTTTTCATATAAAAGCTCCAAATCCCCTTTTATCAATGCTGGGTACATGTCTCTGAGATCGGAAAGCTTTGTTATATATTCGACCAATTCCTGTTCTGTCTTAAAATTCATCAATTTATGATTATCCGGGGCACTATCGCCATTTAAGGCTATTTCCGATCCATAAAATACGATTGGCACTCCTGGCACCGTATAGAGATATGACAGAGCCATTTTCCATCTGGTACCTGGATTTTCGTTATGATCGGCTGCATCCTTAGTAAATCGGGGCATTCCCTGAGTGTCCATGAACAATGCCTGAGGAGCATTTCCCCCAAATTCATCTTCACTTTTCGCAAATGCATTAAAAACAGGTTTAAATTCTTTATCGGGTGCAGCAAATGCTTTCCGTAGCTCGACATTTTGCGGATAAGCCATAAAAGCATCGATACCCGTCTGCTTGTAGCTTGAAATCAAATCGGCATCACCTTGTACATCTCCTATTGTATAGAAGTTTGATTTTTCAGATTTGACTGCATCCACAAATTCCTTCCAAAAATCTTTTGCTACGTATTGGACTTTATTTAAACGGTATCCATCAATATCGGTTTCCGTAATCCACCATTTGGCCGCATCAAGTAAATATTTCCGCGTTTCATCATTGTCTTGATTCAAATCCGGAAGACCATCAACCCATCCTGTTTCCAAATCATCCTGATTTCCGTCCTTGGAAATCTTTTTTTCTTCATGGAACCAACCTTGTTTTTCAGGGTCTGTCAGCCATGATGATTCAGGACCCACATTATTAGCTTGAAAATCAATGATCACCTTCATATCGCGTTTATGTGCCTCATTCACGAGTTTTTTAAACTCTTTAATTGTCCCATAGTGTTTATCCGTTTTATAAAAATCGGTCACCCAATCACCATGATAACCATTTTCATCATTAGCGAAAATCGGTGAAAGGATGATAGCGGTAAAACCCATATCTTTTAAATAATTCAGTTTCTTCGTGACACCTTCAAAATCCCCACCATTAAACGCAGAAGGGTCATTGACATTCGCGTCTCCATTATTTTGTATATTACCATCGAAAAATCGGTCGACTAATAATGAATATACGATTTCATCCTTCCAAGTTCGTTGTTCTTTTTCAGCTGCTCCTACTGGAATGGCGTAAAAAAGAAGCAACGGAATTAAAGCGAGTGATAACACTCTTTTTCTCATATCCGCTCTCCTCCTAGCTATCTCTTTACGCCTTTAAGATTAGCCTTTTGCCCCCTTAACGTCAAATCCAAATTATAAAAAACTTTACACTAAAGGGACAAATTGGAGATACTGGTTACGCTTAATGAATGGAATAAACAGAACACGATTTTAACGTTCTTTTTTTATCGTCTTCACAGCTTTATCCAAAGCCCTTTTTGGTTTTGCTTTTTCAGTGGATATATCATCCATGGCAGAATTCATCGGTCCCCATACCTTATTCATTTCCGGAATATTCGGCACAGGTTCAGCGTATTGTATTTGTATGCTTAAGGCTTGTGCCCTTTTATCTTCATTGATTGCTGGGTTTTGTTTGATTGCCTTATTTGGGGGGATTTCCCCTGTTTTTTCATAACGCTGGATTGCATTATCATCGTTTGTCAAATATTCCACTAACTTCGTAGACCAGTAAGGATGTTTAGTGAATGCTGTTACATGCCAGCCTTTGATTTCCATGAACGTTTTCATTGGCTGACCATTTGGCAATTTTGGCAAAGGGGCAATTCCTGTATCCTTTCTCTTGGAAAATGAGTTACCGTCACTCATGAAAGAAGCCAAATTTCCTTGATCAAATAACTTCCCGATCGCTGCCTCGTCGCCTTTTGGAATCAGATCCGCTTTATACCATTTTTGGATGTACCGAGCCCCTTTTATTGCACTCTTATTATTCAAACCAATGTCCGAAGGGTCCAGATTTCCATCCTTATCTCTAAATACATAACCTCCCATTCCAGCCATCACTCCATACGCATCATGGAAATCATTCCATTTGGCATAGTAACCATACACTTTCCCTTTTCTTGATTTCTTCGCCATTTTATATAGGTCATCCATCGTTTCAGGAGCTTTAGCCATCAATTTTTTATTATAAATGAAAACGGAAGTGTTTACGGATTTCGGCAATCCAAATACCTTATCTTGATACATTTCCCCCCTGATTGAAGATTCAATGAAGGCATTTATTACTTCTTCATTCACCTTCACTTCCTGAATTAGGCCTTCCTTCACGATACGCCCGACTTTGTCATGGGAAAAAGTAACAACATCCGGGGCTTTTCCGTTTCCGATTGGCCCATCACGACGAAGCCGGTGATACATCTCGGTAGCTATTTCCAGCTCTTTATGCTCAACTTTGATTCCATATTCTTTTTCAAATGCCTCAATTACTGGCTTTAGGGCCTCGGCTTTACCTTTTTCCTCCCAAATGATCAATTTTTTCGGCTTCGCTTCATTACTGGCTTCTTCGTTTTTCTTATTTTCTTTCACTACTTTATTTTCCAAATCTGAACTGGATCCACAAGCACTTACAATAACGATCAAGAACATGGACATGAAAAAATGAAAAATCAGCTTCTTCATTTTTATTCTCCTTTTTAAAATGTTTATTTTATCATGTCCAAAAGCGCCAAATAATACTGTTTTTCAGTTCAGCCAATCAAACAAAGTTCCTAAATGAAAGCGGCACCAAACCTATTGTTATCATTATATGAACAGCTTTGGTTTTTACAACATTTTCCTCGACGTATTTATTTCCTTGTAGTGATGAACACTTTTTGTTATTTTTTAGTTAATAAGTGCTTCTTTCAATTAAACTTGGGTATATGACCATATTGAAAAAAACACTTAAACCCGGCTAATTATAACTACATAGAGCCCTCCCTCATAAACAGCCTGAAGTTCCCTTTTTCAATTCACTTCCTCAAATACTTATAGAATTGGAGTGTTTTCAATGGAATTTTCATCCATACACCATAGGCCTAATGACAATTATAGCTATCCCATCAACACGGAAACCCTACATATCCGCCTGCGTACGAAAAAACAAGATATCTCCTCAGCCGGATTGATTTTTGGGGATCCATACATTTCAGATAATGATGGTCAATGGCAGTACGAAGAACTTCCCATGAGTTTATCAGGCAGCGATAACCGTTATGATTATTGGCATATTTATGTGAAGCCCCCCTACAGAAGAATTCGATATGGGTTCAAGGTATCCTCAGAAGATGAAAGTGCCATTTACACGGAAAAGGGTTTCTTTAAAGAACCCCCCAGAGATCCCGGGAGCTATTTCGCGATTCCTTATCTACATCAAAATGAAATATTCGGAGCACCAGAATGGGTCAAAGATACGATTTGGTATCAAATTTTCCCTGAACGATTCGCGAACGGAAACCCAGACAATGATCCGGAAGGTGTGATACCTTGGGGAAGTGAAGAACCGGCCGTGGATAATTTTTTTGGCGGGGACTTCGAAGGAATCATTGAACATTTGGATTACTTAGAGAAGCTCGGTATCAACGGAATTTATTTCACACCAATCTTCCATGCCTACTCCAATCATAAATACGATACGATTGATTATCGGAGTATCGATCCGCAATTCGGAACGAAGGAAACATTGAAAACACTAATAACCGAATGCCACAAACGGAATATCCGGGTCATGCTGGATGCCGTTTTTAACCATAGCGGCTACTATTTCCCCCCTTTTCAGGATTTACTCGAAAAAGGGGAGAAATCAAAATATAAGGATTGGTTCCACCCACACAGCTTTCCTCTTAAAGGAGGGGAAAGGCCAAATTATGAAACATTCGGTTTTTTTGAATCGATGCCAAAATTGAATACTGCGAATCCTGAGGTGAAAGAATATCTGCTCGAGGTCTCGGCTTATTGGATCAAGGAGTTCGATATAGACGCCTGGAGGCTCGATGTGGCAAATGAAGTCGATCAGCCATTCTGGCGTGAATTTCGAACAACGGTGAAAAATATAAAGCCTGACCTTTATATTCTTGGGGAAATTTGGCATGACTCAATGCCATGGCTTCGCGGCGATCAGTTCGATGCGGTCATGAATTACCCGTTTACCAACCAAGTTTTTCGCTTGGTCGCTTCACAAACCATCAATGCACGCGAGTTCACAGAAGAAATGACAGCCATCTATCACAGTTATCCTACCAATGTTTTTGACGTGACATTCAATCTTCTTGGAAGCCATGATACACCGCGGATTTTCACGGATTGCGGGGAAGATCTAGCTCGAACCAAGCTCATCCACGCAATCCTTTTGACATTCAATGGCAGCCCTTGTATATACTATGGAGATGAAATAGGCTTAACTGGGGGCATGGATCCAGGGTGCCGAAAATGCATGGTCTGGGAAGAAGAAAAACAAAATACCGAGCTTTTCAATGAAATTAAGACATTGATCCTCTTGCGAAAAGAAGAACGATTACTTGCCAATGACGGAAAGTTCAAATTCCTTGATACAGCCGGAAATGAAAATATTGTGGCATACCAAAAGTATAATGGAGAACGTTCTGTCCTGATCCTCATCAATCCGACGGATGTCCAGCAATCCTTTACCCTCCCTTTTGATTTGAAAGGACGTACACTAACCGATTTAAGAACAAAAGAAACCACACAGGAAAGTAAAATTGAATTGGGCGGTTATCAATATAAAATTCTCGCATTCAATCATTGAGACAATGAAAACGGGGAAATGAAAATCATCGGCCCCGTTTTTTTCAATCGATTATTTGGATATCATATTCATTGAACCATACATGGGTTTGTGCCAAGTGAGCGAGCAACTGTGGACCTGACATCAATTGCCCGAACCATGGCACTTTAAAAGCGGCACCTTTGGAATCTACTATATCCGTGAGCTTCTGTTTATCAAAGAACTCATGCAGGACCGAATTTTTATCCTTCAGCAAGTCCTTCAACAACGCCTGCACACGGTCTGTATATATAGGGTTATGGGTTTTTGGGTATGGACTTTTTTTGCGATACAATACCTCATCGGGTAAAAGCCCCTCCAACGCTTTCCTCAGAATACCCTTTTCACGGTTGCCTTCCATTTTCATTTCCCAAGGAATGTTCCATGCATATTCAACAAGGCGATGATCGGCAAATGGGACGCGGACCTCTAGACTGGCCCCCATACTCATCCGGTCCTTCCGGTCAAGAAGCGTCGTCATGAACCATAATAAATTCACATAGAAAAGCTCTCTCCGCTTTGCTGCCACACCATTTTCCCCTTCCAATTTGGGCGTTTCGGCAAGGGTGGTAAAATAGGCTTCCTGCGCATATTCCTCAAGCTTCAATTTCTCACGCCATCCCGATTTCAATAAAGACACCCGCTCATCGGTCGATCTCATCCAAGGGAATCCGGCACGATTCAAATCATCCTCACGATGAAACCAAGGATAACCGCCAAAAATTTCGTCCGCACACTCGCCAGACAGGCCTACGACAAAATCCTGCTTGATTTCCTTACAAAACCAAAGTAAAGAAGAATCGACATCCGCCATGCCTGGAAGGTCCCTTACAAGGACAGCCTCTGTTAAATAATCCGTTAACTGTTCTTGAGTGATGATCGATGAATGGTGAACCGTGTTAAAGGTTTCAGACATCTTATTAATCCAATGCCCATCAGAGTTAGGCTGAAAATCATTTGCCTTAAAATAGCGTTCATTATCTTCATAATCAATGGAATACGTATGAAGCTGGCCTTTCCCTTCTTTTTGATAGACGTTTGCTGCAATGGCTGTTATGGCGCTTGAGTCAAGCCCTCCTGACAAGAAAGTACAAAGTGGAACATCTGATACCAGTTGCCGCGTCACTGCGTCCTCGACAAGGAAGCGGACCTTCTCGGCCGTTTCATCAAGGGTATCTCGATGTTCTTCGCTTTTCACATTCCAATATCTCCAAATCCGGAGGCCTTCCCTTGATAAGGTAAGCGCATGGGCAGGCCTTAACTCCTGGATATTATGAAATACTCCTGAACCTGGCTTTCTGGATGGACCAACACCAAAAACTTCAGATAGTCCACTGCGGTCGATCTCCGTTTTAACATCGGGATGGGCTAGAATCGCCTTCAATTCCGATCCAAAAATGAACCCGCCGTCCCTTTCCGCGTAAAAGAATGGTTTTACCCCCATCCGATCTCTGCCAACGAATAATTTCTGTTCCTTTTCATCCCAAATCCCAAACGCAAAAATCCCATTGAACAAGTCAATGCATTTTTCTTTCCATTCTATATAAGAAGTTAGTAAAACTTCTGTATCAGAATGACCGTTAAAGGAATATCCTTTTAATAATAGCTGTTTACGAATATCCTCGGTGTTATATAGCTCTCCGTTATAACAAAGCGTATACCTGCCGTTTTCGTGATATTTCGTCATCGGCTGTTTTCCGCCTTCCGCATCGACAACCGTTAACCGTTTATGACCAAAGGCAACATGGGCTTCGCACCAAATATTTTCCTCGTCTGGCCCCCGCTTTGCCAACGTTTTTGTCATGTTTTCCAGTGTTTTCGTTTTTGTCCGTAAATCTTTTTGAAAATGCACCCAGCCTGTTATCCCACACATTTTAAAATTCATCCTTTCTATCCGGACTATCAAAAAAATATTGGCTCCCTGTCTTAAAAAGATTTACAGTTCCATATTTGTAAATTCGAAGACCATTGCAAAGAAGATTTAAGTATCGATCAGCATCATTCCGTAAGACCCCCTGCCACAACGCCCGACGTTGTTAATGAATTGTTGAGCAAAGTATCCCGTGTTTAAACATAGCCTATGCAAAGACGGAAAGATGGTTATTTGTCCATAATATTTTAAAATATACAGTTATATTTTCATTGGATTTTGACTAAAAAGTAGGTGAGGATTCCACTATTGGAGGTATATGTATGAGTCAGCAACAACGAATCAAGTTAATGAACAGGCAAACAAGAGGCTTTACCGAAGGAACAGTGGAAAATATCAATCAACAATGGATTTTTTTCGATGATGAAACTGATGAGGCGTGCTCCATTGAAGACCACGTTGATAGCATCATTGAAGTGTACAGGGGTGGGCGCTGGCGGCAAGGAGTTATTGAAGAAGAGGGGAAAATCCTGCTTCACCGGGAAATCACCTTCTTAAGGGAAAATGAGCCCATTCGGATTCGCAAAAAACTGCTCTACTCTTTTGAACGTTTATTGGAAGAATTGAACGACGATTCCTTTTTCCAATTTGTAACGACCTTGAATTCACTTGATTTTTCTATTTATGATTGTATATATAGCTATAATCAGCTCACTTTTTTAAGGGCAGTCCCTAACCAGTCCGGCGTGAATTTCTTCACCTTTGATAACGAGAGCCAAATATGTCTCGTTCAGCACCATTTTTCTTATGGTAAAAAGGATCACGATCGTTTTGAATTCACACTTAACACTGGAAAAAGGATCGTCATTGAGAAAGTGAATTCACAATAACTTGTAAAAAAACGGGTAAATGAGATTTCCTCATTTACCCGTTTCCATTCTGTATTAAAAAAAGTCCATTCCCTGTGGCAGGGAAAGTCCTAAATAAAGGACGAATACAAACGCAACGATGAACAATATCCACATGGCACCTGTGCTTTTCCCTTTCTTCGTACGGACCAACACCATTTCCATCGCTGCAATCACGATGATTCCAACAATCATTTTCACAGCGTAAGCACCAAAGTCCGTGATCAGCATTCCGCCTGTAAGGAAAATCAATAGATAGAATAAACGTGTTATCATATGTAGCATTTTCGCTTTCGGATTTCCGCTTTTAAGCATCGAATATGTGACAAAGAAAAGAATGATTCCGATAACCCAAGCTGTAATATGAATATGTGTAGTCATTTTTTTGCCCCCTCGTTCAGTTTCCATTTCATCATATCATAGGCTTTTACAAAAAAACAAAACTAAGATTCAGCTGAATAGGTAAAATCAACAATTTAATGAACATCATTTACATTTCTTCTCATCTAGTCATCATCGACGCATAGCCGGTTTTTTACCATATGTAACAAAACGCCATAAATATTCAACCGGTCCGTATTTATACAGACTCATCCACAATAAGGAAAGCAGCATTTGCAGGCAAAACAGGGCTAAAAGGAAAACAAATCCAGTCGTATATGAGACTGTTCCATATAAACCAAGGCCATATGAATAAAAAATGGCCGTACATACGATCGATTGGAATAAGTAATTACTCATCGACATCCTTCCGATATACGAAAGGGACCGGAAAAGAAGGGAATCTCCTGCTTGTTCCGCCAAAAGCGCGATTGCCGTGATATAAAAAATCGTAAGTAGCGGTCCGCCAAAATAATCCTGAACGAATATCGTACCAAAATGGTATACCGTCACATATGGCAGGATCTTAATCGACAAACCGAGCAGCAAGCTTACGATCAATATCGCTTTCAACTGTCGTTTATATTGATTAATATTTTGGAGAAAGCCTTGCTTTGCAACGCCTGCTCCAATTAAAAAAAACGGAAAAATCGATAAGAAAAGGATAATGGCATTAAAAGGGTTGTTCACCATATACCAATCTAGTGCCCTTTGAGTCATTATTTCCGTAAATGTACCAGATTGATAAACTTCCAAAGACTGTTTCATCATCGCTGAATCAGTCGTCATTTCCATTCCTTTCCTATCAAATATGCCCATTATAAGAAATAATGAACCCAATATAGCAAAAGGCAGAACATAACAAACCGAGCCTAGCAGAATTAAAGTCCTGCCCTTCATCTTATAAAAAAACAAAAATGCAAACCCAAATACAGCATAATTAATAAGGATGTCCCCATGCCAGATGAAGAAGGCATGAATGCACCCAAGTACCAGTAGGAAACCTAGCCTTTTCGTAAATAGTATAGGAAATGAAATGCCCTTTTCTTCACTCCTAATAGCCAGTATGACGGCCCCGAAACCGAACAGGAACGCGAATAAAGGATAAAAGCTTGCTTGTGCGGCCACATCACTGAATCTGTACAAAATCCCGTCCCATCCTTCGGACCATCGTTCAGCACCATCTATGTATAAGAGCGGGGAGTGGAAAGAAGGCATATTCACTAAAAAAATACCTAAAATGGCTAACCCACGTAAAATATCGATGCTTACGATCCGTTTACTTTCCTGTATAGGTACAAACGTGCCCTTCATAGATTCACCTCTCTCATCCATAACAGATTTAACACCACTTCTATAACCTCCTTGCTTCATCTTTAACCACTGTTGCCGCTTTTTGCTTTTTTATTAGTATGACAAACAAGCTACCCAATAAGCAAAAGATTCCTGCAAGGAAGAATGCCCATGTATAGGAATTGAATATTTTGAAGAGAAGCCCCCCGCCATATGCCGCCACTGCTGCACCCGCCTGATGTGCCGCGAATATCCAACCGTATACAATCCCGCTTTTCTCCAATCCGAAGACTTGCCTTGAAATGCTTATGGTCGGAGGCACTGTAGCTATCCAATCCAAGCCGTAAAAAACGGAGAAGGTGATCAATAGCGCGATTGAGCCTTCATTTAGCGCAAACGGGAGCAATACGAGGGAAGCACCTCTTAGACCGTAATACCAAAACAACAACCAGCGGTTATCAAAACGATCTGATAACCACCCCGATACAGTCGTACCAATCAAATCAAAGATCCCCATGAAAGATAACAGTGATGCTGCCATAACAACCGGTAATCCAAAACTAATGCAGTAAGAAATGAAATGTGTGCCGATCAGCCCGCTCGTTGAAAGTCCACATATAAAAAAGCTTCCTGCCAATAACCAGAATTCCTTTACTCTCACTGCTTCAATTAACGACTGAAAAGCCATACCGATGGGGTTCTTCTTTTCGACTGGAACAGCAACTTGGATTTCCTCCACTAATCCATATGGAAGAATCCCAGCTTCCTTCGCCCATCTAAAAGAGTATTTCTCAATGATGATTGCTAAAACCGGAAGTAAAATGAGCTGACCTGTGCCGTACTTGCCGTTAGTATCCCGACTGCCAGCCCCCGCCTCCTCTCGAACCAACGATTTGCCACATATGGGCTCAATACCGTTAAAAACACTCCAGACCCCAAGCCAATGATAATCCCCCAAATTAGAATGAGCTGCCACTCATGCTCCATGAAAAAAGTGAGGAAAATCCCTGCCAATAAAGTTGACATGGCCAACACCATCATTTTCTTTAATCCAAGCACTTCAATTAGAGCAGCCATGAACGGGCCCGATAAACCATAAAGAAAAAGACTTATAGCGAAGGCTAAAGAAATGACGGACCGGTCCCACCCGAACTCATTTTCAAATGGTACGATGAATACTCCTGATGATGATCTAACGATTCCGGCTACAATAATCGAGAAAAATGTAATGATTAGAATCACCCAGCTATAATGAATACGTTTCAATGTTCTCCCCCACAATCCAAAAAAAAGAAAAATCATAATAATTTGAAATATTTTATAATAGTAACACTTTATCGTTAAACAGGAAGTTTTTTTATCGAAACAAATTCCATTCATCATCTTAAAAAGTCAAATAAATGATTTGATTATGATGGCCTTTATCAAACAATGGCATGAGTTCCTGTGGCTGTGATTACGAAAGGGGACATTCATCATGGTCAAAGGGAGCCCCCCACCTTCATTTCCCGTCAGGTCCATATCACACCAGATCAAATGGACAAAAACGCTGATCATTACTGATCAGCGTTAGCGAGCTCAATTGACGAATCTGCCTGTTTTCCCCTTAGATTCCCAGTAATCGTTACGAAGATGGATTTTTTGGATTTTTCCCGATGCCGTTTTTGGAAGCTCATCGACGAACGACACACTGGTGACTGATTTAAAATGGGCCATTTTTTCTCGTGTGAAGGTCTTTATATCATCCTCTGTTAATTCCACACCCCTTTTTAGCACAATGAAGGCATGCGGCGTCTCTCCCCACTTTTCATGCGGAACGGCAATGACTGCCGCTTCAAGAATGTCTGGATGTTCATAGAGTATTCCTTCCACTTCTATGGAAGAGATATTTTCTCCGCCACTTATGATTATATCCTTTTTGCGGTCAACGATATCAACATTTCCATTTTCATCGATTGTTGCCATATCCCCAGTATGCAGCCATCCATTTCTCAGTGTCTGGTTGGTCGCTTCTTCATTTTTCCAATAACCTAACATTACACCATGACTGCGGACGATGAGCTCCCCGATATCCACGCCATCATGGGCTACTTCCTCACCATTTTCATGTACAACCCTTACCTCACTGCCTATGATGGGATATCCGGCTTTCGCCTTCATTCTATATTTTTCCTTTTCCGAAAGATCATCGAATTCAGAACGAATCAGCGATATCAAAGCTACCGGTGTTGATTCAGTCATTCCATAAATTTGAATGAATTCCCAGCCTAACTCTTTTTCTACCCTTGTAACGAATGCAGGGGGGGGAGCGGAACCCGCAACAACGATTCGGATATCTTGCTCAATCACCGGAACATTCCGTTCATAATATTGAAACAAAGAATTCAGAACCGTTGGTGCCATATGCATAATGGAAACCTTATGCTTTTCAAGTGCATCAAATATTGTTTCGGGTGTGGTTTTCCTCAAACAAATTTGAGTGGAACCATTTGCCGTATAATAAAATGGGGCACCCCAACCATTTACGTGGAACATCGGCAGTACATGCAAATATGTATCGCGGTCATTGACTCTGAAGTGATGCATCGCACCTAGGGCATGCAGGTAATTGTTGCGGTGAGTCAGCATCACCCCTTTGGGATTTCCAGTGGTCCCGCTTGTATAAAGAAGGCTCGAAACATCATTTTCATCCACTGACTCCCGATTAAAACTCCTGTTATCATAACTTTCCAGCCAATAGTTGTAATCGATTTCATTTATCTCTTCACCTTTATAATGTACAATTATGTGTTCCACCGATTCAAGTTCGTCCTTGACAGGATAAATTAGTTGATACAATTCCTGATCTACGAAAAGGACCTTGGACTCACTATGGTTCAAAATGAATAAATAATCGGCAGGCTTCAAGCGGATATTCAATGGAACGATTACGGCCCCAAGTTGAAATACTCCATAAAAGCCTTCAAGCATTTCAATTGAGTTAGTTGCCAAATATGCCACCCTATCACCCTTTTTGACTCCAAGATCCCTTAAACCATTTGAAAGCTGGTTTACACGGCCGTTCAACTCTAAGTAGGATAAAACCTTGTCTTCTCCAATGATGGCTTTCTTATCGCCATATAGTAAGGCTGCTCGATCTAAGAAATGCGATATTACTAATGGTACGTTCATTTCCTCACCCCTCATTTTATTTAAAAATTCTGAATTAGTAAACATTTTACCATATCTGTTGCCATTCATCCAATGACACTCTCACCTGTTATACAACAACAAATTGATAGGCAGATGAATCACATCAATCTTGAGTTGACATACAATACATTGATACTCCCTTCAGTGTAGGCTCATCGCCTTGATTTAAGGGTAAAACCAGAATAATAAAGGGTGATTTTTCTTGCCGGCCATCGTAGGAATCGTTCAAGTCATCAATGTCAGTAACAGTGGAGTTGTCCATGTTGGTGACGTCTTTAAAATTAGTCCATATTCCACTGCGAAAACTTTTTCGGGTGCTGGCTCGTTCAATACAGGTGAATCGATATCACTATATAATGCCTATAGCACCACAAATACAAATGATACAGATGGTATTGACCAGCCACTGGTCTTAAATCTCTAATGTTTTTAAGAAAGGAGTCAGCATGATCTTTAATATTCACCAGACCATACAAATCAATATGATAAAAATTCAAAGTATCGCCAATTCATCCGTTTTTCAAATAGGAAGTGCCGGGGTGATTAAACCATATTCCACATTAGCCAATACCGGTGGATTCACTGAGCCTGCTCCCGGAGTTGAAGCTGATGTAACCCCATTAACCAGTTTCGTCCCATTTAATCGTCCTAATTCATAGGCATTCACCCATTTCCATACTTTTCATATACTGTCATAAATGAAGTTATCATATTGTGAAGGTGAGGTGTTGAATCGTGAATCAGGATCTATATTCGTACTCCATCCAAATGCAGTGTTATCTTGAAGCCCAGGATAAACGGATCATGAAACTTGAACGCGAACTCAAACGCCTGACAGATGAACTTGCCCAACTGAAAAGCAAACCGCCCATCCATGTAGATAAAATTGAATATAAATTCGATCAGTTAAAAGTCGAATCTTTAGATGGAACGTTGAATATCGGCTTAAACCCCAATGATCTAAACAACATTGATGAATTTGCCGTCAACAACCAACCCGTTCCACCTGCACCGAACCTATTTCCAGGCAGAGAAATCGTTGTCCAGGAAATTTACAACGATATACTTTCAGACTTGGAAAATATGATCCACGATGCGGAAACCCAGTTAAAAGTATCATTGGAACCCTCTTATCATGACTTCATTAAGCAGGACGTCGAACGCCAGCTTCATCAACGAATCAATATGTATTTCGATAATCTTAATTATGCGGAACGTGCACCAGAGCAACGGGATAATATCAAAGAAAAAGTCAGGGAAAAGGTAAAATCCGATATTCAAGCTGCATTATTTCAATTCATTACCCATTCACAAACCGAGACAGGAGGAAATCCAAATGGAGTTTAATGTAATCAATCACCAGCTTTGCGTAGGTGATATTAAAATTATTGGTGTATCAAGCTCTGCTTTATTTCTAATAGGGGATGTGCAAACGGTCCAACTATCTTCCGCATTCGATACACCTCCGGAATCCCTTATCATCGGACCAACCGTCCCATTTGCTCCAAAAGGATAAAAGAGATGTTTTCAAGAACATCAAAAGTAAAGTCTTTATCTGCCAAGACAGTCCTTTTTAGCTCCACCATGCAGATTGGAGACTGTTCTTATATTGACGGAAACTCATTTGCCTTGGCAGTCCAGAAGAAAAGCGACACTTTCGATTCAGTGGATGTTCATTTCGAAGACTATGACATTTTTAAGAAACCATTTTATATCCCTAGATTGAATGAACCCGTCATATCAAGATTTT
Source organism: Peribacillus sp. SIMBA_075 (assembly GCF_046534585.1). NCBI lineage: Bacteria > Bacillati > Bacillota > Bacilli > Caryophanales > Bacillaceae > Peribacillus > Peribacillus sp. SIMBA_075. Next base: position 14,051 of record NZ_JAWRYN010000004.1, on the reverse strand, counting down.
CAAATCCGAATCCTTTTATTCATGTTGGCAACATCGACGTAATCGGGGTATCATCTTCAGCTGTTGTCGGTGTGGGGAATGTCGGTCATATACGTATGGAATCCAGAGTGAAACACATTCGGGAGATTCCTAAAAAAACCGAAAAGACACCAATTGAGGATTCAACCCACACCCCTTAAATGTTAAAAGGAGGAATTTATATGCCAGCTATTGTCGGTCCAGTCCAAATATTCAATGTCGCGGATGGAAACCTGTTATTCGGGGATGCAGCCGTCATTTCGCCGAAGTCTTCCAACAAAACTGTCACCGGATCTGGTTCATCTAACACTGGTGCGATCGTCTTTACGGCCAATGGGCTTAATGGAAGCAATGTCCTTGATGTCAATGGGGTCGACCAACCCATTGCAGGGAATAATTAGTCAAAGAAAAAGTCTCCCAAATCCGGGAGGCTTTTAAAATTTGGCCTATTTTTCTATCATGTTAAATACTTGCTCCACATCTTTATCACCCCGTCCTGATAAATTAACGATCAGGATATCATCTCTTGTTAACTCTTTTGCTAACTTCATGGCGTAAGCTAGAGCATGCGAGCTTTCGAGAGCTGGGATGATCCCCTCTGTTTTGGATAACACCTGAAAAGCCTCAAGAGCTTCTTCCCCTTTTACCGTCACATACTCCGCTCGTCCGCTATCTTTCAAAAAACTATGCTCGGGTCCAACACTTGGGTAATCCAAGCCGGCCGCTATGGAAAATGTCGGTTTTGGCTGCCCATGCCCATCCACTAACGTCAAACTTTTGAATCCGTGCAATACTGCCGGGACACCTTGCGAAATACTAGGGGCTTCAATTGGTTCTACACCAATTAAACGGACATTTTCTTCTTTGATATAATGTGCAAAAGCACCAATCGCATTGCTTCCCCCTCCTGCGCAAGCAATGATGGCAGTTGGGAGCTTTCCTTCCTTTTTAACGATCTGGCGTTTTGATTCTTCACTTATGATTGCTTGAAAATGCTTAACGATCGTTGGATAGGGATGCGGGCCCACTGCTGAACCAAGCAAGTAAAAAGTATTTTCATAGTTTTGCACCAAATCATTTAATGCCTCATCAACGGCATCCTTTAATCGCCCCTGTCCCTTTTCGACCGCTACAACTTTTGCCCCCAACAATTCCATCCGAAAGACATTCAATGCCTGCCTCTCCGTATCCAGCTTACCCATATAGATTACACACTCTAAGCCGAACATCGCACATGCTGTTGCAGTCGCTACACCATGCTGTCCAGCGCCAGTTTCTGCGATGATGCGATTAGCACCCATCCGTTTAGCGAGCAGGATCTGTCCAATCGCATTATTAATTTTGTGAGCACCTGTATGATTCAGATCTTCACGCTTCAAATATATTTTTGCCCCGCCAATCTTTTTCGTTAAATTCTGTGCAAGGGTCAACGGGTTTTCGCGTCCGACATATTCTTTCAGATAATATTGAAACTCCTCAATGAATTCCGGGTCATCCTTATATTTCAGGAATTCCGTTTCTAAAATATCCATAACTTCCTGTAGTTCACCCGGTACAAAGCTCCCACCGAACTCACCAAAGTATCCCCTGCTCTTGATCTCACTCGTCATACTCTTCTCTACTCCTTTAAAAGGTATTTTTCTCCTCTAGTATATAGTAATTTTTTATATTTTTTCAAACTATTCTGTTTATTTGGTGAAAATCGAGTTTGTCTTCAGTTTTTTTTGCTTGTACAATTTGAACGTTGATTTCCAATCCAGGCACTCGCTTTCCGCGGGCGGTCAGGGAGCCTCCTCGGCTTGCGCCTGTGGGGGTCTTCCCCTAGACGCGATTTTCCCGCAGGAGTCTCGTACCTTCCGCTCCAATCAACTTTGAGTATTAAAACTTAAGGTGATGAGGATGCTTTCTAAACATGATTTTATTCAGCGAGATCAATTTGAAATGCGCCAGTGCGAATAAGATGAACATTTTGATTGTTCCCTTTGCCCATCGGGCGAGATATTAAAGTACACAACAACGAATAAAGAGGGCTATCGTGAGTACAAATCACCAAAACCCATTTTTATCAAAGTGTACCCAAAGTATAGACCATCAAAAAGCAGTGACACGTCATATTTGGCAAGATTATATGGAAGAAGCAGATCATCTGCGCCATCATCAAGATGTAAAACCTATCTATGCGAAACGTAATGAAACGGTTGTGCGTGTTTTCGCAGATGCAAAAGAAAACCATGGCATGCGTTGGACTACTTTAAGGGGACTTAAAAAATTGTCGATGCAGGCGATGCTCACTTTCGCTGCCATGAATAAAAAGAAGATGGCCAATTGGACTTGGCCATGTCCAAAAATCGCCTAACATAGTAGGCTCGTAGAGATCCAATTCCTTAATATTGAGCAAAATTCAAAGGGAATTTCAAAAGGGGGTTCGGAATGTTTTAATTCCGAACCCCTTTTGTCTACAAACAGAGTGTCCCACATAAATGGGACACTCTGTCTCTCTTATACTTCCAATAAATGCGATCCGTCAAAGAAAAACAAGTAACGGCTGGTTACTTTCTTATTCAATATCCCTTCAACAGCCCTCGTATATAGCTGAAGCTGCATCCGGTATCGATCGGCAAGGATTTCTTTAGCCCCTTCATACCCGCTAGCAAAACGGCCAGTGATTGTATCCGTTTTATAATCGAGTAGCACAAGACCTTGTTCATCCTCAAAGATACAATCAATCACACCTTGGATAAGGATCTCCTCTTCGCCAGTTGCCCAATCCCTGTAAGCCTCTTTTGCAGGCACCGACATCGTAAATGGCACTTCACGGCGAATGCTCCCGGCCCTCTTCATTCTTTGGCCGATTTCACTGTCAAAGAAATCGACAATCGTTTCCGGATCCACAGCTTCTTTCTGTTCCTCCGTCAACAACTCTCGTTGAATCAAGTCTACCATCAGTTCCTGAATCGATTGAATGGTAATCTCTTTAGATAGATCAATATGCTGCATGACTAAATGTGTAATCGTACCCCTTTCAGCAGGTGTCAGTGACTTTTCTTGCATGAAAGTCGGACGCTTCGTGATGGGACGTTTAAATTTACGTAACAACTCCGTGGAGCTTTGCTCGTCCTTCAATTCATATTGACGTTTTAGTTCAGAAACGGATTGTTTGGAACGATACACCGTCGCCTCATGCTCGGGGTACTCCCATTCGAGCTGTTTTTTGATATCATCATAAAATTCGGAAACCATCGCGACCTTCTCTGATTTTTGGACATGATCGAGTATTTGCTCCTGTACCAGTGCCTCTTCCTCATCCAGGACAGCAAGTTCTTCACTCGGAATGACGGAAATGGACCAATTCGATGGATGCGACTCCATTTCCAAGCCAAGGCCTGCAGCACCAAGGGAATCCCGATGCCGGACAAGGGATGGACCAATCCAATCAAGATAGCTTTTTGCACCTGCCCGTACATAGTCCTTTAAAAGCCAATCTCCATGTGCCGCATTACTTTCCCAGTTCTGCTGCGTTTTTTCTGCATCATTGATGCTGGCAATTAAGTAAAGCTTTTCTTTAGCTCTAGTAAGTGCCACGTAGAGGACACGCATCTCCTCGGCAATTAATTCAAGCTGCTTTTTTTTCTTAAAAGCCAATTGAGGGAGGGATGGATAAGTTATCCGTAATTCGGAATTCACATACTTAGCCGCAAAGCCATAATCCTTATCCAGTAAATACGGCTTGCGTATATCCATCATATTGAATTGCTTGGAAAGACCGGCAAGAAACACGATCGGGAACTCAAGACCCTTTGACGAGTGAATCGTCATCAGGCGGACTACATCCTCCTGTTCCCCTAAAGCCCGGGCTGCCCCTAGATCATCTCCACGTTCTTGCATCCTTTCTATGAAACGCAAGAAACGGAACAGACCGCGGAATGAACTTGCTTCAAATTGCCTTGCCCTGTCATACAAAGCTCTTAAATTGGCCTGGCGCTGTTTACCACCTGGCATCCCTCCTGCAAAATCATAAAACTGCGTTTCGCGATATAGAAGCCAGATCAAATCTGATAATGCTTCCTGCCTGGCAAGCTTCCTCCACTTTACTAGCTTTTTATAAAAAGTTGAGGCTTTTTCATATAGCCCGGGATGTTCTTCCGGGTCACTCTTTCTGTAAAAATCAGCTAATGCTTCGTAGTAGCTCCCTGTATGGAATAAACGCACCTGTGACATTTCTTCTTCATCCAGCCCGACTATAGGTGAACGGAGAACGGAAGCCAATGGGATATCCTGCTGCGGATTATCAATCACCTTCAATAAGGAAATCATGATGGCCACTTCGGTCGCTTCAAAATACCCTGTCGACAAATTGGCATAGACTGGAACCCCCTGCTTTTTAAATTCCTCCATGATTTGCGGTGCCCATGGCATCGAGCGAAGAAGAATGACCATGTCACGATATGTGGCAGATCTGTACTTTTTGGTTTTCGTATCATATATCCGATGCTTTTCGCCTATAGCCTTTTTAATGAGCTTAGCCATTTGCCTTGCTTCAAGCTGCGCTTTTTCAAGTTCCTCAGCCTCAAACCCGCCATCCGATCCTTCCATTTCCGAAAGGGCTCCCGAATCGGCTGTTCCATCAATTAAATGGAGTTCAATTGGGTTTGGATCGTCTTCGGGATATGGGGCACCTTTCTTCAATTGGGCATCTTCATCATAATCAATCTCACCGACTGTAATGCCCATCAACTGTTGAAACAAGAAGTTCGTCCCATCGAGAACTTCCTTTCGGCTCCTGAAATTACGGTTTAAATCTATTTTAAGTCCGGACTCAACACCATCATGGGTAAAACGTGTGTATTTTCCAAGGAAGAGATTCGGTTCCGCAAGCCTAAAGCGGTAAATGGACTGCTTGACATCGCCTACCATAAACAGATTCCCATTATATTCGCCGTCAGCCGTCACCAGTTTTAAAATGGATTCCTGAACAAGGTTCGTATCCTGATACTCATCTACGAGAACCTCCTTGAACTGATTCCTGTATTCGATAGCTGCCGCTGAAGGTTTTCGTTCGCCATCCACAATCTCCCCTGTCAAAATCCGAAGACAATAATGTTCCAAATCAGCAAAGTCAACTAAGTTCTTTTCTGCTTTTGCAGCAAAGAATCGATCGTCAAACTGTTTAACAAGCATTACAAGTGTATCGACATAGCCCTTGAGCTCCCTTATATCGCGCAGATAGCTTTCCGGTTTTCGGGAAAATAACTCTTCCTGTAATGATTTGATGATCTTCTTCGCCTTATCGCGATACTTGGTAGCCTCATCCGATACTTCCTTGATAAAATCTTCACCAGTAAGCCGTTTTGCCGTTCCAAATTTCACGTTTTGGATTTCTTCATAAAGAGAATTCCAGGATTGGTCTTTCACTTCCGAAAGTTTAGCAACCAGGGTCAAATCGGCTAAATAGTTCTCAGCCCTTGGTGCCGGCCCCCCAGGGACTTTTGTCAACGCAAGCGACCGTTCCAATAAATCCCTGGCAGTGTCCAGTTGTAAACCAATATCGAATTTCAATGAATCGATAAACGAAAGGTCATCAATCCCATCATCATCAGCCAACTCATACATGCTTGCTGCACCATTGAGCCATCTGTCCGGATCAGGATTTGATTGCGAAAAATCATACAGCGATCGAACTATATTCTGAAGTGCATCATCATTTCGATCGCTCGTAAAAGCATCAACCAAATTAAAGAACTCATCATTATCATTTTGGCCATACTGTTCCTCGAAAAGTTCTTCCATCACTTCATCACGGAGTAGCTGGATCTCTGTAGAGTCTGCAATCCGGAAGCCTGGGTCGATTTCCGTCAGGTAATAATACTTCCGGATCACCTCTAAACAAAAGGAATGAAGTGTGGAAATTGAAGCGCGATTAATCAAGCTCAACTGCTTCCGCAGATGCTGTGAATGCGGATTTTCATTGATCGCTTTTTCTAATGCCTCGCTTACCCTATGGCGCATCTCGGCAGCCGAAGCATTGGTGAATGTAACGACGAGCAGTTCATCAACATCGATTGGATCTTCTTCTGAAATGACTTTTTGGATGATCCGATTGACCAGCACCGCAGTTTTCCCTGAACCTGCAGCCGCCGCAACCAGAATATCCTGATCTTTAGCCCATATCGCCTTCCACTGATCTTCCGTCCAGGTCACGTCTCCTGGCAGAGCAGGGATTTTCGTTTTACTCATCGCTCTCCCCCTCCCCTCTTAATAGCTCAAGAACATCATTTTGTTTCTTCTGTGCTAAATTCCTAAATTGATTCTCCTCCAGTGACTGGTCGAATTGGCATACCGATTTAAAGGAACAGAAGGTGCACGGCGTTTTTTCCTTTAATTTATATGGCGTTATATCCACATCACCATCGACCATTCGATCACCAGCCTCCTGATAAACGCGGCGCACATGATGATTCAGAAGCGAAAACTCTTCCCTGCTGGCTACTTTGGAAGCCGCCAGGAGCGAACCATCCTTTTTAAATCCAGCTGGAATAATATCCGACTTACCTGAATTTTCAATATCAAGCGAAGTATCCATCATCTGAATGACATTTGAATGATCCAGTACAAGTCCATTCATTTTAAAACTTTTATAAATTTCTTCTTCAATTTTATCCAAACTGAGCATTCCCTTTGATTTGACAACAGGATTATGCACATGAAAATACAAAACGCCGGCTGGGATAGCTTCCTTTCCAATTAGCGACTTCGAATGGGTGACGACGATATCAAGGTATGTCAACATTTGCAGCGCAAGTCCATAATACACTTCACTCATGTTCAGTTCCTTTTCACTCGACTTATAATCGAGCACACGCAAATAGACACCCTCACCTTCTTCCGCTTTATCCACACGGTCGATCCGCCCGATCAATTCCATCTTCGTACCGTTTTTCAATGTGAAAGAAAGTGGCGGCAGCTCTCCATTTTTTCCGAATCCGAGTTCTAGTCCAATTGGAGCAAAACCGCTCACCTTTGCATGTTCACTTAATACGATTGAGGCCCGTCCAATCACGTGTTCCAGTTTCCTGCGTAAATAGTGATGGCGGTTCGTACTTAACAAAATCTGATTTTGAAGTTTAGGAGCAAGTTTCTCCACAGCAATTCTAGCCAACTCCAAACATTGTTCCTTCGTCAAAGCAGACCAAGGAATATCATGTTCCTTTAAGTAATCCGAAATCATTTTCAACGCTCCGTGGAACATCTCACCAATATCTGGTGCATCCAAACGGAAAATTTGCCTTTCCCTCAATTTCAAGCCATGAGCGGCATAATGGGAAAACGGGCAGCTATTGAACATTTCCATCCGGGATACACTCGTAAGAATGCTCTCACCATATAATTGCTTGCTTGTTTCCTCTGATAATTTCTTTGTTCCATTTTGATAAAAAAGGCTCGATAAAACCTTGGTTGCTGAAGGACCGGCCTTTTCATCCTCCAAAATGGAATTATATACATCCCACCAAAGTGAGTGGATTGGATAGTTCCTTTTTTTCAGCTGCAATTGGGCAGCGAGGTACGATAGTGCCACATCATAATTCGCCGCATATTTCACCTGTTCCTCAGCAGTCAGATCGGATGGATCGTTCATATAATACACATCGGAAACGTTTAGCAATACGTCCCTTACCCTTTTCAAATAGGATGAGGGTAAAAGTGCCTTTCCTTCCTCATCGGCAAGCGGATATGATAAATAAAGGGCTTCAGCAGGTGTAGTAAAAGCTTTATACGCAGTAAACTCCTCATCAAGGAGGCGCACCTTTGAATTTGGAGCAACATCAAGTCCACCAGCCAGCAGCAGCTCACGATCACTATCTGAAAATATTCCGTCAGATAAAGCCTTTCCTGGCAAAACCCCTTCATTCAAGCCGATGACAAAAGCTGTCCTCACATCATCCAGGCGGGATAAATCGAGATTAGCTACTAGGACTTGGTCAATTGCCGGCGGTACCAAAGAATATTCAAGGGACTCCAGACCAGCTTCAATGACTACCGCAAACTGTTTCATGGAAAGCTCTTCCCCGCTCAGCAGTTCAACGAATTGGTCTAGTAAGTCGACAACCGCATTCCACGTTTGCTCATGCTCTCTAGCCGATACCAAATCACCCGCTTCTTCTGCCTCCTGTTTCAGTTTTTCCAATTTTTCCGGTACATGCAATTCCTCAAGATATAGATAAAGGGCCTCACACAATTCCCTGCCATTAGCTGCCTTTTTAACACGTTTTGATAGCTTCAAGATGGGCTCGGTAAATAATTGCTTCATCTCATTAAGCTCTTGCTCAAGCTTCATTTCCTTGTCCGTCTGGTTTCGGTCCTCTAGTTCCAGTCCGCGGAAACGCCGGTAGGTCCAACGCTCTTTGGACGTCCACCTGCTTCCTTTAATTCCACGGGCCAGCACATAGTTTTCCAGCTTATCAACCTGTTCGCGCATTCTATCGTGATTTTTTTGCAGCGGAAATAGAAGCTCCGTCTTGATTGCACGAAATACCGGCTCATAACGCCAATATCCATTGATGATCTCCAAAGTCGAACGAATCAGTTCAATCAGAGGATGATTCAGCATGGTCCGTTTGGAATCGACGAACAAGGGGATTTGATAATCCCGAAAAACGGTTTGTAAAATATCTGTGTATGCCTCTCCATTTCGGACTAAAATCGCAATATCACGGAAACGGTGCTGTTTCTTTCTGACAAGCGTCAAGATGTCCCGGGCAACTCCTTCAATCTCAGCTCTGCGGTTAACTGCCTGGGCGATCGTTACATCAGGTGACTGCCCAAACGTCCGTGCAGGACGAATGGCAAAGTAAGTTTCCAGATGATTCAGGCCCGGACTCTTTCCAAACCTTTCCGTCCCTTTTAAGATTCGGTCTTCAGAAATGGGTATACCGTTCCTCAATCCAGCCTGATAAAGGTTATGATAAAGATTTCCCGTTTGCCTGAACAATTGCAAATCATCCGGAGCATATTGTCTGTAGGGCTGATCTAACGTCAGCGAGACCGTTACACTCCTGCACAGCTTCATCATTTCTTCCACAATCAACAATTCCTGTGGCGTCAAGCTATAAAAACCATCGATATAGATATCCGCATTCCTTATATATGAAGACTCAGACATTTTCTCGATAAGCAAAGTGAAATAGTCTTCGGAATCTAAATATTTGCCAACCATTTCATCCTCAAACGCCTGATAGACCAATTCAAGGTCATGAAGTTTATCCTGAATGCCGCTGCCGGAGGGTGATGTTTCGGTCAAATAGTTTTGAATGTCATCCGGTTTGATGCAATACTGCTTGAACTCAGCCAGCATAAGCTCCATCTGTGCAATGAACCCCTGCTTATCAGCAGATCGACGAAACATCTTTAACTCTTCTTTTTTATCCTCCATGATCTTCCTTATCAACATATTAACGCCAACGCTGTCCAAATGGAGCCGGCTCATTCCCCCAGTTTCCTGAAGAACGCGCCAAGCAAGCCTGCTAAAACTGAAAACCTGTGTACGGATCATTCCGGCAAGGCCTGGTGTTTTAATTAATTTATATTCAGATAGAAACGTCATCTGATCAGGAACGAGGTAGATAATTGGATTGCCTTCGGGATTTTCTGCCAATTTGGTGCGAATTTCGCCCAATATATTCGAAGTTTTCCCTGCACCCGATCTTCCCAGTAAAAAACGGAGTGACATCTCTTTTCCCCCTTATACAACATAATATCTAGATCCATCATACCAGAAATACTTTCGTCTTTTTGACTAGGTTTCTGTTTCCAATTAGATTTACATTCTATTATTTTACCGTTTTCCTTTAAAAAACACCAATCGTACGTTCGCGTTTCCTCCAAAAGAAAAAGCCCTGATAATTTTCGGGCTTCCTCAATCATTCACCTGTAAATTTATAATTGAACTCTTTGATCGGCCAATATCGAACATCGACTTTACCGACAACATTTTCAACTGGTATGTAACCAAAGTGACGGCTGTCCGCACTTTCAAGGCGATTGTCACCCATGACAAAAAGCTTGCCCTTCGGGACTGTTGTCATGCCCGTCAATTCCTTTAATGTAAAATCGCCCGTAAAATCCTGTCCCGGGAAACCTTCCTTGTATTTCTCAAGATAAGGCTCATCCACTTTCTCACCATTTACGTAAAGCCAATCATCTTTATAACGAATGCGGTCACCTGCAATCCCTATAACTCGCTTAACATAATCTTCCTGTGCATTCGCATGAAAAACTATAATGTCAAAACGGTTGATATCTTGAATCTGATAATGGATTTTATTCACGACAAGTTTATTGCCGTCTTCAAGAGTCGGCTGCATCGAATCCCCTTCAACATCATAGCTTGAAAAGAAAAATGTACGGATTAAGATGTAAATAACAAAAGCTATCATGGCTGCTTTTATCCAATCGGACAAAGAATTCTTGTTTGTTTTTTCCATCTGGTTCAACCCCTACTACATTTATATACTAATTTATTGTCCTTCTTCTCTCTTCATGCTTTTATTTAATCGGACTTCCAGTCTTTTTCCCACATACCATAGGATAAAGATGACAATCCCGATAATGATCGTACGTACAGGCTTATGTATTAAGGATACCAAATCGTAACCTACGAAGCTGATCGTAAAAATCATCACCGCTTTCCCTCCAACGACTGCAAGTCCATATTGCAAGGGACTTACCTTTGAAAGTCCTGCCACGATATTCACGATGGCCGACGGTGTAAAAGGGAAGCAGAGCAGTATGAACAAAGGACCGAATCCATGGCTTTCCACCCAAACCATCAACCTCTGCACCTGCTTATGTTTTTGCAAAAATCGAAAAAACCTCATTTGACCATATCTTCTAATAACTAAAAAGATCAAAAAAGACCCCGCTACTGCACCAATCCAAGAAAATAAAAATCCCCACCAGAGACCAAAAGCCGTTGCATTTGCAAGCACGAACACCACTAAGGGTAAAAAGGGCAAAAAAGCTTCCAACATCGGCAGTAAGATTCCGGGAATTGGACCGAATGAGCGATATTGCTGAATGAGCGCCGATATATTATCAAGTGTAAACCACTCACGTATAGTATCCAAATCCATAATTATCTCCCTCGACATGCTACTATCAAAGCAGCATAAACTTATTAAAAACCGTTTACTTTAGATATATCACTTTCCCCTGAAATTGCAAGAATTATTATCCATATATCTTCATACTTTCCCTATCTCAGGAAAACATAATCTTGTTAACAAAAATTTCATCATTTATCAAAACTTCTTGCATATAAACTTAAAATACATTAGGATAAACGAACGAGAACAAACGTTCTGTTTTTTCACAAGATATACATATTAATATTAAAAACGTGCTTTTTTAGAAAGGAGCGGTCATGATGACCCGCATTCCAGAAGATGACCGAAATATGATTGAAAAAGCCATCTACCTCCCTATGGTTATTACAGTCTTAAACCGGGATCTCAAGGTCATCGAAATTAGTCCGTTTAAATTAAAAAGGCCCTATTCGGAACTAGTCGAGCATATATTAAAAGTCGTTCAGGACGATCTTGCCGAGGTACGGCGCTATTTGCGCAAGGAGAATATTAAAGTAAGTGAAATCAAACGTGATGAATCCTTCACGATGTATTGTTTTTTATATAAAGGATATGAAGAACATCATAATTATTTCAATCCCCGCCTTCGGAATAAGACGGAAGACTTGTTATGTTATTACTTTTTCGAAAAAAGTCACCATGCTAGGGATATTTAGCGGCTTATCCCTATGCTGCCATCCTCCATGTATGATTATCTGTTAATGATATAGATGCATTGGGGTGTAGGGAAAGTATGACCATTAAAAAACGCATCTCTTCTTCCTGCTTCTTATAGATGAGTAAGTCAATTTATCATGACCAAGATCGATAAGGCTCACTACCCTCAACTATTGTCATAAACCGTTTGCACATTTAGCTGCTTACTGATTATGACAAACATTTTCGAGGACACAGTCTTAACGAATAATAGGCCGGGCTCGTATGCTCATATTTAATCGGTATTTTACTCACATCTTATTCTGTACATTTAATAAACCTATTCCCCAACACTATCATTTTAGAGTCAGCAAAACGTTTTTGCAAAAGATTGTTATAAGTCTATATTAGAGACAAATGAAAACGTTATCCTTTACCTTACTTTGGTCACGGCAGATGAATAAAACGGCAAATCAATATAATCTCTATCATTATGTATAAAAAGACCTTTGTGAAACATAGAGGTCATCTATTATATTGTGAAGTGAATAACTCACAAACTTATATTCCTTTGTTTAATCGTAAAACCATTGGATGGTAAAATAACCCTCCCTCAACTTAGAAAACTTAGGAGTAATCTATATTGTGGGCTGGAATTAATTATTTTTATAAAAGTACTAACGGTAATAATATTATTTGAAGAGGGAACATGGTAGGAGGGAAACATCACATTTATTAAAGAAGGCACTGAAAAAATTTAAAAAGAAATCGACGATTTATGGAAGTGTTATTTGAAGGTTAATAATAGAGCCCTTCTCTTATGAGAAGGGCTTGCTTTAATTTTGACTAAATGCCGTTTGCATCCTGTACATTCCAGTCAGCACTGTTACGATTTTCACAGCCTGGATCCGCCTTCCTTTACTTGCTTGGTATATACTTTGACATTACCTCTGAAGCCTTGACTCCATTTGCCTCGGAGAACAGATAGAACGATTTCCTCTTTGTTTCCTCAATCCTCTGGATCAGTTTCGTTTTTAAAAAAGATGTCCGGTGCAGCTGGTTTTCAAAAGAACTGCATGATACTTCTATATCGATGGTTTGTCTATTCCTGAATGTGATGGTTGTATGTTTGGAATCCAGGCGATCATAGGATACCACATGCTCATGTGATAACCAGATGCATTGAGGACGCAACGGAGATGTAGTTGGAAAGAAGAAGATCGAACTGGTTGGATCAATTGCAATCGGTGCTTTATGTGTGATGTTTATGAGCTGTTTCGTGCCTTGTTTGCGTCCTTCATAACTTGATCCGAAAAACTCACAGCTTTTCTTTACTATTTCCAAAGGCTTAAACGGGGAGATGAACTCGTCCTCCATTTCAACGATCCGGGCATATATTTTACTTCCATAATTAATTGGTGAAACCATTAGTGTATAGGGCGTGATTTCATATTCCTCGATGATTCCCTGACTGTTTTCCTTCATTTTCAATCCACCTCTTCCTCATTGCATTAAAAAGTAAAACTATAAACACCATTTTACTTTACCAAACCTTATAGTCTTAATCGCTTGTACCCTTCCATTCCCGATTGTATAAAAAGGTGAAGGGAGATAGTAAATATATGCTAAATTCCTCACTATAATAGCACAACCTGTAAAGATAAAAAGCAAGTTCACAAAAAATTAAAAATTCTTTTAAAAAGTGGTCATTTCGTCATCTAAACGACACATTCTCTATTAAGTTTAAATTTTTTTGAATTTTCAGTTGATTTTATCCATTCAAATCCATATACTAATAAAAAGGGTCAGGGGTGGTAACTTTGAAAAATGAAAAATCTTATTCAGAGTCAGTGAAGTCCTTATCAATGAGCGAAATGAAAAACGATGCTGTGGTTCAGGAAATGTTAATTGATATGATTATTCTGGAATCCGTCCTTACTACCAAAAAGAATATCCTTGCGAAACAGATTGATGAAGCCCTGGATATGAAAAACAAACCTCTATTCCTAAAACTAAGTTCTGAAATGAATGTTTTACTGAAACAGTTTGGAAATTAAAATGAATGACTAAAAAACAGCCTGATAATCAAAACAGCCTCCCATAAATTGGGAGGCTTCAGTTTGTAGACAAAAGGGGTTCGGAATTAAAAAATTCCGAACCCCTTTTTGAGATTCCCTTTGATTTTTTGCCTGAAGTTAGGAGATTGGGGCTCTACGAGCCCACTATGTTAGGCCATTTTTGGACCTCGCCATGTCCAAT